>WHTV01000005.1:0-79607 GCA_009377535.1 Kiloniellaceae bacterium
CGCACCACGCCTTATGTCGCCGATCCGGAGCTCTTCGTGTTCCGCGAGGAGGTGAACAAGGAGGACGTGCTGCAGGCCGCCACGCGCGCTGTCGACCTCGACAGCTTCATCGACGGCTACCGTCCGCAGACCGACCGCTACGACCGCCAGAAGGTGGCGCTGGCCGAATACCGCGCGCTCGCCCTGCAGGGCGGCTGGCAGCCGATTCCCCAGGGCGAGACGCTGAAGCCGGGCATGACCGATCCGCGCGTCGGCCGGCTGCGCGAGCGCCTGCGCCTGCTCGGCGACCTGAAGCCCGCGGACGATCGCGCCGCAGCCGGCGGCGATGCCGACTTCTACGACGACGGCATGGTGCCGGCCGTGAGATGGATGCAGTACCGCCACGGCCTCACGCAGGACGCGGCGGTCGGCAACCAGACCCTCGCCGCGCTGAACATGCCGATCGAGAAGCGCATCGAGCAGATGATCCTCAACCTGGAGCGCCGGCGCTGGATGGTCGATGACCTCGGCCAGCGGCACATCTTCGTGAACCTGGCCGACCAGCAGCTGAAGCTGGTCGACGAGCCGAAGACGCTGCTCGACATGCCGGTGGTGGTCGGCAAGCCCTACCACCGCACGCCGATCTTCAGCCACGCGATGACCTACGTGGAGATCAATCCCTACTGGAACGTGCCGCCCTCCATCGCCCGCGACGAGCTGCTGCCCAAGATCAAGCAGGACGTCAGCTATCTGGTGCGAAACAACTACGTGCTGTTCAGCGACTGGAGCAGTGGTGCGACGGTGGTCGATCCGCAGAGCATCGACTGGTCGCGGGTCTCCAAGTCCAGCTTTCCCTACAAGATCCGCCAGGACTCCGGCGACTTCAACGCGCTAGGGCGGGTGAAGTTCATGTTCCCCAACCGCTTCAGCATCTACCTGCACGACACCCCGGCGAAGTCGCTGTTCAGCCGGCCGGAGCGCACCTTCAGCCACGGCTGCATCCGCGTGCAGGACCCGGTGCTGCTGGCGGAGTACGTGCTGGCGCTCAACGAAGGCTGGCCCCGCGAACGCATCGATGCGGCGGTCGTCTCGGGCGAGCGCACCGTCGTGACCCTCGGCAAGCCGTTGCCGGTGCACATAACCTACCTGACCTCCTGGGTGAACAAGGACGGCAGCGTGCATTTCCGCAACGACGTCTACGCGCGCGACGCCACCCTCGCCCAGGCGCTGGTCGGCACGCGCCGCAGCGACCTGCGGTAACCGTCGGCCGCCGGCGGAATAATCCGCCCCACCGGGGGTCTTGGAGGGGCGGCAGGTTCTTCTCCCGCCGCCCGCGAGCGACGCCGTTGCCTCGCTTCGCGAAACCATGCAGATTGTTAACGATCCGTTCGTCACTAGGCGTGCAGAGTCGAACGGATTCCCCGAGCGGTTCGCCGACGAAGAAGGGACCTGTGGCAGCATGCATCTGAAGACTCACCCCGCCCTGGGTTGGGCGCTCTCGCGCCGCCGCTTCGTCACCGCTGCCGCCGCGGGCGTGGCGGCCTTTGCCACCACAACGCTGCTGCCGGATCTGGCGCTCGCCGCCAAGGACTTGCCGGCGACGCGCAGTCTCGCCGTCCGCTCGCTGCATACCGGCGAGGAGGTGCAGGCGACCTACCTGCGCGACGGCAGGCTGCACGCCGAGGGCCTCCAGGTGCTAAACCACGTGCTGCGCGACTGGCGCAGCGGCGAGGTGTGGGAGATGGATCCCAAGCTCTTCGACCTGCTCTACGCCCTGCGCAAAGGCATGGACAGCAAGCAGCCGGTCGAACTGATCTCCGGTTATCGCTCACCCAAGACCAACGCCAGCCTCGCCTCCAGCAGCAACGGCGTCGCCAAGCGCTCCCTGCACATGCAGGGCAAGGCTACCGACATCCGCTTGCCGGAGCGCGATCTCAAGGCGCTGCACAAGGCGGCGTTGTCACTGCAGGCCGGCGGCGTCGGCCTCTACTCCAAGTCCGGCTTCCTCCACGTCGACACCGGCCGCGTGCGCCAGTGGGGCGCCTAGGATCCTGCGCCTAGTTTGGAGGCTCCGGGCGGGGCTTCCGGCCTTCCGTCCAGACCACTCAGTCACTCCCTGCTGCGGCCTGCCGAAGCAAGGTTTTGACCTTTGCGCGGGATTTCCTATGATCCGCCTCCGGCGCCCGGCTAGCAGCGGGCGGCCGCCAAGGAGGTTCTGCGAGAAACATGGAAAAATTCACCACCCTCACCGGGGTCGCCGCGCCCCTGCCGCTGGTCAATATCGACACCGATATGATCATCCCGAAGCAGTTCCTGAAGACCGTGCTGCGTACCGGCCTTGCCAAGGGACTGTTCTACGAGATGCGCTTCGACGAGAAGGGCCAGCCCAAGGACGGCTTCGTGCTCGACCAGCCGGCCTACAGGAACGCCAGAATCCTGGTGGCGGGCGAGAACTTCGGCTGCGGCTCCAGCCGCGAGCACGCGCCCTGGGCCCTGCTCGACGCCGGCATCCGCTGCGTCATCGCGCCGAGCTTCGCCGACATCTTCTACAACAACTGCTTCAAGAACGGCATCCTGCCCATCGTGCTGCCGCAGGAACAGGTCGATCTGCTGATGGACGACGCCTCGCGCGGCGCCAACGCGGTGGTCACGGTGGACCTGGAAAAGCAGGAGATCGCCGGCCCCGACGGCGGCACCATCAAGTTCGACCTCGATCCCTTCCGTAAGCACTGCCTGCTGAACGGGCTCGACGACATCGGACTGACGCTGCAGAAGGCCGACAAGATCGCTGCCTTCGAGGCGGCCCGCAAGACCAGCCAGCCCTGGGCCTAGCCCTGTCCATTTGTCCGGCGGTTCACTAGCGTCATGAGCAGCACGGCCGAATTCGACGTCGTGGTGATCGGTGCCGGCGCGGCCGGCGTCGGCGCGGGCCGCGCGCTGGCCGAGGCGGGCCGCAGCTTCGTCATCCTGGAGGCGCGCGACCGGGTCGGCGGGCGGGCCTGGACCCGGGACAGCGGCCTCGGCTTTCCGATCGACCTCGGCTGCGAGTGGCTGCACTCGGCGGACATCAATCCCCTGGTGCCACTGGCCCGCGCGCTCGGCGTCGAGGTCGACGAGTACGGCGAATTCTGGGCCACCAAGTGGAATACCGCCAAGCTCGGCGAGGCGGCGCACGCAGATCTGCGCGACTCCCTCACCGATCTCTTTTCCAAGGCCGCAGCCTTGGCCGCGGCCGGAGGCCCCGACGTCGCGCTCGGCGACCTCATCGCGAGCGACCACCGCTGGCGGCCGTCGCTCGAGGCGGTCTGCGGCTGGATGACCGGCGGCCGGCTCGACCAGGTCTCCGCCGTCGACCTTGCCAGCTTCGACGATACGCCCGTCAACTGGCGCCTGCCGGCCGGCTACGGCGCACTCATTAAGACCCTGGCGCAAGGCCTGCCGATCCGGCTGTCCGCCCCGGTCAAGTGCATCGACTGGCGCGGCAAGACGATCGCCGTCGAGACGGCACGGGGCAGGGTGACGGCCGAGCGTGTCGTCGTCACGCTGCCCACCAACGTGCTTGCGGGGGGCGCGGTCGATTTCCAGCCGGACCTGCCGGCAGAGAAGGTAGCGGCGGCCGGCGACCTGCCGCTCGGCGCCGACCTCAAGCTGTTCCTGGCGATCGAGGGCGCCCCCTTCGGGCCGCCGCGCGACCATCAGCTACACAGCCGCTTCGACCGGGTCGCGTGCTGCCACATGCACGTGCATCCCTTCGGGCGGCCGGTCGTCACCGCCTATTTCGGCGGCGATCTCGCAGGCGATCTGGAAGCGGCCGGCCTTGACGCCATGGCCGATTTCGCCGAGGGCGAGCTCGCCTTCGCCCACGGTAGCTCCGTTCGCGGAACTGTCGCGCCCATTGCCGCCAGTGGCTGGTTGGCGGACCCCTGGGCCGGCGGGGCCTATTCCTACGCCCGGCCGGGCGCTGCTGGCGCGCGCGCCTTGCTTGCCGCCCCCATCGAGGACCGACTCTTCTTCGCGGGCGAGGCGACATCCGAGGGCGACTTCGCAACCGCTCACGGCGCCTATCGCTCAGGCCTTGCTGCCGCCGAGGCGGCCGTCGCCAGCCTGGCCGAGGGTGCCGTGCCCGCACCCACGTCATCCGTGGGTTAGGCGAAACCGGCTACAGTCACGTCAATCAGTACGCAAGAAAGGGAAGAGCGCCATGCCGTCCAACAAGAAACTGCTGATCCTGCCGGGCGACGGCATCGGCCCCGAGGTGATGGCCCAGGTGCGTCGGGTCATCGACTGGATGGACAGGCGCCGCTCGGTCGGCTTCGGCCTCGAAGAGGGCCTGGTCGGCGGTGCCGCCATCGACGGCGAGGGCGTGCCGATCAGCGACGCCACCATGGACAAGGCGATGACCGCCGATGCCGTGCTGCTGGGCGCCGTCGGCGGCCCGAAGTGGGACAATCTGCCTTTCGCCCAGAAGCCGGAGCGCGGCCTCTTGCGCCTGCGCAAGGAGATGGTGCTCTTCGCCAACCTCAGGCCGGCGCTCTGCTTCGATGCCCTGGTCGACGCCTCGACGCTCAAGCCTGAATTGGTCGCCGGCCTCGACATCATGATCGTGCGCGAGCTGACCGGCGGCATCTACTTCGGCGAGCCGCGCGGCATCGAAATGCTGCCCGACGGCACCCGCCGCGGCATCAACACGCAGGTCTACACCACGCCGGAAATTCAGCGCGTCGCCCGTGTCGCCTTTGACCTGGCCAAGAAGCGTGGCAACCGCCTCTGCTCGGTGGAGAAGGCCAACGTCATGGAATCCGGCGTGCTGTGGCGCGAGGAGGTGACCAAGCTGCACGCGGCCGAGTATCCGGAGGTCGAGCTCAGCCATATGTACGCCGATAACTGCGCCATGCAGCTGGTGCGCAACCCCAAGCAGTTCGATGTCATCGTCACCGACAACCTCTTCGGCGACATCCTCTCCGATGCCGCGGCCATGCTGACCGGCTCGCTCGGCATGCTGCCTTCGGCCTCGCTCGGCGCTACCGACGCCAGCGGCCGCCGGGCCGCGCTCTACGAACCGGTACACGGCACCGCCCCGGACATCGCCGGCCAGAACAAGGCCAACCCGCTGGCCACGCTGCTCAGCTTCGCCATGATGCTGCGCTATTCCTTCGACCTGGCCGAGGACGCCGAGCTCATCGAGCAGGCCGTGCAGGACGTGCTGGCCGCCGGCAAGCGCACCGGCGACATCGCCAAGCCGGGCCAGGCGACGGTCTCCACCAGCCAGATGGGCGATGCCATCCTGGCCGCCCTCGACAAGCGGGCGGCATAGCGCCGCGGCCGTCGCGGCAAGGCGGTCACAATTCAGTCGATTGACGGGCGGCGGCGGCCGGACTAGAGTCGCCGCCTCCAAAGCTCCAGTGGGAGATTGTGTAATGAAGAAGACCCTTACCGCCCTTATAGTTGCGGCAGGAGTCGTTGGGTTCGCGGGCGCTGCTTTCGCGGACTGCAGCTTTCACACTGCTCAGAGCTCGAAATCGACGGTTACCGCCGAGCAGTCGACCCCGGTCGCCAAGCCGACCACCACCACTGGCCAGACTGCCTCGAACTAGGCGCGAACCCATGGACGTCAGGAAAGGCCGTCCCGCTGGGCGGCCTTTCTCGTTAGGGGCCGAACTTCAGGGACCAGACAGCAACACAGATACAAAGCCGCTGCACCGGCGCCGGCTCAGTCCGAACTTGCGGGTAGGCGCCCGGCGAGCCATGTGAACAGCATCCGGAAATCGCTGATGAATGACCACCAGGGGTGAGAGAAAGTCGCCGGGCGGTTGTGCTCCACAAGGGCGTGGCCGATCCAGGCGAAGGCATAGCCGCAGACCAGGGCCGCGACCGCCAGCCGCCAGTCGGCCGCCGCGACAGCGCCGGCCAGCAGCACAAGGCCGAGGCCGCTGCCGGTGACGTGCAGGATCCGGGTCGCGCGGCGCCGGTGTTCGTCGAGATAGCGCGGCCAGAACTCGCGGTAGGTTTTCGAGCGGATCATGTCGGGGCGATGGTCCTTGAGCCGGCAGTATGCCGGTCAATTTAGCAAACAGTTTATCTGCGAAAGGCACATAGGTAGAAGGCAATGGGATACAAGGTAGCAGTTGTCGGCGCAACGGGCGCCGTGGGGCGCGAGATGCTGAAGACGTTGGCCGAGCGCGCATTTCCGATCGACGACGTCGCAGCATTGGCCTCCGAGCGCTCGGTCGGTGCCAAGATCTCCTTCGGTGAGGACGACCTGAAGGTACAGAACCTGGCGACCTTCGACTTCACCGGCACCGAGTTGGTGTTCTCTTCTCCAGGCGCGAAGATATCGGCGGAATTTTCGCCCAAGGCCGCCAAGAAGGGCGCCGTGGTGATCGACAACACCTCGCAGTTCCGCATGGACCCCGACGTGCCGCTGGTGGTGCCGGAGGTCAATCCGCAGGCGCTGGCCGGTTACGCCAAGCGCAACATCATCGCCAATCCGAACTGCTCGACCATCCAGATGGTGGTGGCGCTGAAGCCGTTGCATGAGTTGGCGAAGATCAAGCGCGTCGTGGTGGCGACCTATCAGTCGACCTCGGGCGCCGGCAAGGACGGCATGGATGAGCTGTTCAATCAGACCCGCGGCATCTACGTGAACGAGCCGGTCAGGTCGGAGCAGTTCACCAAGCAGATCGCCTTCAACGTGATCCCCCACATCGACAGCTTCATGGATGACGGCTACACCAAAGAAGAGTGGAAGATGATGGTCGAGACCAAGAAGATCCTCGATCCCGCCATCAAGCTGACGGCGACCTGCGTGCGCGTACCGGTCTTCGTCGGCCATGCCGAGGCGCTTACCGTCGAGTTCGAGAATCCGATCGACGAGAAAGAGGCGCTCAAGGCGCTGAAGGCACAAAGCGGCATCATCGTCATCGACCACCGCACCGACGAGGGTTACGTCACCCCGGCCGAGTGCGCCGGCGAGGACGCGGTCTACGTCAGCCGCATACGCAGCGATCCGACGGTCGAGCACGGACTGTCCCTCTGGGTGGTCTCCGACAATCTGCGCAAGGGTGCGGCGCTCAATACCGTGCAGATCGCCGAAACGCTCGTGCGCGACTACATGTAATGCGACATGCCGGGCCGGCCGCCCCGTGGCCCGCCCGGCTCAAGAGTGATCCGTCATGACCCTCGAAGCCTGGTCCGTTTTCGTCGCGGCCGCCGTGCTGCTCTGCCTTTCGCCTGGGGCCAACAACCTGATGGCGCTGACCAACGGCCTGCGCTATGGCGTCGTTGCCTCGCTGGTCGCGGTCGGCGGGCGGCTTGCCGCTTTCGCCGTCATGATCGCCATCGCTGCGGTCGGGCTCGGCGCGGTGCTGGCAGCCTCCGAACTGGCCTTCCAGGTCGTCAAGTGGGCCGGCGTCGCCTACCTCATCTATCTCGGCATCCGGGCGCTGCGCGCCCCGGCCGCGACGGCGCTCGACCCTGCTGTTGCGGCGAAGGCGCAGTCGCTCGCAGCCATGGCGCGCAAGGAATTCCTCGTCGCCATCGGCAATCCCAAGGCGATCCTCATCTTTACCGCAGTCTTTCCACAGTTCCTGGTGGCCGCCGAGCCCGCCCTGCCGCAGTTCGCGGTGATGGGGGCGACCTTCCTGGTGACCGAGATCTTCGCGGCGCTGGCCTATGTGATCTCCGGCAGGTGCTTCGCGCCGCTGCTGCGAGAGCGCGCGTCCTGGATCAACCGCATCAGCGGCGGTCTGCTGCTGACGGCCGCGGGCCTGCTCGCCAGCGCCAGCCGCCGGGCATGAGGCTGGCCTACCGGTGGCGGTCTACTCCATCTCAATCCGCATGCCGGCGATCAGCTCTTCGCGATGAGCCAGCGCGCTCAAGGCGCTCTTGCCCATCTTTCGAGCGACGAGATTGAGCAGGCCCTCACAGAACACGATGTAGGCGCCCATGCTGTTGCTGAAGAAGCTGCTGGCGTGCGGGATGAAAAAGGCATGGCGTGACGGCCCGACCAGAGGCGAGGCCCGGGTATCGGTGATCGCTACGACCTCCAGCCCGCAGGCGGCAGCGGTCTCGGCAACGTCTGCGATGCTCCGGGTATAGGGCGCGCAGCTGGCCACGACGACCACATCGCCTTTCTCGAGCTGCGCCAGAGCCTCGGCAGCGCCGAGCTGAGAGGCGTCCAACAGCGCAACATCGCTCCTCAGCATCCCCAGCCCGTAAGCAAGGAAGCTCGCGAAGGCATGGTACTGGCGTACGCCATGCACGCGCACACGGCGGGCGCTGGCCAGCTGCGATGCCACTTCAGTCAAAGTCGCGGTGTCGAGCTGGGCCATGAAGCCGTCGATATTGGCCGCAGTCTCGCGCGCAAGGCGCTCGAAGACCCCGATGTTCTCATCGCCGGCGGGCATGGCCGACAGCAGCCGCCCCGCCTGACGGCTGTAGAAATACCGCTCGTCGTCGGCGATGGCCTGGCGAAAGACATTCTGAAAGTCGTTGAAGCCGGCAAAGCCGAGCTTCTTCGACAGGCGCGTCAGCGTCGAGGCATTGACTGAGAGTTGGTCGCCGAGCTCGGAGATGGTGCGTACGGCTGCCTGCTCCGGAGCGTCCACCAGCTTCGCCAGCGCGTCGAGCGCCTTGCTGCCGAGGTTGATGTCGGTCTGGTCACGGCTGATCAGGAGCACGAGTTCTCGCAGCTCTTCAATGCTGCTTGGTTTCGCAGTTGCTGTCATTGGACCTGTGCAATATCACCCGTTCCGCCCTTCAGTTCCACTGACGACGGCACCAGTCCCTCGTCCGCGGCGAAGCAGGGCGGTGCCCCGCGCCTATCATAAACTCGCCAGGCTACCTTGTCCGTGGCAATCTCGAAAACCGCCGTGGCGAGGGTGTTCTCGCCGTCGGGGTCGTCCGGCTGCGCGCGATAAACGGGAAGCGCCGGTCTCGCCCTGTCCCACAGGATCGACAGCGGATCGAGATCGCGCCGGCCGAGGCCGCCGATGATCTCGTCGCCGCGCTGCTGGCGCGCCCACGACGACTCGGTAATGACCTGCTCTTCGGCGCTGGCGCCCGGGTGGATGAGGTGATTCGCGTGGCATCGAGGCTGAGCGATCGTCCTGACAGAGCAGTCGGAGTGCGTGAACTCGACGCTGACGAGCCGCGGGTCCCCTGCGCGCGCCAGGCTCACATGAAAGGCTCCGGCCCTGGCGGCGCCGGCAAGCAGGCTGACGGCCTCATCAATGGCCTCGCAGTCGAGCACCGCGCGCGTCAGAATCATGCGAGGCAGACCGTTGCCGGCGCGCTGCGAGCGGATGTTGTTGACGGTCTGCACGAGCCCGGCTTCCGTCACCGCGAAGCTGTGGCCGGGAATCGAGGCGGGATAGACGAAGCTGGCGAACGCCTTGCCCCCCGCGGAGCGGATCAGCGCGACGCTGCATCGTCTCCTCAGCCCGGCATGGCCGTCTTCGTTGTGCGCCAGCACCGGCCGCAGTCCCGGGAGTTGCACCGTCGTGCAGCCGTCCGGCGCCATCGCCCAGACGTCGCCGCGGCTGTTCCAGGCAAAGACGTCGTCGAAGGGCAGCTTGAGGCCGGCCGCAAGGCCGCAGAGCTCCTGCCAATAACGGGGAAACCGCGCCTCGACCAGGGCCTTCGCCGCCAGGATCCGGGGATCTTGCCGGAACGCCATCACGCTGGCCCAGGCGTGCGTCCGGACAAGATAGCTGTTGACGATGTCCTCGGCATGGCGTCCGAGCTGCATGCCGACCTCGTAAGGCGTTCCGGCAACTTCGAGGAAGCAAAGCCGGTCGCCGGCATCAGTTAACATGCTGGAGAAACTCACGCAGCCTTGGATTCTCGGCCTTGGCCAGAAGGTCGGCCGGCTCGCCGTCGACAGCGATCTTGCCGTCTTCCATGAAGATCAGCCGCGTCCCGACCTTGCGGGCGAAAGCCATTTCATGGGTGACCACGATCATGGTCATGCCCTCTTCGGCGAGTGCCTGCATGACCCGCAGAACCTCATGGCGCAGCTCCGGGTCCAGCGCAGATGTCGGCTCGTCGAAAAGCATCAGCTTCGGCTTGACGGCGAGCGCGCGCGCGATGGCCACCCGCTGCTGCTGTCCGCCCGACAGCTCGGCGGGATAGTGATGGCCGCGGTCGGCCAACCCAACCTTGGCAAGCAGCGCTTCGGCCTGTTCGGTGGCCTCACGGCGGCTCGCCCCGCGCACCCGGCGCGGCCCGAAGGCAACGTTTTCCAGCGCTGTCATCTGCGGGAAGAGATTGAACTGCTGGAAGACCATTCCAGCTTCCTGGCGGATCAGGCGGATCTTCGAGCTGCCCGCCTTCACGCTGATGCCGTCGACCACGAGATCGCCGCCGTTGATCTGCTCGAGCGCGTTGATGCAGCGCAGCAGCGTCGACTTGCCGGAGCCGGAGGGCCCGATCAGCACCACCACTTCGCCGGCGTCGATGGCGAGGTCGACCTCCTTCAGCACGACTACGGTGTCGAAGGTCTTGGTGACCTTGCGGAACTCGACGAGGCTCATAGCATCCGCATCCTCTTCTCGGTGGCGCGCAGGATCAGCGTCAAGGTGCCGGTCATGATCAGGTAGAGGATCGCCACGGCGCTCCAGATTTCGACGGCACGGAAATTGGCCGCCATGATCTCCTGGCCCTGGCGCGTCAGTTCCCCGACGCCGATGACGATGAACAGCGAGGTGTCCTTCAGGCTGACGATGAACTGGTTGCCGAGTGGCGGGATCATGCGGCGGAAGGCGACCGGGCCGACGATGTAGAACAGGACCTTCCATGTCGGCAGGCCGAGCGCCAGCCCGGCCTCCCTCAGGCCCTTGTGAACCGAGAGGAAGGAGCCGCGGACGATCTCCGCGATGTAGGCACCGGCGTTGACGATGATCGCCGTGATCGCAGCCGTCATCGGATTGACGCGAATGTCCGCCAGTACCGGTAGCGCGAAGTAGATGAACATGACCTGCACGACGATCGGTGTGCCGCGCACGAGTTCGACGTAGGTGAAGGCAACAGCGTTCAACAGGGCATTGCCGTAAGCCCTCATGAGGCCGGCAATGAAGCCCACTGCAAGACCGCCTACCAGACCCGCCAGCGTAATGAGGATCGTCAGGCGCGCGCCGCCGAGCAGCGCAGGTGTCGCGTCGACGACGACGGACCAATCGAATTCCATGACGACCTCCGGAAAGAGGCGTGCCGGGGCCGCCCGGCACGCAGTGTCAGGGCGTTACGATCAGCTGTTCGGCTCGGTGCCGAACCATTTCTTGTAGATTGCGTTGTAACGGCCATCCGCCTTCATGTTGGCAAGCGCCGCGTTCACTTTGGTGACCAATTCGCTGCCCTTGGGAAAGCCGATGCCGTATTCGTGCGCCATCATCTGCGCGCCGACGGCCTTGACCTTGCCGCCGCCGGCGGTCGCAACGTAGTAGAGCACGTTCGGCGTGTCGTGCATGGCGGCATCGACACGGCCGGTTTGAAGCTCGAGATAGGCGTTGTCGACGTTGGGGAACTGGCGCAATTCGGTTTCCGTGAAATGCTCCTTGGCGTAGTCGGTCGCCGAGGTGCCGGTCTTCACCGCCAGGGTCTTGCCCTTAAGGTCGCCGGCTTCCGTGATCGTGCTATCGCTCGGGACCATCAGGAGGAAGCCGCTGTCATAGTAGCCATCGGAGAAGTCGATGACTTTCTTGCGCTCGTCCTTGATGGTGATGCCGGCAAGCGCGACGTCGACCTGTTTGGTCTGCAGCGCGGGAATGATGCCGTTGAAATCCATCGGCTGCAGCGTGTAGGAGACGCCGATTTCTTTGGCGATCGCGTCCCACATGTCGATGTCGAAGCCGACGTATTTATCGCCTTCCTTGAATTCGAACGGGACAAAGGCGGTGTCGGTCGCGACGATGAGGTCCGCCGCGCGGCTGGCTTGGGTGAAGGCGATCACGGAAGCCGCCGTGACAGCTGTAAGTAGAAAATTCCTGAGTTTCATGGCTTGATTCCCCTTTTTTGGCCGATCGCGGATATCTGCCGGTGAGAATATGCAAATATAAAGTGCTTTCTAGGATATGTCGCCTTCAAAATTTGCGTAACTGTGGCGGCTGAAGGCCGCCGTTTCCCGCCCAAATGAGACCTGCTGTCACTTAAAGGGGCGTCGCGGTGAAGCGGCGGCGCGGGGCGGCCAGGCGATCCTGGGCGGCGACCAGCTGCAGCTCGGTCTCGCCGGACTCCTCAGTGGTCGCCAGGATTTCGAAGATCGCCGAGGCGGCCGCAGCCAGCGCCTGCGGCACCGAAGCAGTCTTCAGATAGAAGCCGAGGAAGAGGGCTGCAACCGCGTCGCCGGCCCCATTGGGCGGCGGCTCGATAGGCAGGCGCGGACTGGCGACGCGCCAGGCGCCCTCTGCTGTCACCGCCAGCATTTCCATCTCGCCGGCGGCGTTGCCTGCGGACGACAGGCTGGTCACCAGCACCACCTTGGGCCCGACCCGCAGCAGCGTCGCGGCGGCATCACGCACCTCCTCGAGGCTGCGCGGGTTTTGCCCGCTGAGGATTTCCAGCTCGAAGAGGTTGGGCGTCACGATGTCGGCAGCCGGCAGCGCCCTGTCCCGCAGAAAAGCAGGAACGCCCTCGCGCACGAAGAGGCCCTTGCCGTGATCGCCCATCACCGGATCGCAGGCGTAGATCGCCCGCGGGTTGGCGGCGCGGGTGCGGGCGACGGCGTCGACGATGACCGCACCGAGAGCGGGGTCGCCGACGTAGCCGGTCAAGAGCGCGTCGCACCGCGCCAACGCACCGCGCGCCGCCAGGCCGTCGATGAGGCTGGCGATGTGCCCGGCGCTGAAGACCTCGCCCTGCCAGTCCGGATAGCCGGTGTGGTTGGAGAACTGCACCGTGTGGACCGGCCATACCTCGATGCCCAGGCGCTGCAGCGCGAAGACAGCGGCCGCGTTGCCGACGTGGCCGTAGGCAACATGAGACTGGATGGAGATCACGTTCATGGACTTGCCGGCAGGGGCGTTCCTTGGGGGCGGCAGCTTGCCACAGGGTGGCCGTGGTTTATAGTCGGTAACCATCTGCGCCGGCGCGATAAAGCGCGCCCGCGCAGGAATGGAACGACAGCAATGAGAGAGTCCTGCCGATGTCCCTTCGCGCCCGCCCGCGCCGCTCCGTCCTCTACATGCCCGGCTCCAACACGCGCGCCCTGGAAAAGGGTCGCAGCCTGCCGGCCGACAGCCTGATCCTCGACCTCGAGGATGCGGTGGCGCCCGATGCCAAGGCGACGGCGCGCACACAGATCGCGGCGGCCCTGACGGAAGGCGGCTACGGCCGGCGAGAGATTGTGGTACGGGTGAACGGCCTCGACTCGCCTTGGGGCCGCGACGACGTGACGGCCATGGCGACCACCGGTGCCGACGCCGTCCTGCTGCCGAAGGTGGAAACCGCGGCCATGGTCCACGAGCTGGAAAGCCTGATGGACAAAGCCGGCGCGCCGGCGTCCATGGGCATCCAATGCATGATGGAAACTCCGCTCGGCATGCTGAACGCCCAGCAAGTCGCCGGGGCTTCCAGGCGGATCACCTGCCTGGTGATGGGAACCTCCGACCTGGTGAAGGACCTGCAGGCAGCCCACACGCCGCAGCGCCTGCCGGTGCTCACCAGCCTCGGCCTTTGCATCCTGGCGGCGCGCGCCTGCGGCGTCGCCATCGTCGACGGCGTGCATCTCGATCTCTCCGACGAGGCGGGCTTTGCCGCCCAGTGCCTGCAGGGCAAGGAACTCGGCTTCGACGGAAAGACCTTGATCCACCCCAAGACCATCGCCACGGCCAACGAGGTCTTCGCGCCCTCGGGCGAGGAGATTGCCTGGTCGCACAAGATCATCGCCGCCCATGCCGAGGCCATGGCGGGCGGCAAAGGCGTCGTGGTGGTCGACGGCAAGCTGATCGAGAACCTCCACGTGGAGAACGCCCGGCGCCTGGTGGCGCTGGCGCAGGCGATCGCCGAGCTCGAATCGGCGGCCTGAGCGAGGGACACCGGATGACCAAGAACAATCCCGGCAACTTCTTCGAGGACTTCCGCCTCGGCCAGGTGCTGCGCCACGCCACGCCGCGCACGGTGACCGCCGGCGACCAGGCGCTCTACACCGCGCTCTACGGCGCACGCTTCGCCCTGCAGTCCTCCGCGGTCTTCGCCCAGGCCTGCGGCCTGCCGGCGGCGCCGATCGACGACCTGCTGGCTTTCCACATCGTCTTCGGCAAGACGGTGCCCGACGTGTCGCTGAACGCCGTCGCCAACCTCGGCTACGCGGACGGCCGCTTCCTGGCGCCGGTCTACCCCGGCGACACGCTTTCCGCCGAGAGTGAGGTGGTCGGCCTGAAGGCGAATTCCAACGGCAAGACCGGCGTGGTCTACCTGCGCAGCCGCGGCGCGAACCAGCGCGGCGAGGCCGTGGTGGAGTACACGCGCTGGGTCATGGTGCGCAAAGGCGATGCCGCCGCGCCGGCGCCCGAGCCGGTGTTGCCGGAGCTGCCGGCGGCGGTGAGCGCCGGCCGCCTGGCGGTTCCCGAGGGCCTCGACTTTTCCGGCTTCGACTTCGCGGCGGCGGGCGCGGCCCACCGCTGGGGCGACTACGAGGTCGGCGAGCGGATCGACCATGGCGACGCCATGACCATCGAAGAAGCCGAGCACCAGCTGGCCACCCGGCTCTACCAGAACACGGCGCGGGTGCACTTCAACCAGCACGCCGAAAGCGAGGGCCGCTTCGGTCGTCGCATCGTCTACGGCGGCCACGTGATTTCCCTGGCGCGAGCCCTCTCTTTCAACGGCCTCGGCAGTGCGGTGAAGATCGCGGCCATCAACGCCGGCTGCCACGCCGCGCCCAGCTTCGGCGGCGACACCATCTATGCCTGGTCGGAAGTGCTCGAAAAGCTGGAGATCCCCGGCCGCAGCGACCTCGGCGCCCTGCGCCTGCGCACCGTGGCGGCCAAGGATCTCGCCTGCTGCGCCTTTCCCTACCAGGCGGTCTCCGAGGAAGGTCGGGGCGGCTATCATCCGGCCGTGGTGCTCGATCTCGACTACACGGTGCTGCTGCCGCGGTGAGGCCGATATGTGGTACAGATTTGCGCCTGCACCACAAAATTTAGTTGAATCGGGAGAATCACTGCTGTAATGAGTGAGGCGCCGGGTTGCAGTGCGGGTGGGCCCCCACTGCGGCGTGCCCCGGAAGAAAGGGCACTAACCCGACGCCTCAAGAGCTGGATCCAGCTCAACGCGATTGCAGCGGCGGCGGGTTCTTTTCAGCCTTCGCGCGCGGATACCGGGCCTGGCGTGACCGATAAAGCGCAGCGAGATCACTGATCTCCCCGAGGGGAGCGAACTCACCAGGTCGGGCCTGCCATCCCTTCGACCGCCTCTCCGACATCCGATCCCAGGCGTCTTCGCATGAGGCAAGCCTCCTCGAAGCCGTATGGGCTCTCCCCGGGGCGCAGGCGGGGTCCCGAAGGATCCCGTCCGAACGGAGGGCAGCACGAGGCTTACCTCCCGTCTTTTCAAGGTCTCCGGCAAGCAGCCTCTTGCGAGGTGGCTTCCCGGGCCGCGGCCGGCACCCTCGCGGGTACCTTACCTCGGCCGGTCAAGACCTTCGCGCAGGGCCCTTGCGGAACCTGCGCGGTCCCGGATCGGCCAACTCCCCGACGCGGAGGAAGGGAAGCGGCCTCTGCCGGAAAGGTGGTGGTCGACGTTCGACCGACACCTCCCCTCCGAAAGCCAGGATCTGCAGGGCAACCTGTCTTCCGATGCCGGACGGGCCGCCCCCGAAGAGGCCGTCCGTCCCCGAACCGCGGCTGGCGCACCACCTGATCTGCAAAAAGTTCCCGAAGGAACCCTCTTGGACCGGGCCGGTCTCCGGCCCGAGGGCCGCTGCACCTTGCTGCCCTCGGCCCGAAGGCCGGCTTGGCAAGGCCGGAGGAAACCGAAGCTTCCCCGAAGACCGCTGCATCTCGTATGGACCAGGAACCCGAAAGCTCCCGACCCTCCAAGCTGCTTCTCCGTCGAGCCGAAGCTCTTGGGAGAGGGCCGCACCGCCGTAATCCGGCGCTTTCACGTGCAAGAAGATGCTCGCGCGAATGGCAGTGAGGGACAACATTAAATTGCCGGAGAACCCAGAAATCTTGTGCATAGTTTCGCCGTAACTACACAATCTCTTCACATCTTGCCCACAGCCCTATCCACATGGCCTGCGTGTGGCGGCCCTCGCGAGGGTAAGGCGACGGGGCGCGCGTTGACTAATGTTGCGCTGCGGTCTAAATCACAGCCGACGAGAAAAACAAAGAATCTCTTGAGACTTCCACGCTAAACTGCGGCTCTTCTCAAAGGCGCAGCGCAGTGGCATAGAGCCTGAAGGCAGCCGACGTTATGATCTCTTCCAACCGGCCTTTGTCGCCGCATCTGCAGGTCTATCGCCCGCAGATCACCTCAACCCTCTCGATCCTGCACCGCCTCACCGGGGTGGCGCTGGCGCTCGGCACGCTGCTGCTGACTTACTGGCTGATCGCGGCGGCCTCGGGGCCGGAGGCTTTCGCCGACGCGCAGGGGCTGATCGGCTCCATCCTTGGGCGCCTGGTGCTGTTCGGCTGGACCTTCGCGCTGTTCTTTCACCTCTGCAACGGCATCCGCCACCTCGCCTGGGACGCCGGCTACGGCTTCGAGATCGAGACGACGACGCGCAGTGGCTGGGTCGTGGTGGGCGCCTCGGTGGTGCTGACTCTGGTCTGCTGGGTGGCCGGCTACGTCGCGATGGCAGGGGCCTGAGCGATGAGTCTGCGCTCTCCGCTTGCCCGCGTGCGCGGCCTCGGCTCGGCCAAGGACGGCACCTCCCACTGGTGGGCCCAACGCCTCACCGCGCTGGCACTGATCCCGCTCACCGTGTGGTTCTGCATCTCGGTCATCGCCATGTCCGGCGCCGACTACGTGACGGTGGCAACCTGGGCCGGTTCGCCGCTGGTCGGCGGCCTGCTCATCCTGCTCATCGTCGCCACGTTCTATCACGGCGCGCTCGGCCTGCAAGTGGTCATCGAGGACTACGTGCATCGCGAGATGGTGAAGCTGGTCATGCTGCTCGTCGTCAAGGCGACCTCGCTGGTGCTGGCGCTGACGGGCATCCTCTCGGTGCTCATCCTGCTGTTCTCCCGCACCTAGGCCGCATCTCGCCAGGTCGCAATTCGAGGACCCGACATGACCAAGTCTTATGAGGTAATCGATCACACCTACGACGTGGTGGTGGTGGGCGCCGGCGGGGCCGGCCTGCGGGCGACCCTGGGGCTGGCCGAGGCCGGACTGAAGACCGCCTGCATCACCAAGGTGTTCCCGACCCGCAGCCACACCGTGGCGGCGCAGGGCGGCGTCTCGGCCTCGCTCGGCAATATGGGCGAGGACGACTGGCGCTGGCACATGTACGACACCGTGAAGGGCTCCGACTGGCTCGGCGACCAGGATGCCATCGAATACATGGTGCGCGAGGCGGTGCCGGCGATCCTCGAACTCGAGCACTACGGCATGCCGTTCAGCCGCACCGAGGACGGCAAGATCTACCAGCGCCCCTTCGGCGGCATGACCACCCACTTCGGCGAGGGCATCGCCCAGCGCACCTGCGCGGCGGCCGACCGCACCGGCCACGCCATGCTGCACACCCTCTACCAGCAGTCGCTGCGCCAGCACGCCGAGTTCTATATCGAGTACTTCGCCCTCGACCTCATCATGGAGGAGGGCGTCTGCCGCGGCATCATGGCCTGGAACCTGGACGACGGCACCATCCACCGCTTCCGCTCGCAGATGGTGATCATCGCGACCGGCGGCTACGGGCGCGTCTATTTCTCCTGCACCGGGGCCCACACCCAGACCGGCGACGGCAACGCCATGGTGCTGCGCGCCGGTCTGCCGCTGCAGGACATGGAGTTCGTGCAGTTCCACCCGACGGGAATCTACGGTGCCGGCTGCCTGATCACCGAAGGCGCGCGCGGCGAGGGTGGCTACCTCACCAACTCCGAGGGCGAGCGCTTCATGGAGCGCTATGCGCCTTCCGCCAAGGACCTCGCCAGCCGCGACGTGGTGAGCCGCGCCATGACCATGGAGATCCGCGAGGGCCGCGGCGTCGGCGCCGCCAAAGACCACATCCACCTGCACCTCGAGCATCTCTCGCCGGAGCTACTGCACCAGCGCCTGCCGGGCATCTCCGAATCGGCGCGCATCTTCGCCGGCGTCGACGTGACCAAGGAGCCGATCCCCGTCATCCCGACCTGCCACTACAACATGGGCGGCATTCCCGCCCTGTGGAGCGGTGAGGTGGTGACCGATCGCAACGGAGATCCCAACACCACTGTGCCCGGCCTCATGGCGATCGGCGAGGCGGCCTGCGTGTCGGTGCACGGCGCCAACCGCCTGGGCTCCAACTCCCTGCTCGACCTCGTGGTCTTCGGCCGCTCCGCCGCCAAGCGCTGCGCCGAGATCCTCATTCCCGGCGAGAAGCAGCGCCCGATGCCGGTCGATGCCGGCGACGCCGCGCTCGACCGCTTCGACCGCCTGCGCCATGCCGACGGGGGGACCCCGACGGCGGCGCTGCGCGACGAGATGCAGCGCGCCATGCAGGGCCACGCCGCCGTGTTCCGCACCGGCGAGTCGCTGGCCGAGGGCATCGACAAGCTGCAGGCGACCTGGGCCAAGCGCGGCGACCTGAAGGTCACCGACCGCACGCTGATCTGGAACTCCGACCTGGTCGAGACGCTGGAACTCGACAACCTGATGTTCCAGGCCAAAGTGACCATGGAATCCGCCGGCAACCGCACCGAGAGCCGCGGCGCCCATGCCCGCGAAGACCATCCCGACCGCGATGACGTGAACTGGCTGAAGCACACGCTTTCCTGGTGCGGCGAGGACGGCAAGGTGCGCTTCGGCGACCGCCCGGTCAGCTTGAAGACCCTGACCAACGAAGTGCAGGCCTTCCCGCCCAAGGCAAGGGTGTACTGAAGCGCCCGTGTCGTGAGAACGCTTCGACGCGCGCAGATTTGAAGAAAGATTCCGATGGTCGAGTTCGCCCTTCCCGCCAATTCCAAGATCGGTACCGGCAAGTCCTGGCCGAAGCCGGCCGCTGCGAAGAACACCAAGATCTTCCGGGTCTACCGCTGGAATCCCGACGACGATGCGAACCCGCAGGTCGACACCTTCGAGGTGGATCTCGACAGCTGCGGTCCGATGGTTCTCGACGCGCTCATCAAGATCAAGAACGAGATCGACCCGACGCTGGCGTTCCGGCGCTCCTGCCGCGAGGGCGTCTGCGGCTCCTGCGCCATGAACATCGACGGCACCAACACGCTCGCCTGCACCAAGTACGTCAACGACGTTGAGGGCGAGGTGAAGGTCTACCCGCTGCCGCACATGCCGGTGGTCAAGGACCTCGTGCCCGACCTCACCCACGTCTACGCGCAGTACGCCTCCATCGAACCATGGCTGAAGGCGGAGACGCCGGCGCCGGAGTGCGAGCGCCCGCAGAGCCCGGAGGAGCGCGCCAGGCTCGACGGCTTCTGGGAATGCATCCTTTGCTTCTGCTGCTCGACCGCCTGCCCGAGCTACTGGTGGAACGGCGACCGCTACCTCGGCCCGGCCATCCTGCTGCAAGCCTACCGCTGGATCGCCGACAGCCGCGACGAGGCGACCGGCGAGCGGCTCGACCAGTTGGAAGACCCCTTCCGACTCTACCGCTGCCACACCATCATGAACTGCACCAAGACCTGTCCGAAGAACCTCAACCCGGCCAAGGCCATCGCCGAGATCAAGAAGCTGATGGTCGCGCGCAAGGGCTGACGTCCTGCCGCGCGGCGCTGGCGTTGGCGGCGCCGTCGGCTTATCTCTTAGGTCATGGTCCTTAGACCGGTCCTCGCTGTGGTGCTGGCCGGCGTGGCGGGCACCCTCGCCAACGCCCTGGCCGCCGTCGTCTTCGTGAATCCGGCGCTCTGGACCCTGGCGCTGGCACCCGGCCGCTATGGCGTGGCGGTCCTGCTGGTGGTTGCCGTGCCGCTGATCTACCGCCTGCTGCCCGGCGCCTGGGGCGCGGGACTGGCGCTCGCCTTCCTCACCCTCGCGCCCTCACTGCTGGCGAAGCTCGCGTTCGGCGCACTGACATCGTGGCCGGTCGTGTTGGCGCTCAACTTCGTCTATGCGCTGGCCGCGCTCATCGTCTACCGTCTGGTCCTCGGCAGCCGGGCGCCATGAGGGCTGCAGTGGACCGCTCGACCCGTGGTGGACTGGTCCTTTTCCCTCGGCATGCGACGCAGTAGGGTCCGCGCCGCCGCAGGCTCGACCAGGAAGATGTGAAATGTACGTCCCCGAGGCCTTCCGCCTGGACGACCGGGCCCGCGTGGCCGAGGTCGTGCGGGCCTTCGATTTCGCCCTGCTGGTGACCGCGCCCGAGGGCCGGGCGCAGGCCAGCCACCTGCCGTTCCTCTACGACCCCGATGACGTCTCCGAAGCGGGACCGCAAGGCACGCTGCGCGCCCACATGGCGCGGGCCAACCCGCAGTGGCGCGACTTCGCGGCCCTGGCCGAGGCCGGCGGCGAGGCGCTGGTCGTCTTCCAGGGCCCGCACAGCTACATCTCGCCGAGTTGGTACGGCGAAGGCCCGCCCAACGTGCCGACCTGGAACTACGTCGCCGTACATGCCTACGGCTGCCCCGAAGTGACCGAGGAACCCGCCGCGGCGCGGGCGCTGCTCGAGCGCATGGTGGCGCGCCAGGAAGCCGGCCTCACGCCGCCCTGGTCCACCGCCGGGCTGACGGAGAAGTACTTGGACGGCATGCTGCGCGGCCTGGTCGCCTTCCGCATTCCGGTCTCCCGGCTGGAAGCCAAGGCCAAGCTCAGTCAGAATAAGACGACGGGACAGCTGGCCGCCGCCGCCGCGGTGCTGGAGGCGGCCGCGGCGCCCCTGGCGCGCGAGACCGGCGTCTGGATGCGCCGTGCCCTGGACGGGAAGCCATCGCAGAAGGCATAGCGGGAGCGTGATGAAACGGCCGCCTGCGCAAGGCGCCAAGCTGCGGCCGAGACTCTCCGTCGGCTCGCGCTTCTGGCTGGGATTCACCCTGTTGCTGGTGGTGTTCGCGCTGATCGGCGCGCTGTTCTCCGGCACGCCGCCGCCGACGGCGCAGCAGGGGGCTTCCGATGCTTTCGACCTGCAGGGTCATCGCGGCGCCCGCGGTCTGATGCCGGAGAACTCCCTGCCGGCCTTCGAAAGGGCGCTGGCCCTCGGCGTCACCACCCTGGAGATCGACACCGTGCTGACCGCCGATGGCGTGGTGGTGGTGCATCACGACCGCCACCTGGTGCCGCAACGCACCCGCGACGGGTCCGGTGGCTGGCTTGGCGAAGAGAACCCGCCGGCGATCCTCGATCTCACCGCGGCGCAGCTCGCCGCCTACGACATCGGGCGGGCGAAGCCCGGCAGCCGCATCGCGGCGGACTTCCCCGAGCAGGCCGGCCTCGACGGCGTGCCGGTGCCGGCCCTGGCGGAGGTGCTGGCCCGGGCCGAGGTGATCAGCGGCGGGACCATCCGCTACAACATCGAGACCAAGATCGCGCCCGATGCGCCGGAAGACTCCGCCGACCCCGAAGCCTTCGCCGCGGCACTCATCGCGGCGCTCCGCGCGGCCGGTGTCGAGAACCGCACGGCGGTGCAGTCCTTCGACTGGCGCACGCTGCAGATCGTGCAGCGCGAAGCGCCGGAGATTCCGACCGTCTACCTGACGGCAGAACAATCCTGGCTCGACAACCTGCATCGCGGTCGGACCTTGCCCTCGCCGTGGATCGGCGGCCTCGACCTCGACTGGGCGAAGCTGACCCTGCCGCAGGCAATCGCCCGCGCCGGGGGTGCCGTCTGGTCGCCCTACTACGGTGATCTCCGGGAAGCCGACCTGCGCGAGGCGCAGGGACTCGGCCTCAAGGTGGTGGTCTGGACCGTGAACGATCCAGCCGACATGGCCTCGCTCATCGACCTCGGCGTGGATGGTCTCATCACCGACTTCCCGGATCGTGCCCGCGCGGTGATGGCGCAAAAGGGGCTGCTGCTTGCCGCATTCCCTAGCGAGTGATATCCCGCTAGACTCCCCTGCAGGGGACCACACAGCGTTTGGGGGATCGCTGCGGTGCGCGTACTGCTGACGGGGGCCAACGGCTTCATCGGAGCTCATTTGACGGCCGCGCTGCTCGCTGCCGGCCATCAGGTCGTGGCAGCGGTGCGCCGTCCCGACACTTTCGCCGTGCGCTTTCCGGAGGTCGAGGCGATCGCTGTCGACCTGAACCGCGACACCGCGATGGCTGCCTGGCTGCCGCGCCTTGCCGGCGTCGACGCGGCGATCAACTGCGCCGGGGTGCTGCGGGGCGGCCGCGGCCAGGACATGGCGGCGATCCACCACCAGGCGCCGGCGGCTCTCTTCGATGCCTGTTGCAAGGCCGGAGTCAGGCGCGTGATCCAGGTCTCAGCCATCAGTGCCGATGCCGAGGCAGGCACCGACTACGCACGCTCCAAGAAGCGTGCCGACGATCATCTGCAGGTCCTCGATCTTGACTGGGTGGTCCTGCGTCCCTCGCTGGTCTACGGCGAAGGCGCCTACGGCGGCACCGCCCTGCTGCGCGCGCTGGCTGTGTTCCCCTTCGTGACTCCGCTGGTGGGCGGCGGCCGGCAGCCGTTCCGCCCGCTGCACGTGGAGGACCTCGCCCGGACGGTGCTGACCTGTCTCGAGCGGGCGGACCTGGCGCGCCGCGTGCTGGAGCCGGTCGGCCCCCGCATCGAGACCTTGCAATCCATCGTCTCCCACTACCGCGGCTGGCTCGGGCGGCCGGCGGCGCGATCGCTGCACCTCCCGCTGCCGCTCATCCGGCTGTTGTGCCGCCTCGGCGACCTCTTCGGGCGCGGGCCACTGTCATCCACCGCGCTCGCGCAGCTGGAATACGGCAACGCCGGGCGCGAGACCGGCTTCGCCGAGACCATCGGCTTCCACCCGGCCACTCTCGTACGCACACTGCAACTGCGCCCGGCCCAGACCCAGGATCTCTGGCACGCACGGCTCTACCTGCTGCGCCCGCTGGTGCGGGCAGTGCTGGTGCTGCTGTGGGCTGTTTCAGGGTTGCTCGGCCTGGCAAGCGTGGAAAATTTCGCGCTGCCGCTGCTGATCGCAGCCGGGATCTCCTCGGCGGCGGCCGGCGTCGCCTCGTTGGCCGCCTCGCTGCTCGATCTGGCCATCGCCGGGCTGCTGGCGCTGAACTGGCGGCCGCGCGCGACGGCGCTGCTGCAGCTCGCGGCCGTCGCCGGCTATACCGTCGCGCTCACCCTGCTGGCACCGGCGCTCTGGGGCGATCCGTTCGGGCCGCTGCTGAAGAATTTGCCGATCCTCGTCTTGGTGCTGGTGCAGATGATCCTGGCGGAGGAGCGCTGATGGACGAATATCTGCTCGCGCGCGGCTTGCACATCGTCAGCGCCATCGTGCTGTTCGGCACCGGCCTCGGCACCGCCTACCAGCTCTTTGCCGCCTGCCGCAGCGGCGACGTCCCCGGCATCGCGCGTGTGGCCCGCCAAGTGGTGCAGGCGGACTGGCTCTTCACCACGCCGGCCGCGGTGGTGCAGCCGGTCACCGGTCTCTGGCTGGTGCGGCTCTCCGGCTACGGCTTTACCGAGCCCTGGCTGGTCATGAGCTATCTGCTCTACGGCCTCGCGGGGATCGCCTGGCTGGTGGTGGTGACGCTGCAGGTCGACATGGAGCGCGTCGCGGCGCTGGCCGCACGCAGCAGCACGCCGCTGCCCGAGGTCTTCGCGCGCCACTTCCGGCTCTGGCTGCGGCTCGGCTGGGTCGGCTTCGTCAGTCTCGCCGGTGTCATCGCCTTGATGGTAGCCAAGCCCGCCCTCTGGTGAGGGTGTCAGCCCAGCTTGATTTCGCCGGTGATGTCGTGGCTGAGGTCGAGCCCCTCGATGGTCAGCACCGCCTTCACCTTCAGGGTTTCGGAGCCCTTCAGCTTGCCGGCGTCGATGCTGCCGCGCACGGCGGCCTCGATCTCGCGCTGCGAGGTCACGCCGACCTTCTTCAGGAACTTGCGCAGCTCCATGTTGAAGATTTCTTCGTCCATCTGCCTGTTGTCTCCTCTCGCGTGGGTTTGCCCCCTTGATAGCGGCCCGCCCGCCCGAGGCCAAGAGAATTGGAAGTCGTTTCCACTCTGGGTCGAACCCTTGCCAAGCGGGCACGTCTGGGAAAAGCTAGGCGTCAATGTCAGGCTCCGAAAGTGGGCAGCCAAGGCCGGCCTTGCGAGCGAGCCATGAGGGAGAACGCCGCCATGAAACTCACGCCCGAACAATTGGAAATCTTCGACCGCGACGGCTACCTCTTCCTGCCGGAGGTCTTTACGCCGGCGGAGACCGCGCTGCTGCGCGAGGAGGCCACCCGGGTCTACGGCCTCGAGCGCGAGGAAGTCTGGCGCGAAAGCTCCGGCGCGCCGCGTACCGCCTTTGCGGCGCAGACCTACAGCGAGCCCTTCCGCCGCCTCGGCCTGCACCCGCGCCTCATCGAGCCGGTCATGCAGCTGCTCGACGGCCCGGTCTATCTGCACCAGTACAAGGTGAACGCCAAGGCCGCCTTCGACGGCGAAGTCTGGCAGTGGCACCAAGACTACGGCACCTGGGCGCGCGACGACGACATGCCGGAGCCGCGCGCCATGAACATCGCGCTTTTCCTCGACGAAGTGACGGCGGTGAACGGCCCGCTGATGTTCATTCCGCGCAGCCACAAGGACGGCACGCTGGAGGCGGGCCACGACCTGCAGACGACCTCCTATCCGCTGTGGACGCTGGACCGCGCGACGGTGGCGCGGCTCGCCGACGCAGGCGGTATCGTGGCGCCGACCGGGCCGGCCGGCTCGCTGCTGATGTTCCACTGCAATCTGGTGCACGCCAGTCCGCCCAACATCAGCCCCTGGGGGCGCACCATCGTCTATCTGAGCCTTTGCCACGTGGACAACCACATCCGCCGCTTCCAGCGCCCGGAGTGGGTGGCCCACCGCGACTTCACGCCGATTCAACCGCTCGCCGACGACTGCCTCAGCGAGCTGGCCACGGCCGGCCGCGCCGCCGAATAGCGACAGCGAGGAAAGCGACTTCATGAACCTACACCACCTGCTGCAGGCGCGCGCCGCCGACCAGCGTCCCATCCGCATCGGGCTCATCGGCGCCGGCAAATTCGGTTCCATGTTCCTGGCGCAGGCGCGCCTTACCCGCGGCTTTCACGTCGCCCTCGTCGCCGAACTCGATCCGGCGAAGGCGCGGGCGGCGCTGGCCACCACCGGCTGGCCGGCCGAGCAGTTCGCTGCCGCCAGCCTGGCCGAGGCGCTGAAGACCGGCGCCACCTGCGTGACCGAGGACGCCGGCGCGATCTTCGCCGGCGCGGAGATCGAGGTGGTGATCGACGCCACCGGCCATCCGCCGGCCGGCATCCGCCATGCGCGTCTCGCCCGCGAGCACGGCAAGCACATGGTGATGGTGAACGTCGAGGCCGATGCCTTGGCCGGCCCGCTGCTGGCCGCCGAGGCGGCCGAGGCGGGGCTGGTCTACAGCCTCGCCTACGGCGACCAGCCGGCGCTCATCGCCGAGATGGTCGACTGGGCGCGGGCCTGCGGCTTTCCGGTGGTTGCCGCCGGCAAGGGCACCAAGTACCTGCCGTCCTATCATGAGCTGACGCCCGACAACGTGTGGGACCACTACGGCATCACCGCCGAGGAAGCCGCCGCCGGCGGCATGAACGCGCAGATGTTCAACTCCTTCATGGACGGCACCAAGTCGGCCATCGAGATGGCGGCGGTCGCCAATGCCTGCGATCTCAGTCCGGCGCCCGGTGGCCTGGCCTTCCCGCCGGTCGGCTGCGATGACCTGGCCGAAGTATTGCGTCCCAAGTCCGAGGGCGGCGTGCTGGACCGCAAGGGCCAGGTCGAGGTGATCTCCAGCCTGCAGCGCGATGGCAGTCCGGTCGCGCGTGACCTGCGGTGGGGCGTCTACGTGGTCTTCGAGGCGCCCAGCGACTACGCCAGGCGCTGCTTCAAGGAGTACGGCCTCGCCACCGACTCCAGCGGGCGCTACGCCGCCATGTACAAGCCCTACCATCTGATCGGCCTGGAACTCGGCATCTCCGTGGCCCATGCCGGCCTGCACGGCCAGCCCACCGGCACCGCGCGCGGCTGGCGCGGTGACGTGGTGGCCACCGCCAAGCGCGACCTCAAGGCCGGTGAGATGCTTGACGGCGAGGGCGGCTACACCGTCTGGGGAAAGCTCTGCCCGGCCTCGGAATCGCTGGCCGCCGGGTCTCTGCCGCTCGGCCTCGCCCATAGGATGAAGCTGATGCGCCCGGTCGCCAAAGGCCAGGGCCTCACCTGGGATGACGTGGTCGTCGATGCCGACGACGAGGCCGCAAGCTGCCGACGCGCGATGGAACGACGCTTCGCCGGGATGGTAGAACAGGCGGCGGAATGACCGCTCCCGCTGTGCCATCGAAAGGTCTTGCGCGGACGGAGTAGCGCCGTTGCGCCGTGCAAGTGCTTGAGCTTGTGGCAAAACCCACCGTGGCCTTGCTGTGACTGCGCCACACTCGGCTCCAGCTTCGGAACCCTCCGAACTGTTCCGGTGTTTGCATCTGCGAACAGCAATTAGCACCGGAGCCGAGAAAGGAGCTGCCACTATGTGTGACACCACGTCGAACCTGGAGCCCCGCTCGCCGCGTCCGGTCAGATTCTTTGCCGCAGGGCCGGCAGTTCTGCTGTCGGTGATCGCGGCCTTGACCTTCCACAGCCTGCCCGCCGCGGCACAGGGCCAGGGTCAGGTCCAGCAATGTGCCGCCCGCGAAGCGGTCCTCGACCGACTTGCCCACTCGTATCAGGAAGAGCCGGTGAGCCTCGGCGTCACCGCGACCGGCAGTCTGCTGGAGGTTCTCGCGAGCCCCGAAGGCAGCTGGACCATCATCATCACCGTGCCGGGTGGGCCGACCTGCCTGGTTTCCTCCGGCGAAGGCTGGCGCGGCGCGCCGGTGCAGATCGCCCAAGACCCGCACGTCTGATCCCGTAGCTGTCAGGCGGCAGCCTCGAAAGCCGTGACCGAGCGGGCGAGGCCACCGAAGAGATCGAGCATGCAACTGCGCCACGTGCGCAGCGCCTGTTCCTCCGGCCCCAGGAGATCGCGGTCGCAGACCGACCGGGCCCACTGAAAATCAGCGAAGGCGAGGTAGTCGGCATAGCCGGGCCGGTCGCCGCAGAGAAACGAGGTCTCCGCCAGCCGCTGACGCAGCGGCTCCAGGGTCGCATTCAAAGCTTCCAGATAGACCGGACGGCGCAGCGCCAGCTGCTCCATGGTGATCCCGAAGCGCGCCTCGCGGGTGCGCCGGTAATAGGCGCGATCGTCCGGATGTGCCACCGCCAGCAGATAGGGCGCCAGGATTGGCGCCAGCGCGCGCTCCAGCCCATGATCGACCCAGTGATTGAACAGACGCGTCACAGCCCGGCCGCCCGGCCCGCCGAAGAGGGAAGGGGCGTCTGGGTAGGTGTCTTCCAGATGGCAGGCGATGCCCCAGCTGTCGTGGACCACCGCTTGGCCGTCGACCAGCACCGGGACCTTGGTTTGGCCGCTGAAGGCCACCTTCTCGCCTTCGGTGAACTTGATGGCGTGGACCTCCGGCGTCAGGCCTTTGTGAGCCAGCGCCAGGCGCGCGCGCCAGCAGAACGGGCTGGGGCGCCGGTCGTCGCCGCAGAGCCTTTCGTAGAGCACCAGAGACATTGATATCTCCCGCCGCCAGCTTCGCTGCTCCATGGTGACCGACACGGCCGCGGCTGCCAAGAGCATCTCCCTGCACCCACGGAATTGTTGGCAGACAATGCTTCTGTTGTCGCATTATTGGCGGCCAAGCTATCCTCGCTACGCCTGAGGACGGCACTTTTCGCCGACCGGCATCCGTTTCCGATCATCGCAATCGAGTGGAAGGCGCTCTTCGCCCCATGCGGAACTCGCCCCTGTTCAACGGCGGCCTCTACGGCCTCACAGTGCTCATCTGGGGCACCACCTGGATTGCCATGAAGCATCAGGTCGGCATCGTGGCGCCTGAGCTCTCGGTCGGCTACCGCTTCGCCATCGCCGCGGCACTGGTCTTCGTCTGGGCGCTGCTGGCGCGCCAGCGGCTGCGCTTTGCCTGGCGCCAGCACCTGCTGCTGGCGGCCATGGGCCTCTGCATGTTCTCCTTCAACTTCTACTTCTTCTATTGTGCCGCGGCCTACCTGACCTCCGGCTTGCTGGCGGTGGTGTTCTCCTTGACCGTCGTGTTGAACATCGTAAACGGCCGCATCCTGCTCGGCCGCCGCGCATCGCCGCGTACCCTTGTCGCCGCTGCCTTGGGCCTGGCGGGCATCGTGGCGCTGTTCTGGCCGGAGGTGCACCGCTTCGATCTCGCGGACAGCGGCACTCTCGGGCTGCTGCTGTCGCTCCTCGGCACGCTGTGCTTCTCGCTCGGCAACATTGCCTCGGCGCGCGCCCAGGCGCTGGGCCTGCCGGTGCTGTCCTGCAACGCCTGGGGCATGGCCTACGGCGCCGTCGCGATGTTCGCCCTGTCGCTGATCGGCGGCGCGCCCTTCATCTTCGATCCGGCGCTGCCCTACGTCACCTCGCTGCTCTATCTCGCGGTCTGTGGATCGGTGATGGCCTTCGGCGCCTACCTGACTCTGCTGGGGCGCATCGGTGCCGACCGCGCGGCTTATGCGACGGTGCTGTTTCCGCTGGTCGCCCTGGCCATCTCCACGGTGGTAGAGGACTATGCCTGGACGCCCATGGCGCTCACCGGCGTGGCGCTGGTGCTGGCCGGCAACCTGCTGGTCCTGCTCGCTGCGCGCCGCGCCGTGCCGCCGGTGCCTGCCGAATAGAGGAGAGCGAAGCTCATGCCAGGAACCCTGCTGGTGACCGGTGGCGGTCGCGGGATCGGCGCGGCGGTGGCGCGTCTCGGTGCTGCGCGCGGCTATGCCGTCGGCGTGAACTACCTGCGGGATACCGAGGCCGCCGAGGCCGTGGTGGCGGAGATCGGGCAGGCCGGCGGGCAGGCGCTGGCGCTGCAGGCCGACGTGGCACGCGAAGAAGAAGTCGAGCGCCTCTTTGCCGCCCTCGACCGCGAGTTGCCACCACTGACGGCGCTGGTGAACAATGCCGGCCTTGCCGGCCAGGTAAGCCGCGTCGAGGATGCGCCCGCCGAAACCATCCGTGAGGTCATGGAGCTGAACGTGCTGGGCAGCATCTGGTGCGCGCGGGCGGCTGTCAGGCGCATGGCCCGGCGCTACGGCGGCCGCGGCGGCGCCATCGTGAACATCTCCTCCGGCGCGGCGACGATCGGCAGCCCCGGCGAGTACGTCTGGTATGCCGCCTCCAAGGGCGCCGTGGACAGCTTCACCCTCGGTCTGGCCAAGGAGAACGCCGGCGAGGGTATCCGCGTGAATGCCGTGGCGCCGGGCTTCGTGCGCACGGAGATCCACGCCGCCTCCGGCATGCCGGACCGCCTGGAGAAGATCGCCCCCACCATGCCCATCGGCCGCGCGGCGGAGCCGGAGGAGATCGCCGAGGCCGTGCTCTGGCTGCTCTCCGACGCGGCCTCCTACACCACCGGCGCGATCCTGCGGGTGGCCGGGGGGCGCTGAGCGCCCCTTTTCCTGTCGCCTGCTTTGCCGTAAACAACGGCGCCATGGGGCAGGGCTCGGAGTCGCAGAGGGATTCGGACAGGCCGGAAGGACCGCTGGCGGCCTACCGCGCCCTGCGGCGCGAGGGCGGCCTGCGCCATGACGCCGGCCAGCTGCTGGCGGCCGAGAAACTGCAGTCGCTGCACAACGCCCTGCGCGGCTACCGGCCCGCCGGCGACGGAGGCGGGTGGAAGGCGCGCCTCGGCCTTGCCCGGCGCCCCGCCGAACCACCCCAGGGGCTCTACCTCTTCGGCAACGTCGGCACCGGCAAGTCCATGCTGATGGACATCTTCTTCCGCACCGCGCCGGTCGAGCGCAAGCGCCGGGTGCATTTTCACGCCTTCATGCAGGAGGTGCAGGAACGCCTGCATGCCTGGCGGCAGGATCCCGCCAACAAGGACAGATCCGACCCGCTGCCGGTCATTGCCGGTGCGTTGGCGGAGGAGGCCTGGCTGCTCTGCTTCGACGAGTTCCACGTGGTCAACATCGCCGATGCCATGATCCTCGCCCGCCTCTTCGAGACGCTGTTCGCCCGGGGCGTGGTGGTGGTGGCCACCTCCAACTGGCCGCCGGATCGGCTCTACGAGGGCGGCTTGCAGCGCGAGCAGTTCCTGCCCTTCATCGCGCTGGTGGGGCAGCGCCTCGACGTGCTGGAGCTCGACAGCGGCGTCGACTACCGCCTGCAGCGCCTGAAGGACATCACGGCCTACCACGCCCCCTTGGGGCCGCGCGCCGAGGCGGCGCTCGACAAGGCATTCGCCGAGCTGACCGAGGGCATGACGGCGGCGCCCGATACCCTGCACTACAAGGGCCGCATCATCCCGGTACCGCTGGCCGCCGGGGGCGTCGCGCGCTTTTCCTTCGCAGAGCTCTGCGAGAAGCCGCTTGGGCCGGGCGACTACCTGGCCATCGCCGGGCTGTTCCACACCGTGGTGCTGTCGGGCGTGCCGGCGCTTTCGGCCGAGAAGCGCAACGAGGCGCGCCGCTTCATGACCCTGATTGACGCGCTTTACGAGCACCGGGTGAAGCTGGTGGTGTCGGCCGCGGCGCCGCCGGAGCGGCTCTATACCACCGGCGACGGCGCCCGCGAATTCCAGCGCACGGTCAGCCGCCTGCAGGAGATGCGCTCGGCCGACTACATCGCCCAGGCGCATATGACATGAATGCCACAGGCCTGGGGCCGATTCGCGCCGCGGCTGCCTTGCTCCGGCTGCTGAATCGCGCTACGAAACGCGGCGTTGCCGCAGTGTGCACCCACACGCAGGCCTGCGGCGCCCGAGGCTTGCCTCTGTGACCGCTCACATCGATTGGGGAACCTAAGGAAATGGCTCGCAACAAGATCGCGCTGGTCGGCGCCGGCAACATCGGCGGCACCCTGGCGCAGCTCGCCGGCTTGAAGGAACTGGGTGACGTCGTCCTCTTCGACATCGTCGACGGCGTGCCCCAGGGCAAGGCGCTGGACCTCGTGCAGTCGACCCCGGTCGAGGGTTACGACGCCAAGTTCACCGGCGCCAGCAGCTACGCGGCGATCAAGGGCGCCGACGTGGTCATCGTCACCGCCGGCGTCGCCCGCAAGCCGGGCATGAGCCGCGACGACCTGCTGGGCATCAATACCAAGGTGATGACCGCGGTGGGCGAAGGCATCCGGAAGAACTGCCCCAAGGCCTTCGTGATCTGCATCACCAACCCGCTCGACGCCATGGTCTGGGTGCTGCAGCAGGCCAGCGGGCTGCCGGCCCACAAGGTGGTCGGCATGGCCGGCGTGCTGGACTCGGCCCGCTTCCGCTACTTCCTCGCCGAGGAGCTGGGCGTCTCGGTGGAGGACGTCAGCGCCTTCGTGCTAGGCGGCCACGGCGACACCATGGTGCCGATGGTGCGCTATTCCACCGTCGCCGGCATCCCGCTGCCGGACCTCATCAAGATGGGCTGGCTGTCGAAGAGCCGCCTCGACGAGATCGTGCAGCGCACCCGCGACGGCGGCGCCGAGATCGTCGGCCTGCTGAAGACCGGCTCGGCCTTCTACGCCCCTGCCTCCTCGGCCATCCTCATGGCCGAGTCCTACCTGAAGGACAAGAAGCGGGTGCTGCCCTGCGCCGCCTATCTGGACGGCCAATACGGCGTGAAGGGCCTCTACGTCGGCGTGCCGGTGGTGATCGGCGCCGAGGGCGTCGAGCGCATCGTCGAGCTGGAGCTTTCCAAGGCCGAGAAGTCGATGCTGACCAAGTCGGTCAGCGCGGTCGGCGGTCTGGTCGAGGTCTGCAAGGGCATGATGAAGAAGGCGTCTTCGGGCAAGTCGGAACCAAAGAAGTCGTCAACTAAAAAGACCACTTCTAAAGCAGCAGCGAAGAAATAAGGAAAAGGGCCGCGGAATTGCTCAGCTGGATCGAAATAAAGCCCAGAATTGGGCCGAATTTCGGACCGAAAAACGGGCAGTCGCCAGGTTGCGTTGAGAGTGTGGAGTGTTAAGGTACCGCGGGTCCCGGACAACGCTGGAACACGGGCAATCCCGCGATTTTTGCCGGGATGAGCGCGAGAAGGCGGGGCATCGCACACTGACATGAACGATATTGGAATCTGCCCTGTCCGGTATGCCTGATCTTCTCCAAACAAACTGAAGCGGCAGTCAATGAACATTCATGAGTACCAGGCCAAGAGCCTGCTGGCGAAGTATGGCGTTGCAGTGCCCCGAGGGGCGGTTGCCTACACGCCTGAGGAAGCCGAGAGCGCAGCCCACGAGCTGGGCGGACCCGTCTGGGTGGTGAAATCGCAGATTCACGCCGGCGGCCGCGGCGCCGGGCGTTTCCAGGACGATCCGGACGGCAAGGGCGGCGTGCGCGTCGTGCAGTCGATCGAAGACGTCAAGGAGAACGCCGGGAAGATGCTGGGCCACGTGCTGGTGACCAAGCAGACCGGCCCTGCGGGCAGGCAGGTCAAGCGCCTCTACATCGAAGAGGGTTGCGACATTGCGCGTGAGCTCTACCTCGGCATGCTGATCGACCGGGCGACCAGCCGGGTCACCCTGATGGCCTCTACCGAAGGCGGTATGGAGATCGAGGAGGTCGCGGCGGCGCACCCGGAGAAGATCCTCAAGCTGGCCATCGATCCGGCCATCGGCTTCATGCCCTTCCACGGCCGCAAGATCGCCTTCGGCCTCGGCCTCGAGGGCAAGCAGGTGGGCGCCGCGGTGAAGTTCATGTCCGCCATGTACCAGGCCTTCCTGGCGCTCGATGCCTCCATTGTGGAGATCAACCCGCTGGTGGTGACCGGCGCGGGCGAGGTCATCGCGCTCGACGCCAAGATGAACTTCGACGACAACGCGCTGTTCCGCCACAAGGACGTGGCCGAGATGCGCGACGAGGACGAAGAGGATCCGATGGAGCTCGAGGCTGCCAAGCACGAGCTCAACTACATCAAGCTCGACGGCCAGGTCGGCTGCATGGTGAACGGCGCCGGTCTCGCCATGGCGACCATGGACATCATCAAGCTCTACGGCAGCGAGCCGGCGAATTTCCTCGATGTCGGGGGCGGCGCCACCAAGGAGCGGGTCACCGCGGCCTTCAAGATCATCCTCTCGGACCCCAATGTGGAAGGCGTCCTGGTCAACATCTTCGGCGGCATCATGCGCTGTGACGTCATCGCCGAGGGCGTGGTGGCGGCCGCCCGTGAGGTGGAGCTGAAGGTGCCGCTGGTGGTGCGCCTGGAGGGAACCAACGTGGAATTGGGCAAGAAGATCCTCGCCGAGTCCGGCCTGCCGATCGTCTCTGCCGACAACCTGGCCGATGCCGCCGAGAAGGTGGTCAAGGCCGTGCGGGAGGCTGCCTGATGTCCGTGCTTGTCGACAAGAATACCAAGGTCATCTGCCAGGGCTTCACCGGCGCGCAGGGCACCTTCCACTCCGAGCAGGCGATCGCCTACGGCACCAAAATGGTCGGCGGGGTGACCCCCGGCAAGGGCGGCGCCACGCACCTCGACCTGCCGGTCTTCGACACCGTTGCCGAGGCTGTTGAAAAGACCGGTGCAAATGCTAGCGTCATCTATGTGCCGCCGCCCTTCGCGGCCGACGCCATTCTGGAGGCCATCGACGCCGAGGTGGAACTGATCGTCTGTATCACCGAAGGCATTCCCGTGCTCGACATGGTGCGGGTGAAGCGCGCGCTCGACGGCTCCGCCTCGCGGCTGATCGGGCCGAACTGCCCGGGTATCATCACTCCCGATGAATGCAAGATCGGCATCATGCCAGGCCACATCCACTCCACCGGCAAGATCGGGGTGGTTTCGCGCTCCGGCACGCTTACATACGAAGCGGTTGCCCAGACCACGGCGGCGGGGCTGGGGCAGACCACCTGCATCGGCATCGGCGGCGACCCGGTGAACGGGACGAATTTCATCGACTGTCTGGATGCATTCCTTGCCGATCCCAAGACCGAAGGTATCATCATGATCGGCGAGATCGGCGGAACCGCCGAGGAAGAGGCGGGCGAGTTCTACCGGGCGTCAAAGATTAAGAAACCTATCTGTGGTTTCATTGCCGGTGTCACGGCGCCTCCAGGTCGCCGCATGGGCCATGCTGGGGCGATCATCGCCGGCGGCAAGGGCGGTGCGGGCGACAAGATCGAGGCGTTGAAATCAGCCGGCTTCCTGGTGGCGGATTCGCCGGCCAGTCTGGGTTCGACCATGCTGCAAGCCATGCGAGGCTAGCGGCGCTTAACGCGGAAGGCGGCCGGGGGCGGGATAGCCCCGCCCGGGCCGGAAAAGAGCATGACGATCTACTCAGATTCCCAAGCAGCCATGCTTGCGGATCTCTACCATAAGTTCATTGATGACCCCGGGTCCTTGGATGAACAGTGGAGAGGCTTCTTCACCGACCTGGATGACGAAGCCAAGGCTGTGATCGAGAAACTGAACGGCGGCGCCCCTGGCGCCGCCGCTGCCGTTAGGGCAGGGACTCCCGCGGCGGCGACCACCCCCCGCGGGGATGTCGGCGAGCCTGCGGTCAGGGCGGCCACCCTCGATTCCATCCGTGCCCTCATGCTGATCCGCGCCTATCGTGTGCGCGGCCACCTGGAAGCCGACCTCGATCCCCTCGGCCTGAAGCCCATCGAGCCGCATCCGGAGCTCGATCCCAAGAGCTACGGCTTCACCGAGGCGGACATGGACCGCCCGATCTTCATCGACAACGTGCTGGGTCTGGAGTCCGCCTCGCTGCGCAAGATCGTCGAGGTGGTGCGCGCCACCTATTGCGGGACGATCGGCGTCGAGTTCATGCACATCCAGGACCCGGCCCAAAAGGCCTGGATCCAGGAGCGCATCGAGACCGTGCGCAACCAGCCCAATTTCACGGTGAACGGCAAGCGCGCCATTCTCGAGCGCCTGACCGCCGCCGAGACCTTCGAGCAGTTCCTCAACAAGAAATACACCGGCACCAAGCGTTTCGGCCTCGACGGCGGCGAGGCGATGATTCCGGCGCTGGAGCAGATCCTCAAGCGCGGCGGCCAACTCGGCCTCAAGGAAGTGGTCATCGGCATGCCGCACCGCGGCCGCCTCAACGTGCTGGCCAACTTCATGAGCAAGCCCTTCTCGGCGATCTTCTCCGAATTCGAGGGCGGCGCCGCCCATCCGGAGGACGTCGGCGGCTCGGGCGACGTGAAGTACCACCTCGGCACCTCCTCGGACCGCGAGTTCGACGGCAACTCCATCCATCTCTCGCTGACCGCCAATCCCTCCCACCTGGAGGCGGTGAACCCCGTCGTGGTCGGCAAGGTGCGCGCCAAGCAGGAGCAGAGCAAGTACCAGGACCGCAGCGAGGTCATGGCCCTGCTGATGCACGGCGACGCGGCTTTCGCCGGCCAGGGCTTGGTGCCAGAGACCCTCGATCTCTCCGAGCTCAAGGGCTACCGCATCGGCGGCACCATTCATTTCATCGTGAACAACCAGATCGGCTTTACCACCAACCCGGTCAACTCACGCTCCGGGCCCTACTGCTCCGACGTGGCGAAGATCATCCAGGCGCCGATCTTCCACGTGAACGGCGATGATCCGGAGGCGGTCACCCACGTTGCGCGCATCGCCACGGAGTTCCGTCAGACGTTCCACAAGGACGTCGTGGTCGACATGTTCTGCTATCGCCGCTTCGGCCACAACGAGGGCGACGAGCCGGCCTTCACCCAGCCGCTGATGTACAAGGCGATCGGCAAGCACCCGACGGTGCGCCAGGTCTATGCCGAGCGGCTGGTCCGGGAAGGCACTTGCACGGAAGGCGAGGCCGATGCCCTGCTACAGGAATGGAACGAGCGGTTGGATCAGGACTTCCAGGCCGCCAGAACCTACAAGCCCAACAAGGCCGACTGGCTGGAGGGTGCCTGGTCCGGCCTCAACGTCGCGCGGGGTTACGATCCGCGCCGCGGCAAGACGGCGGTCTCCCTGAAGACCCTGAAGGAGGTCGGCCTGGCGCTCACCAAGGCGCCCGCCGACTTTAACCTCAACCGCAAGATCACGCGCCAGCTCGAGGCAAAGCGCAAGATGATCGAGAGCGGCAAGGCCATCGATTGGGCGACGGCCGAGGCGCTTGCCTTCGGCACGCTGCTGATCGAGGGCCATCCGGTCCGCCTCTCCGGCCAGGACAGCAACCGCGGCACCTTCTCGCAGCGCCATGCCGCCCTGATCGACCAGAAGACGGAAGAGACCTACAAACCGCTGGCCCACATCCGCGACGACCAGGCGCGCCTGGAGATCGTCGACTCGCCGCTCAGCGAGCTGGCGGTGCTCGGCTTCGAATATGGATTCTCCCTGGCAGAGCCGCGAGCGCTGGTGGTCTGGGAGGCGCAGTTCGGCGACTTTTCCAACGGCGCGCAGATCATCATCGACCAGTTCATCGCCTCCGGCGAATCGAAATGGCTGCGTCTTTCCGGCGTAGTCATGCTGCTGCCGCACGGCTATGAGGGGCAGGGGCCGGAACACTCCTCGGCCAGGATTGAGCGTTTCCTGCAGCTTTGCGCCGAAGACAATCTGCAGGTGGTGAACTGCACCACGCCGGCCAACTATTTCCACGTACTGCGCCGCCAGCTGCATCGCGAGTTCCGCAAGCCGCTGATCGTTTTCACGCCCAAGTCGCTGCTGCGCCACAAGCGCTGCGTGTCCGACCTGGAATCCTTCGGCCCCGACAGCTGCTTCCACCGGGTGCTCTACTGCGACAACGTCCCCAGCGAGCCGAAAGATGCCAAGCAGGTCGTGCTGTGCTCCGGCAAGGTCTACTACGACCTGCTGGAGGAGCGCGAGAGGCGCGGCGTCACGGACGTGCACTTCCTGCGCCTGGAGCAGCTCTATCCCTTCCCGGTCGACGCCCTCACGCAGGAACTGAGAGCTTACAAGCACTGCGATCTGGTGTGGTGCCAGGAAGAGCCGCGCAACATGGGGCCCTGGAGCTTCGTCTCCACCTTCATCGAGGAGGTCGCCGAGGAGATCGGCTTCGAGAAGCCGCGCCCGCGCTATGCCGGCCGCCACTCGGCTGCCTCGCCGGCCACCGGCTCCCACAAGCGCCACGTCGAGGAGCAGGCAAACCTGCTTGACGACGCCCTGACCCTGGGCAAGAAGCGCATGGGGCGGATCGAATCGCGCCGCGCCCAGACCGAGGCGCGGCAGAGGGTGACGAACAAGGGGCAGGCCGCCGAGTGAAGCCGCGCCGCGGCCCGGCATGAGACGGGCACGGCGCGCGAGCGCCCGTGAGAGAGTGAGAGTCGAGATGGCAACAGATATCGTGGTGCCCGCCCTGGGCGAGTCGGTCAGCGAGGCGACGGTCGCCCAATGGCTGAAGCAACCCGGCGAGGCGGTCGCCGTCGACGAACCGCTCGTCGAGTTGGAAACCGACAAGGTGACCCTGGAGGTCAACGCTTCGGTTGGCGGCGTGCTGTCGGAGGTGATCGCGGCGGCGGGCGACAACGTCGAGGTCGGCGCCCTGCTGGGCCGCATCGGCGAGGATGAGGGCGCGGTCGCCAAGCCCAAGGAGGCAGCGAAGCCCAAGGGGGCGGAGGAGCCTCGGCAAGAAGCAAGGCCGAATGAAGAGGTGAAGCCGAAGGACCAGGCCGCTGCCAAGGTGGAAGCGCCGAAGCCGGATTCGAAGGCCGCCGCCGGCAGCAACGGCGAGTCGCTGGACATCACCGTTCCCACCCTCGGCGAATCGGTCGCCGAGGCGACGGTCGCCAAGTGGCTGAAGCAGCCCGGCGAGAGCGTCAGCGCCGACGAGCCGCTGGTCGAGCTGGAAACCGATAAGGTGACCCTGGAAATCAACGCGCCCCTCGCCGGGACGCTGAAGTCGATCGCGGCCGAGGAGGGCGCGACGGTCGAGGTCGGTGCGCTGCTCGGCGTCTTCGCCGCCGGCGCCGGCGCCGTGCCGTCCGCTAGAAAGGACGTGCCGGCCGAGGCCGAGGCCGCCGCGGCGGCACCAATCAGGAGCGAGGCGCCGAAGCTGGCGGCCGAACCCGCCGCACCGGCGGGCGGCGCCAAGAAGCTCGATCCCGCCGCGGCGCCACGCACCGGCGGCAAGATTACCAAGGCCGACCTCATGGCCTTCCTGGAAGGTTCGGCGGTCGGCGATCTCGGGCCCGCCGTGCGCAAGCTGGTCGAGGAGAACAGGCTCGATCCGACGGTGATTCCCGCGAGCGGCAAGGACGGCCGGCTGACCAAGGAAGACGTGCTGAACTTCCTGGAGGGCAAGTCCAAGCCGCTGGCGGCGTCCGCCAAGGCACCCGCCGCAGCGGCCCCTGCTGCCGCGCCGGCCGCGGCCCCGGGCGCAGACCGGCGCGAAGAGCGCGTGCGCATGACCAAGCTGCGCCAGACCATCGCGCGCCGCCTGAAGGAGGCGCAGACCACCGCGGCCATGCTCACGACGTTCAACGAGTGCGACATGAGCGCGGTGATGGCGCTGCGCTCGCAATACAAGGACGCCTTCGAGAAGAAGCACGGCGTGAAGCTTGGCTTCTCGTCGTTCTTCACCAAGGCGGTGGTGGGCGCACTGCAGGAACTGCCGGCGGTCAATGCGCGCATCGACGGCGACGAGATCGTCTACCACCACTTCTACGACATCGGCATGGCGGTCTCGACGCCGAACGGCCTGATGGTCCCGGTGATGCGCGACTGCGACAAGAAGTCCTTCGCTGAGATCGAGAAGGCACTGGGCGAGCTGGCCGCCAAGGGCCGCGACGGCAAGATCTCCATGGACGAGATGACCGGCGGCACCTTCACCATCACCAACGGCGGCGTGTTCGGCTCCATGATGTCGACGCCGATCCTAAACATGCCGCAGGCCGCCATCCTCGGCCTGCACAAGATCCAGGAGCGGCCGGTGGCGGTGAACGGCAAAGTCGAGGTCCGGCCGATGATGTACCTGGCGCTGTCCTACGATCACCGCATCATCGACGGGCGCGAAGCCGTCACCTTCCTGGTGCGCGTGAAGGAAGCCATCGAGGATCCGCAGCGCCTGCTCATCGGAATGTGATTCTCCATGTCCGATGATGGCCTCAGCGCGTTCGGGGAACGGCGTCTCAAGCGCCTGCTGGACCGCCAGGGCGCGGCCGACTACGAACTCGACCTCACCGGCCTCGATCTCGCCCATGCCGTCGCGTCGGTGGACCGCATGGTGGAGCGCCAGCGCTTCCGCGACGTCGGCCGCTCGGTGCTGGTGCGCATCGATCCGGCGACGCCCGACAGCGGCGAGACCCTCTTCGGCCGCCTCGGCCGCCATCTGCTCGACCTGAAGCGCCGCGGCCTCATCGCCAGCATGGCGCCGCTCGACCCGGCGCGCGGCGCCGGCTTCACCCTCGCCCTGCCGGCCGGCCGCGAATCGCCGGCGCCGGACGACGATCCTTCGATCTGATCAGGTCTCCGGGATGCCCGCCTTGCGCATGCCCTCGAGGTAGTGCGGATTGCTGAGCAGCATGGAGGGCGGCAGGCCGGCGCGCAGCTTCTCGATGGTGATGCCGGGATTGTGACGCTTGAATTCGGCGATGGCCGTGGCGGCCTTCTCCGTCTCGCCGGCCTGCGCGTAGTAGGACGCCAGCATGCGGTAGGCCCAGGTGACGCCGGGGCTGGCGCGGAGGCCCTTTTCGACCAACTCCGCCGCCTTTTTGTTGTCGCCCCGATCGGCGTGGGCGGCGGCCATGCCGAAGTACATGTTGAAGGCGAAGGGGTCGTAGGGGCTCAGTGCCAGCGCGCGGTCGAAGCATTCCAGCGCGCCGTCGATCTGGTTGTAGATCGCCTTCATCCAGCCCGCACGCATCCAGGCCCAGGCGTTGTTGGGATCGATGACGAGGGCGCGCTCGATGAAGGAGCCGGCGCGCTCCTGATCCGTCGTTGTCATGCTGTAGGCCGCGCCGATGGCGGTCAGTGCCGTCGCATGATCCTGCACCCGGCGTGCGGCGCGGCCGGCGGTCTCGATGGCCCTGGCACGCTCGCCGGCGGGATCGTCGGCCCAGATGTAGCAGGACTGCTGCGCGTGGCACCATGCCTTGAGGGCCAGGGCCACGCCGTAGTCGGGATCTTTGGCCAGCGCCTGTTCGAAGAGCGCCAGAGCCTTTTCGTTCTCCTCTTTGCGGTGCGCCCAGAAATGCGGCAGCGCGCGCAGCGTGAGGTCGTAGGCCTGCAGGTTTTCCGGCGGCTTGCGCCTTGCCCGCTCGATTTCCAGGGCGCGAATGCTGGGGTTGATGGCGCCGGCCACCTGCGAAGCGATACGGTCCTGCAGGTCGAACAACTCGGCACGGTCGTCTTCGTAGCGCTCGGCCCAGAGCTGGCGGCCGGTCTCCGTCTCGACCAACTGCACGGTGATGCGCACGCGCGCGCCGCCGCGGCGCACCGTGCCCTCGACGGCGTAGCGCACGCCGAGGTCGCGCCCCACTTCGCGCACGTCGACGAAGCGGCCCTTGTAGGTGAAGGCGGACTGCCGTGCGATGACGAAGAAATCCTTGATGCGCGACAGCGCCGAGGTGATCTCTTCGACCACACCGTCTGCGAAGACATCGTCGTCGCTGCCGCCCAGGTCGTCGAAGGGCATGACCACGACGGAGGGCTGGCCACCGCCGGCCTCGACTCCTGATTTGCTTTTCACGTGCGCGCCCGGCGGGGTGGCCGGCGCCCCCGAAGGCGGCTCGTCTAGCAGCGCGAGGGTGCCGGCTTCCGGCTCGGCGCCGAACTCCTGTCTCACGGCTTCGACGCAGCGTTCGAGCTGACGCCGCGCGGCGTTGGTCTGGCCTTCGGTGAGGCGCAGGCGGATGAGGGCGCGGTGCGCCGCCTCGGCGGCGGGGTCGCCCGCCAGCAGGCGGTTGGCGAGAGTCTCGCAGGCGGCGCGGCAGGCGGCCTCGGCGGCGTTCTCCGCGCTCAGGGTCTCGACCAGGGTGAGCGCCAAGTGGCGCAGCCGCTCGCGGTGCGCGGCGACCAGCCCCTCCAGTGCGGCGGTCAGGGTGACGCCTTCCAGCAGGTCGCCGGCATAGAGCGCGGCGGCGGCCACGCGATCCGCGGGGTCGGATGAAACCGCCAGGGACTCGAAGCGGCGCAGGTCGATGGCCGTTGCCGGCGTGATGAGGCGCAGGCTGTCTTGCTCGCTTTCCAGGCTCGCGTCCTCCCCCATGACCGCCGGCAGGGCCTTGCGGATCGCGGTCAGGGCCTGGCGCAGGCTCGACTTGCCCTGGCTTTCAGAGCGTTCGGACCAGATCCACTCGGTCAGTGCCTCGCGGGTCGCGCCGCGCTCGCCGGCCAGCGCCAGGCTGGCCAGGACCAGGGCGGTCTTGCGGGTGGGCAGGGCGACCGCGGCGCCCTCCGGGGTCGCGATGGTCAGCCCGCCGAGCAGGGAGAGGGGCATGGGGCGCTTGTCTTCCGCGGGAATCGAGATCTTCGGTAGACGATTTTACGCAAATTTCACGCTGCGGCCATGGATTTCATGGGCCTTTCGCGAGCCCTAGCCGCGCCCTGAAACGGTCCCGGAGGAAAGTGGCTCATCGGAATTCACCGGGCTGCCACGCGACAGCGGAGCCCCAAACCGAGAGCGAACCATGACCAGCACCACGATCAATGACCGCGCCGCTTCCCAGATCGTGACCGACGGTGTCTCGATCCCTCTGCGAGCGGTGGCCCTCTTCCTCAAGCGTCGGATGGCGCGCCGCGAGCTGAACGACCTCACGGTGGAGCAGCTGCGCGACGTGGGCATCGACCCCGACGTGATCTCCCGCGAGCACAAGCTGCCGGCCGACCCCTGGCTGACCAGCCGACTGCAGAGCCTGATGTGACAAGATGGCGGCCGGCTCAGGCGGTGCTGCTCGTCGCGACCCGGCGTGCCAGCGCCGCCTGCAGCTGACGGACCCCGTCGCGTACCCGAGGCGAAGAGCCCGGAAGAGAATTGAAAAGGGGGCAGGTCTGACCCGAGCCCTGCGGCCTTGTCCCCCCGGCGCTCCTGCGGCAAGGTGCGGCGAATTCCTGCGCCAGCCCCTCGAAGGGAAAAATCGAGATGAGCGACAAGCAGTACGACCTGGTGATCATCGGCGGCGGTCCCGGTGGCTACGTGGCAGCGATCCGCGCCGCGCAGCTCGGCATGAAGACGGCCTGCGTCGAGGGCCGCGGCGCCCTCGGCGGCACCTGCCTGAACGTCGGCTGCATCCCTTCCAAGGCACTGCTGCAGTCCTCCGAGAAATACGCCGATGCCGGGCGGCACTTCGCCGACCACGGCATCAAGGTGGAGGGCCTCTCGCTCGACCTTGCGACCATGATGGCGCGCAAGGACAAGGTGGTGAAGGACCTCACGGGCGGCATCGAATTCCTCTTCAAGAAGCACAAGATCGACTACATCAAGGGCTGGGGCTCGATCCCCGCCGTCGGCAGCGTGAAAGTGGCGCTCGACGGCGGCGGCGAGGAGACGCTCGCCGCCAAGCGGATACTCATCGCCACCGGTTCGGAGAGTACGCCGCTGCCCGGCGTCAATATCGACGAGAAGCGGGTCGTCACCTCGACCGGCGCCCTGGCACTGGAGAAGCTGCCGGGCAAGATGGTGGTCATCGGTGCCGGCGTCATCGGTCTGGAGATGGGCTCGGTCTGGTCGCGCCTCGGTGCCGAGGTCACGGTAGTGGAGTTCCTCGATCGCATTCTGCCCGGCATGGACGGCGAGATCGCCAAGCAGAGCCAGCGGGTGCTCGCCAAGCAGGGCCTGAAATTCAAACTCGCCACCAAGGTGACCGGCGCCACGAATGGCAAGGACGGCGTCACCTTGACCCTGGAGCCGGCCAAGGGCGGCGAGCCTGAGGAAATACAGAGCGACGTGGTGCTGGTGTCGATCGGGCGGCGCCCCTTCACCGAGGGCCTCGGCCTGAAGGAGCTGGGCGTTGCCATGACCAACCGCGGCTTCATCGAGGTCGACGCGGATTTCCGGACCTCGATCGAAGGCATCTACGCCATCGGCGACTGCATCCCCGGGCCGATGCTGGCCCACAAGGCCGAGGAGGACGGCGTCGTCGCCGTCGAGCGCATGGCCGGCCAGAAGTCCCACATCGACTACAACCTGGTGCCCGGCGTCGTCTACACTTGGCCGGAGGTCGCCGGCGTCGGCAAGACCGAAGAGCAGTTGAAGGAGGCCGGCGTCGACTACAAGGCCGGCAAGTTTCCCTTCACCGCCAACAGCCGCGCGCGTGCCGTCGGCGATACCGACGGCGTGGTGAAGGTGCTGGCCGACAAGCGCACCGACAAAGTGCTCGGTGTGCACATCGTCGGTCCGCTGGCCGGCGACATCCTGGCCGAGTGCGTCACCGTCATGGAATTCGGCGGCACGGCGGAGGACATCGCGCGCACCTGCCATGCGCATCCCTCGATGGGCGAATCGGTGAAGGAAGCCGCGCTCGCCGTCGACGGCCGCCCGATCCACGTCTGAGCGGATTCCGGTTAGCCGGCGGGCGCCGGCACGCGGTCGTCGATGCCGAGCAGGCCGGGCAGGCTCGCCATTTCGGCAAAGGAGACGGCCCCGGCCGCCTGCAGGAACTCGGGCGCGGACTCGGCGGCATAGGCCAGCACGCGCATGCCGGCGGCCACTGCTGCGGTTACACCGAGCAGGCTATCCTCCACCACCACACAAGTTTCGGGCAGATAGCCCATCCGCTCGGCGGCGTAGAGGAAGATGTCGGGCTCCGGCTTGCCGTGCGCCACCATGGAGGCGGAAAACAGATGCGCGCCGAAGTAATGCCTGAGGCCGGTCAGCCCCAGCGTCAGTTCCATCTTCGCCAGGCTGCCGGAGGAGGCGACGCAGACCGCCGTGCCGTGGGCGCGGATGGCTTCGACGGCGGCGGCAGCGCCGGGCACGGCCTTGAGCTCGCTGCGGAAGGCGGCATCGCGGCGGGATTCGAAATCCTCCCGCCAGTTGGGGGGCAGCGGCTTGCCGAGCCATTCCTCCACGGTGTCGATGACCCGTTGCAGGGTGCCGCCGACAAAGCGTTCGCGGCATTCAGCGTCGCCGATCTGGATGCCAGTGGCGGTGATGCTCTCGGCCATGATGCGGTTGGCGATGGTCTCACTGTCGACCAGCACACCATCGCAGTCGAAGATTACCAGTGCAGGAGTCATGGCGGCGAGTATAACAGGCCGGTCCCCAAGGGGCGTTCTTTATCGGATATTTCTGCCCCGCGCCGTTCGGCGCGGCGACTACCGGGAGACGATGACCGTTCGAACCGAAAGACGCGGTGAGGCGCGCGGCTGGTGGCTGGTGGCGCTGCTCTGCACGACGCAGGTGCTGAGCATGTTGCACAACGCCACTTTTCCGGCGCTGATTCCCGTGTTCCAGCCGCTCTGGGACCTCAGCGGCACCGAGGCCGGCTGGGTCAGCGGCATCTACTATGCCGGCTACGCGGCCGCCGTACCGCTGCTTGTCACTCTCACCGACCGTTTCGATGCGCGGGCGATCTATCTCGCCTGCTGTCTGCTCGGCGGCATCGCAGCGCTCGCCTTTGCCTTCCTCGCCGGCGGGCTATGGACCGCGATGCTCTTGCGCATCGTCGGCGGCATCAGCCTGGCCGGCACCTACATGGTCGGCCTGAAACTGCTCTCGGACCGCCTGCAGGAGCATCGTCGCGCCCGGGCGGTGGCCATCTACACCGCCTTCTTCGGCATCGGGGCCAGCCTGTCTGTCTTCGTCGCCGGCGAGGTCGAGTCCCGGGCCGGCTGGTCTGCAGCTTTCATCGCCGCCAGCCTCGGCTCTTTCGCCGCCTTCGCCCTGGTCGGACTCCTGGTGCGGCCGCTGGCCGCGCCGTCGGCACCGCAAGCCGAACGCCTGTTCGATTTCCGGCCGGTGCTGCGCAACCGCCAGGCCATGGCCTACACCCTCGGCTATGCCGCGCACATCTGGGAGCTCTTCGGTTTTCGCGCCTGGCTGGTCGCCTTCCTGGTCTTCGTCTTCGCGCAGCAGCCCGACCTTGCCGCCGGACCCTGGACGCCGACCCAGCTGGCCACGATCATCCTGCTGCTCGGCATGCCGGCCTCCATTGCCGGCAACGAGCTGGCCGGCCTCTTCGGGCGGCGGCGCAGCGTCGCCGTCTTCATGATTGCCTCGGGCGGCATCGCGCTGGTCCTGGGGTTCCTGGCCGCCGCGCCGCTGTGGCTGCTGGGCGCGTTGCTGGCGGTCTACGGCCTCGTCATCATGGCCGACTCCGGTGCGCTCACCGCCGGTGCGGTGATCGCCGCCACGCCGGAGAGGCGCGGCGCTACCATGGCGCTGCACTCGCTGCTCGGCTTCGGCACGGGCTTCGTCTCGCCGCTTGCCTTCGGCGTGGTGCTCGACCTCGGCGGCGGAAATACGTCGGGCCTCGCCTGGGGCCTCGCCTTCGCGCTGCTCGGCCTCGGCGTCCTCACGGGCCCGCCGGTATTGGCGCGGCTGGCCCGCCGCAACGGCGGCTGACGCGGGAGGGAGCGGCCCTGCAGATCGAAACGGAGAGACTGCTCCTGCGGCCGCCCCGCCTGGCGGGCGTCCCGGCGCTCTTCGAGTTCCTCGGTGATGCCCAGGCGATGCGCCACACCCACTGCGACGCGACCTTGCGAATCTGCCGTCGTCGCATCGCGGTGCACGAACGGCGCCGGCGGCGGGACGGTTGCGCGCCCTGGACCGTCACGACCAAGTCGGACGGGCGGATCGTCGGCTGGGGCGGACTCTACAACGACCCTTTTGACCCCGGCTGGGGCGTTGAAGTCGGCTACAGCTTTCGACCGGATGTCTGGGGACAGGGCTATGCCACGGAGCTGGCGGCGGCCTGCCTGGACGTCGCCGACAATGTTCTGCAATTCCCCGAACTGCGGGCCTTTGCCCGCCCCGAAAACCTCGCATCGCGGCGGGTGCTCGAAAAATCGGGGTTCGAGGTGCAACGATTCGTGCCGCAGATGGAGCGCCTGTTGTACAGCCGCAGTCGTGGGGGTTAGCCGCCGCGGAGCACGTCCTTCAGCACATCGACGATCACCCGGGTGGCAGTCTCGATCAGGACCACGTCGGTGCCGATGATCTCGTAGTGCTGGCCGTTGCGCGGGGGCAGCTGGCGGTGCAGGCCGTCCGGCAGGGCCTGCTTGGCGATGCCCGGAGGCATGGCGCCGCCGCGTGCCAGCTTCTTGCGGATCCCCGGGGGCAGTTCCTTCACCTTGCCGACGGCGTCGGGGTGCTCGCCGAAGTAGTGCCGGATGAGGCGCCGCTCGTCATCATCAAGGATTGCACCGAGGATGCCGGCAGTCACGCCTTCGACGACGGCTTCGGTCGATGTGCCGTTGTTGGGCTTTCCGGCCTTGTCGTTACCCTTGCCTTTGCCCTGGTCGGCCAAGGCCGGCTGGGCGGCGGCCAGGAACAGCGCGAGGGCGACTGCCACGGTGCGATGCATCGAACGGTCCTTTCACAGAAATTCGTTGCCGACGGTTGGTCGGCTTGACTGACTATACGGTTCAAAGGGCCTGGACGTCCCCAGGGATACTTCGTGCTGGTGGCAGGCCATCGACGCGCTATCTCTGCTCGGCCGCGATCCGCAGGCCGAGCCCGATCAGCAGGGTTCCCGTCAGGCCTTCGATGCTGCGGCGCACCGTCGGCCGGCGCAAATAGTCTCCTGCCTTGGCGATGAAGACGGCGTAAAGGGCGAGCCAGGTGAAGGTCATGGCGGCGAAGACCACCCCGAGAAGCAGAAGCGCCGAGAAGGTCGGCTCGCCGGCCGGCACGAACTGCGGCAGCAGGCTGGCGAAGAACACCGCCATCTTCGGATTGCCGAGGTCGCTGATGACGCCCTGCCGAAAGGCGGCAAGCGGCGTCAAGCGGCGCGCGCTACCGCCCGTCGGCAGATGAGCCAGCGTCGATGCGGAGGGGCGGACGGCCTCACGCAGGGCCTGGACGCCAAGAAACACGAGGTAGGTGGCGCCAGCGTACTTGACCGCAAGAAACAGCGGTTCGGAGGCGATCAGGAGAGCAACGATCCCGGCGCTCGTCGCGAGAGCCCAGATCGTCTGGCCGCTCGCAATGCCCAGAGCAGTGAACACACCGCCCGAGCGCCCGCCGAAGAGGGTGTTGCGGATGGTAATGGCGGTGTCCGGGCCGGGCGTGACGATGACGATGAACGAGACGCCCAGAAACGCGAGGAAGGTGCTCATGGGACGGCTCCTGCCGACTTCCGGGGCGAACTGGCCGGGGTTGCGACTACGACGACCGCCGGCGGCGGTGGTCGGCCTGCATGATGTGCTTCCAAGTGCCGTCGGCAGCCAGCATGCGTGCGGTGAGATGGCGGTGGTCCGCATCCTTGATGGAGATGATGTCCTGGTATCGGGTCATCCTGCCTTCGGTTTCGAAGTCGATGCCTTCGCAGTCGAGCGTCAGCACCTTGCCGCTTTCGTCAAGCGTGCCTTCATAGACCCACATGTGCGTCATCATGGATCCGACCCAGGTGCCGACGAAACGTTGCCGGCGCGGATCGTAGCCCAGCGTCATCATAGTCGTCGCTGCACCGCCACCGGGCATCTCGCCCTCGCCCTCGGCGACCACCCACAGGCCGTGCAGGGAGCGGACGCGCTCGATCCAATCGAGGTCACCGTCATCCTTGCCCGGCTCCGTCGGCATGTCCGACGTCACGGTCCATTCGCCGAGCAGCTGGTCGAGCCAGCGGTGTTCCTTCTGCGGTTCGGTCTTCATCGGCTTTCCTTCGGCGTGGGGATATCGCTTTGCGGATGGCTAGCCCGTGGATGGGCGCGGTCATAGACCTCCAGCAGGCCGGCCACGTCGACCTCGGTGTAGCGCTGGGTCGAACTGAGGGAGGCGTGGCCGAGCAGTTCCTGTATGGCGCGCAGGTCGCCGCCGCCGGCCAGCAGGTGGGTGGCAAAGGAATGCCTGAGGGCGTGGGGCGTCGCGCTTTCCGGGAGGCCGAGCAGGCCGCGCAGGTCCTGCATGCGCTGCTGCACACGCCTAGAGGTCAGGGGGCCGCCGCGCTTGCCGAGGAACAGCGGGCCGTCGTTCACCTGGGCAAAGGGGCAAGCAGCCAAGTAGTCGGTGATGGCCGCCGCCACCACCGGCAGCAGCGGCACCATGCGCTGCCTGTTGCCCTTGCCGGTGACCAGCAGCGACTCCTGTCCAGGTTTGGGTGCCATGGCGCGAGTCAGCCCGAGGGCCTCGCCGATGCGCAGGCCGCAGCCGTAGAGCAGCAGCAGCACGGCGCCGTCACGCTTGCCGATCCAGTCTTCGTCGCTCATCTCGGCCACGGTAGCGACGACCTCCTCGGCCTCGGCGGCGGTCAGCGCCTTGGGCACTGCCTTCGGCACCTTCGGCGTGCGCAGGCTGGCGAGCGCCGCGTTGTCAGCGAGGTCGCGCCGCTTCAGCCAGCGGAAGAAGCCGCGCAGGGTGGAGAGCGCGCGGGCAGACGAGCTGCGCTTGAGGCCGGCGCCGGCGCGGGCGGCAAGCCAGGCGCGGAAGTCGGCGGTCCTGAGCGCGTCGAGATCGGCCAGGGCGGCGTGCTGGCCGAGATGCCCCGTCAGGAAGGCGAGGAAGTGGGCGAGGTCGCGCCGGTAGGCGAGGCAGGTGTGCGGCGAGGCACGCTTTTCGTCGCGCAGCCAGGCCTGCCAGTCGCGGATCGCCGCGGCGAGGTCCGGCGCCGCGGCGGTCAGGCTTGCCGTCTTCAGGAGGCTTTCGGCAGGTAGAGCCATGCGCGGAAGGTGATCTCCAGCACGTGCGACAGGAAAGACAGCAGCTCGGTGCCCTGGCCAGCATGGAAGGCACCGGTCTGGCGCGACCCCAGCGCCAGCAGGGCCGGCGGCGCGCTCTCGCCGATGGCGAGGCGGATCAGGGCGTCGGATCGCACCAGGCCCGCAGCGCCGTCGAAGATGGCCGGGTCGCCGGCAACGTCGTCGCGCAGCAGCAGGGTTCCGGCACGGCCGAGCAGGTTGTCGATGCTGCCCGACTTCAGACAGTAGACCCCGGAAACCGGCTTCCAGGCGGCGCCGTCGGCGGCCCGCTCGACGCCGATGGTGACCACATCGAGGTCGAGGATCACCGCGAGGTCGGTGGTGATGGTCTCGACGAATTCCTCAAAGCTGCCGGCGCGCAGCAGTGCCAGGATGGCTTCGTGCACGCGGCGCTGGATGGCGAGGTTGCTGCGCCCGGTGGCGACCAGGTCGTTGCGCAGCTCGGTGACCTCTGCGAGCTCGCGGCGCAGGCGCTCGACCATGAAACGCTGCAGGTCGAGCACACCCTCGCCGCGCTCGCGCGCCGGTGGCGTCAGCACGTCCAGCAGCTCGTTGTTTTCGGCCAGGAAGTCGGGATGGCGGCGCAGGTAGGCGGCCACCTGGTCGGCGGAGACCGGTTGGGCCAGCGCGACAGCCGGCTTGAGGGCACTGGCGGGCTGGACAGGGTCCTTCTTGGGCATCTCGCTTTCGGGCATTTCGCGTTCAGGCACTGCGGCGGGTTTCCTTGCCGCCGGCGTCCCCGATGGTCTGTCCGGTCTTGGCCCAGTCGGCGAGGAAGGCGTCCAGGCCCTTGTCGGTCAGCGGATGCTTGTACATGGCGCGCAGCACTGCCGGCGGGATGGTGGCGACGTCGGCGCCCATCTTGGCGGACTCGATGATGTGGCCGACATGGCGCACCGAGGCGACCAGCACTTCGGTATGGAAGTTCGGATAGGCATTGTAGATCTCGACGATCTCGGCGATCAGCTGCAGGCCGTCGGCGCCGGTGTCGTCGAGGCGTCCGACGAAGGGCGAGATGTAGGCGGCGCCGGCCTTGGCGGCGAGGATTGCCTGGGCAGCGGAGAAACAGAGTGTAACGTTCACCTTGATGCCGTCGTCGCTCAGCGTCTTGCAGGTCTTCAGGCCATCGACCGTCAGCGGCGTCTTCACGACGATGTTGTCGGCGACCTTCGCCAGGATGCGTCCCTCGCGCAGCATGTCGTCGAAGTCGATGGCGGTGACCTCCGCGCTGACCGGGCCGGGCACCACCTCGCAAATTTCCTTCAGTACCTCGAAGAGGTCGCGGCCGCTTTTGGCGATCAGCGAGGGATTGGTGGTGATGCCGTCGACCAGGCCGGTGGCGGCAAGGTCGCGGATCTCCGCAATGTCGGCGGTGTCGATGAAGAATTTCATGCTGCCAGGTCTGTCCTTCCTGCGGTGGCGCGGCGCGCCCTCGTGCTGAGGGCCGAGGTTTTTGCGAAGATCGTCGAAGCGGCGCTCGTGCCGGCGTTGGCCCCCACTTCCTGCCTCGGCTAGAGTGTAGCGGATGCCAGACCGCCATGCCAGCACTGCCACCTTGCCGCTCGATCCCGCGCCCGCCGAGGCCGCTGCGGGCGCGTCCCGCCGTGTCGCCGTGCTGCTGCCCTTGCCGCTGACCGGCCCTTACGACTACCTGGCGCCGCCAGAACTTGCGGTTGCACCCGGTAGCGTCGTGCGCGTGCCGCTGGCCCAGCGTGAACTGGTCGGTGTGGTGTGGGACGACCCGCCCGCAACCGCGGCGCCGGAACAAAAGCCGGTGCCGCTGGAACGCCTGCGCCCGATTCTCGAGGTGCTGCCGGTGCCGCCGCTGACCGCTGTGGCGCGCCGCTTTCTCGCCTGGGTGGCCGACTACACCCTGGCGGCGCCCGGTGCCGTGCTGCGCATGGCGCTGTCCTCGCCGGCGGCGCTGGAAGAGCCGCGGCCCGTCACCCTTTACCGGCGTTGTGTCTTTTCTCTGCCCGAGGCCTTGCGCCTCACCCCGGCGCGCCAGCGCGTGCTCACCGAGCTGGCCGAGGGACCGGCGCGCACACTGGCCGACTTGGCCCAGGCCGCCGGTGTCGGCACCTCGGTGGTGAAGGGGCTGGTGCAGGCCGGAGTCGTGGAGGCTGTCGAGGTGGTCTACGAGCCGCGCTTCGAGTCGCCCGATCCCGACCTCGACGGGCCTCTGCTTTCCGACCATCAGGCTACCGCTGCCGGCGCGCTGCGCAAGGCGGTGCACGAGGACGCCTTCTCGGTCACCCTGCTCGACGGCGTCACCGGCTCCGGCAAGACCGAGGTCTATTTCGAGGCCATTGCGACGGCCCTCGCCGCCGGCCGCCAAGCCCTGGTCATGTTGCCGGAGATCGTGCTCTCGGCGCAGTGGCTGGAGCGCTTCGAGCGGCGCTTCGGCGTGGCGCCGGCGCTGTGGCACTCCGATCTCACTTCGGCGCAGCGGCGCGCCACTTGGCGCGCGGTGGCGCAGGGCCAGGCGCCGGTGGTGGTGGGGGCCCGCTCGGCGCTGTTCCTGCCCTATCCGGACCTCGGTCTCATCGTCGTCGACGAGGAGCACGAGAGTGCTTTCAAGCAGGAGGACGGCGTCACCTATCATGCCCGCGACATGGCCGTGGTGCGCGCCCAGCTCGGGGGCATCCCGGCGGTCCTGGTTTCCGCCACGCCCGCGCTGGAAAGCCTCAATAATGTGCGCAACGGCCGCTACCGGGCCCAACATCTGCCGGAACGCCACGGCGACGCCGTGCTGCCGGAGATCGGCCTGGTCGATCTGCGCCACGACCGGCCGCCGAAGCTGGAGGGTCTCGGGCCGGGCTGGCTGTCGGCGCCCCTGCGCGCGGCCATCGCCGAGACCCTGGCCGCCGGCGAGCAGGTGCTGCTGTTCCTTAACCGTCGCGGCTATGCGCCCCTGACCCTGTGCCGCGCCTGCGGCCACCGCCTGCAGTGCCCCAACTGCACCGCCTGGCTGGTCGAGCACCGCCTCGCCGGGCGCCTGCAGTGCCATCACTGTGGCCACGCTTCGCGCCTGCCGACGGCCTGCCCCGACTGCGGTGCCGAAGGCACCCTGGCGGCCTGCGGGCCGGGCGTCGAGCGCCTGGCGGAGGAGGCGCGGGCGCTGTTCCCCGAGGCGCGCCAGGCGATGATGACCAGCGACACTCTGACCGGGCCGGAATCCGCGGCGGCGCTGGTGCGCGCCGTGCAGGCGCGCGGAATCGACCTGCTGATCGGCACCCAGATCGTCGCCAAGGGCCACCATTTCCCGCACCTCACCCTGGTCGGTGTGGTCGATGCCGATCTCGGCCTCTACGGTGGTGACCTGCGCGCGGCCGAGCGCACCTATCAACTGCTGCACCAGGTCGCCGGACGGGCCGGGCGGGCCGAGCACCGCGGAAAGGTGCTGTTGCAGACCTCCGAGCCGGAACATCCGGTCATGCAGGCGCTCGCGGCCGGCGAGCGCGACCGCTTTTTCGAGGCCGAGGCGGCGGCGCGTGAAAGCGCCGGCCTGCCGCCTTTCGGGCGCCTGGCGGCACTGGTGCTCTCCGGCCCGGATGCGCGCCAGCTCGACGAGGCGGCGCGCCAGCTGGCGCGCCGGGCGCCGCAGGCTGAGGGCGTCACCATCCTGGGTCCGGCGCCGGCGCCCTTGGCGGTGCTGCGCGGACGCCACCGCCGCCGCTTCCTGGTGAAGGCGCCGCGCGGCTTTCGCCTGCAGGCGCTGCTGCGCGCCTGGCTCGGGCAGGTGAAGATGCCGAATGCCGTCCGTCTTCAGGTCGATATCGACCCCTACAGCTTCTTGTGAGTTCGCCGCCTCGCCGCTGATGAAAAAAGCGGCAGTTTCAGCCGCGACGAAGCCCGGCCCCAGGGCCGCCGGAAGCGCCCGAAACCAACCTTGGGCAAGTGCCGAAAGCGCGGGCGGAGGCGCCTTGCACTGCTCTGCCGGCTATGATACCAAACGCGCGCTCGTGGGCGGGCTCCTCCCGCCCCGTGCAAGGTCCGGCATTGCCGAAATCAGGACAGTTTGCCGATTTCAGACAACGGGCCAGCCGCGCGGGCAGGGGTAAACAAGGACTTCGAGGACATCGGGCTTGGCTGGTGACAACACGAGCTTGAGCGACCTGGCGGGGCGCTACGCCTTCGCGTTGCTCGATTTGGCCGACGAAAAGAAATCGTTGGACCAGGTCTCCAACGATCTGCAGACGCTGCGGTCGATGATTGCCGGAAACGAGGATCTGCGCCGCTTGTTGCACAGCCCCGTGATCACGCGCGAGGAGCAGGGCAAGGCCATGTCCGCGGTCATGGAAAAGGCCGGCGTCGGCGAGTTGACGCAGCGCTTCGTCCTGGTCGTGGCGCAGAACCGCCGCCTTTTCGCCCTGGCGGCGATGATCGAGGAATATCTCTCCGAACTGGCGCGCCGGCGCGGCGAGATCACCGCCCAGGTGACCTCGGCCCGCTCGCTGTCGGATGCCCAACAAGCAGCCCTGCTGGAGACGCTGCGCAGCGCCGTCGGCGGTAAGGTGCAGCTCGACCTCATGGTCGATCCGGCGCTGATCGGCGGCCTGATCGTCAAGGTCGGCAGCCGCATGATCGACTCTTCCCTGCGCAGCAAATTGCAAAGACTTCAACTCGCCATGAAAGGGGTCGGATGATGGACATCCGCGCCGCGGAAATTTCCGCCATTCTGAGAGACCAGATCGAAAACTTCGGCAACGAGGCGGATGTCGCCGAGGTCGGGCAGGTGCTGTCGGTCGGTGACGGCGTCGCCCGCATCTACGGCCTCGACAACGTGCAGGCCGGCGAGATGGTCGAGTTCCCCGGCGGCATCAAGGGCATGGCGTTGAACCTGGAAGTCGACAACGTCGGCGTCGTGATCTTCGGTGAGGACCGCGGCATCAAGGAAGGCGACACGGTCAAGCGTACCGGTGAGATCGTCGACGTGCCGGTGGGCCGCGGCCTGCTCGGTCGCGTGGTCGACGCCCTCGGCAACCCGATCGACGGCAAGGGCCCGATCGAGAGCTCCGAGCGCCGCCGCGTCGAGGTGAAGGCGCCTGGCATCATTCCGCGCAAATCGGTGCACGAGCCGATGCAGACCGGCCTGAAGGCGATCGACGCGCTGATCCCGATCGGCCGCGGGCAGCGCGAGTTGATTATCGGCGACCGCCAGACCGGCAAGACGGCCATCGCGCTCGACACCATCATCAATCAGAAGCCGATCAATCAGGGCGACGACGAATCGAAGAAGCTCTACTGCATCTACGTCGCCATCGGCCAGAAGCGCTCCAGCGTCGCAAAGTTCGTGAAGATCCTGGAAGACCAGGGCGCGCTGGAATACTCCATCGTGGTCGCGGCGACCGCCTCCGAGCCGGCGCCAATGCAGTTCCTGGCGCCCTACACCGGCTGCACCATGGGCGAGTTCTTCCGCGACAACGGCATGCACGCCGTCATCATTTACGACGATCTGTCGAAGCAGGCGGTGTCCTACCGCCAGATGTCACTGCTGCTGCGCCGCCCGCCGGGCCGCGAAGCCTATCCCGGCGACGTCTTCTACCTGCACTCCCGCCTGCTCGAGCGCGCGGCCAAGATGGGCGACGAGGCCGGCAACGGCAGCCTCACCGCCCTGCCGATCATCGAGACTCAGGCCGGCGACGTCTCGGCCTATATTCCGACCAACGTGATCTCCATCACCGACGGCCAGATCTTCCTGGAAACCGGGTTGTTCTATAAGGGCGTCCGCCCAGCGCTGAACGTCGGCCTCTCGGTCAGCCGCGTCGGCTCGGCCGCGCAGATCAAGGCGATGAAGCAGGTTGCCGGCACCATCAAGCTGGAGCTCGCGCAGTTCCGCGAGATGGAGGCCTTCTCGCAGTTCGCCTCCGACCTCGATGCGGCGACCCAGCGCCTGCTGGCGCGCGGCTCGCGCCTGACCGAACTCCTGAAGCAGGGGCAATACTCGCCGCTCGCGATCGAGGAGCAGGTGGTTGTGATCTTCGCCGGCGTGCGCGGTTATCTCGACCGTATCGCGCTCAACCAGGTGACCGCCTTCGAGACCCAGTTGCTCGCCAAGCTGCGCGCCGAGGGCGCCGAGATCCTGGGCGCGATCCGCAACGAGCAGGTCATTTCCGATGCGACGGAAGCCAAGCTGAAGTCTTTCCTCGACGGTTTCACCAAGACCTTCGCGGCCTGATTCGAAGTCACTGACGACCCAGTAAGAAAGTCGGAGCGGGGCACGGCGGATGCCGAATCTCAAAGACCTGAAGGTACGGATCGACAGCGTCAAGTCGACGCGGAAGATCACCTCCGCCATGAAGATGGTGGCCGCGGCCAAGCTGCGCCGCGCGCAGGAACAGGCCGAGGCCTCGCGCCCCTATGCGCAGCGCATGGAACGCATGCTGGGCTCGCTCGCGGCCGCTGCCGCGGGGCAGGCTGGGGCGCCGCAGCTGCTTGCCGGCTCGGGCGCGGAGCAGACCCACCTGGTCGTGGTGGCGACCGCCGACCGCGGCCTCTGCGGCGGCTTCAACTCCTCCATCGTGCGCGAGGCGCGGCGGCTGGTCCGCAGCCTGGTGAGCGACGGCAAGACGGTGAAGATCCTCTGCGTCGGCCGCAAGGGCCGCGACCAGTTGCGTCGCGACTTCGGCTCGATGATCGTCGACACGATCGAGGACGTGGCCAAGCCGAAGCTCAGCTTCGACAAGGCCGCAGCCATCGGCACGCGCATCGTCACTATGTTCGCGGCCGGCGAGTTCGACGTCTGTACCATGATCTATGCGGAGTTCCGCTCGGCGATCTCGCAGATCGTCACGCCGCAGCAGCTGATCCCCTTCGCGCCGCCCAAGGCCCAGAAGAAGCAGGGCGACGGCGAGGAAGCTCCGGAGGACGGGTTGAACGGGGCCGTCTACGAGTACGAGCCGGGCGAGGAGGAAATCCTCACCGAGTTGCTGCCGACCAACATCTCCGTGCAGGTTTTCAAGGCCCTGTTGGAGAATGCGGCGAGCGAGCACGGCGCGCGCATGACCGCGATGGACAATGCGACGCGCAACGCCGGCGATATGATCAATCGCCTGACGCTGGTCTACAACCGCACGCGCCAGGCGGCGATCACCGGCGAACTGATCGAGATTATTTCCGCTAAGGAAGCGATGTAACGGTGGACGCCAGGCTGGCCCCGCCCGGGGACGGCTGGCACCAAGGAGCAAGAAGATGGCAGTGAATCTCGTTGGCAAGGTTACCCAGGTGATGGGTCCGGTGGTGGACGTGCAGTTCTCCGGCGATCTGCCGCCGATCCTGAACGCGCTGGAGACGACCAACAACGGCAAGCGTCTGGTCCTCGAGGTCGGTCAGCATCTCGGCCAGAGCGTCGTGCGTACCATTGCCATGGACGCGACCGAAGGCTTGGTCCGCGGCCAGGAAGTGGCCGACACCGGCGCGCCGATCATGGTGCCGGTCGGCCCTGAGATGCTCGGGCGCATCATCAACGTGATCGGTGAGCCGATCGACGAGCGCGGGCCGGTCAACACTGCGCAGAAGGCCTCCATCCACCGCTCCGCACCTGAGTTTTCGGAGCAATCCACCGAGGCCGAGATGCTGGTCACCGGCATCAAGGTCGTCGACCTCTTGGCCCCCTACGCCCGCGGCGGCAAGATCGGCCTGTTCGGCGGCGCCGGCGTCGGCAAGACGGTGCTGATCCAGGAGCTCATCAACAACGTCGCCAAGACTCACGGCGGCTACTCGGTCTTTGCCGGCGTCGGCGAGCGTACCCGCGAGGGCAACGACCTCTATCATGAGATGATCGAATCTGGCGTCATCGACCTCGAAGGCGAGTCGAAGGTGGCGCTGGTGTTCGGCCAGATGAACGAACCGCCGGGCGCGCGTGCCCGCGTGGCGCTGGCCGGCCTGTCCCAGGCGGAATACTTCCGCGACGAGGAAGGCCAGGACGTGCTGTTTTTCGTCGACAACATCTTCCGCTTCACCCAGGCGGGCTCCGAGGTGTCGGCGCTGCTCGGGCGCATTCCTTCGGCGGTGGGCTATCAGCCGACGCTCGCCACTGACATGGGCACCCTGCAGGAGCGCATCACCACCACCAAGAAGGGCTCGATCACCTCGGTGCAGGCCATCTACGTGCCGGCTGACGACTTGACCGACCCGGCGCCGGCGACCTCGTTTGCTCACCTGGACGCGACGACGGTGCTGTCGCGCCAGATCGCCGAGCTCGGCATCTACCCGGCGGTCGATCCGCTTGACTCCACCAGCCGCATCCTCGACCCGCAGGTGGTCGGCGAGGAACACTACAACGTGGCGCGCGAGGTGCAGCGCATCCTGCAGAGTTACAAGGCGCTGCAGGACATCATCGCCATTCTCGGCATGGACGAGCTCTCCGAAGAGGACAAGCTCACCGTGGCCCGCGCGCGCAAGATCCAGCGCTTCATGTCGCAGCCCTTCGACGTCGCCCAGGTGTTCACCGGTTCGCCGGGCGTGCAGGTCTCCATCGAGGACACGGTGCGCGGTTTCAAGGGCATCTGCGCGGGCGAATACGATCACCTGCCGGAGGCGGCCTTCTACATGGTCGGCGCGATCGAGCAGGCCGTCGAGAAGGCGCGCCGGCTGGCGGCGGAAGCGGCCTGAGGCAGTCGCCCGCAGGCCCGGGCTGAAGACAACGAACGGACGGCGCTGACATGGCCGAAGGTAAAGTCTCATTCGAACTGGTCTCACCGGAGCGCCTGCTGCTCTCCGAGGAGGTCGACATGGTCGAGGTGCCGGGCGAGGAGGGCGACTTCGGCGTCCTCGCCCGCCACGCGCCGCTGATTTCGACCCTGCGCCCCGGCGTCATCAAGGTGCACGACGGCGGCAGCGTCACCCAGCGGATCTTCGTTGCCGGCGGCTTCGCGGAGGTCACCCCGACCCGCTGCACGGTGCTGGCCGAGGAGGCCTTGCCGATCGGCGAGATCGACCGGGCGGCCGCCGAGCAGCGCCTGAGCGATGCACGGGACGACCTGCTGGACGCCCAGGATGCCATCCGGCAAGCGGCCGCCGAACGACAGGTCAAGATCGCCGAGGAACTGCTGAAGGCCGCGGGCTGATCCGCCCGGGCCGGCCCGAGTCGCTCCCCTCGCCGTCACTGTTTGTTCCCAGGACCCCCATCGCACCGTCGTATTCCCCCGGCCGAAAAGGTCTTGTGCCGCAAGGCCCTAGACCTTACCTCGTGGGAAGTCATTGATTGCGCTTAGCCTTCTGGCTAGGCTCTGGCCGTCGCAAAATCGTCACGGACACGGCTTGCAGGACTGAACTCAAATCCCCCGGCAGAACATCGCCGGGTGCGTTTTATGAGGCGTTACGATGACCAGCGGTCACTGGAGCCTGGACGACGTTTCCTGGGAGCGGTTCGACCCCTCCAAAGTCGATCCTGAGCTGGTGAAGATCGTCAAGGCCGCCAGCATGGTCGAGTTCAACGGCGGCGACTACGCGACCTATCTCTGCAACGTCTTTTCCGACGACGCCGAGTTCCAGGCGGCGGCGAGGGCCTGGGCGTCGGAAGAGGTGCAGCACGGCGCTGCGCTGGCGCGCTGGGCCAAGCTGGCCGACGGCAGCTTCGATTTCGAACGCAGCTTCGCGCGCTTCCGCGAAGGCTACAAGATCTCCGTCGAAGCTTCCGATTCCATCCGCGGCTCGCGCTCGGGCGAGCTGGTTGCCCGCTGCATCGTGGAGGTCGGCACCTCGTCCTACTACGCCTCCATCGGCGCGACGACGCAGGAGCCGGTGTTGCGCGAGATCTGTCGCTATATCGCTGCCGACGAGCTGCGCCACTACAGGCTCTTCTACCTCCATTTGCGTCGCTATCTGGACCATGAGGGTATCGGCAAGTGGAAGCGCCTGGCGGTCGCCCTCGGGCGCATCGGCGAGAGCGAGGACGATGAGCTCGCCTATGCCTTCTATGCTGCCAATGAGAATCTCGAAACGTCCTACGACCGCAAGAGCTGCGGGCGGGCCTACATGAAACGCGCCTTTGCCTGCTACCAGGAACCCCAGGTGCAGCGGGCGGTGGCGATGATCTTCAAGGCGGCCGGCCTCAATCCGCAGAGTCGCTTGGCTGGTCTTGCCGCGCGTGCGGCCTTCGGCTTCGTTCGCCTACGTCTCCGCCAGCTTGCTGCGGCCTGAAGGGCTCAGCTTCGATTTAGCAGCTCGCGGAATTCCGATACCACGGCGCGGTAGGTGTCGCGCTTGAAGGGGATGACCAGGCCCGGCACGTCCTCTAGCTCGACCCACTGCCAGGCATCGAACTCCGGATGCTCGGTGGCGATGTCGATCTCGCTGTCCTCCCCCAGGAAGCGCAGGGCGAACCAGCGCTGCTTCTGGCCGCGGTAGCGGCCCTTCCAGATTTTGCCGATCAGCTGCGGGGGCAGGTCGTAGTGCAGCCAGTGGCGGCTCTCCGCGACGATTTCCGCCTTGTCGGTGCCGACCTCCTCGCGCAGCTCGCGCAACGCTGCCGCCGCGGGCGTCTCGCCCGCGTCGATGCCGCCCTGTGGCATCTGCCATATGTTGTCGCCTTCCCCGGCGGTGTCGAGGCGGCGGCCGACGAAGACCTTGCCGGCCGGGTTCAGCAGCAGCATGCCGACGCACGGGCGGTACGGCAGCCGCTCGATTTCACTTGCCGTCAGCACCGGATCACGGCGCCTTCTGCCGGTCGGCCAGGGCGGAGATCGGCGCGATTGCGAAGCCGCGCGAGGTCAGCTCCGCCGTCCACTCCACCAGGCGGTTCAGGGTCACCGGATAGGGCTGCGCCATGGCGACGGCGAAGCCGTCGGTCAGGGCGATGCGCTCGACCTGGGCGAGGCGGGCGTCGATGGCGACGCGGCTGGCCTGGCGCTCGTCGACCGAGCGATTGTTGATGGCGCGGGGTAGCCCGATCTCCGCGGCCAGGGCCGGCACCAGCGAATCTTCCGTGGTGCGGCGGTCAAGGAAGATCAGGCCACGCTCCTTCACCTCGCGCAGGATCGGCTCGACCGCGTCGCGCGACGCGGTGAAGCGTGATCCCATGCTGCCGGCGACGCCGACGTAGGCGCTGCCCCTGCTCAGCACCCAGTCGAGGCGGTCGAGGTTGGCTTGCGGGCTGAGGTTGGTCAGCAGGGCCTGCGGGCCGGGATCTTCGTTGGGAAATGAGGTCGGCTCCATCGGCAGGTCGAGCATCACTTCATGGCCGCGCGCGCGGGCGAGTGCAATCCAGTGCTCGAGGTCGCGCGCATAGGGGCTGAAGGAGAGAGTGACTGCGGCCGGCAGCTGGTTGATGGCCGCCTCCGTCGCGCTGTCGGAGAGGCCCAGGCCGGTCAGCACCACGGCGATGCGCGGGCGCTTGTCGTCCAGGTTGAAGGGCTGGCGATAGCGTTCCCAGTGGGACAGCTGCTCGAGCGCCGGGGGAATCATCGGGATGAGCGCGAGTTGTTGCGGCGACGGGTCGGCCGGACTTTCATCAGGGACCGGGTCTGGCTGGGACTCGGGTGCGGCTGCCTGCGCCGGAGCTTCCTCGGGCACTTCCGCCGGGCCTTGCGGCGCGGCCTCGATGGAAGGTTCAGGCGCCGTCTCCGGCAGCTGCGGCACTTCGGCCTGACCGGAACCCGCCGAGGCCTCGCCGTCTTCGGCTCCCGGGGCCGCTTCGGGCGGTTCGTCACGGGCCGGGGCTTCGTCCCCGGCCGCCTCCTCGGCAGGCGGCGAAGCCTCCCGCTCGGTTGCTGGCGCTTGCGGGAGATCCAGGGAGATGACGACCGGCTCCGCGCCGGGCGGCGGCGCAGGCTGCAGCAAAGCCAAGGCCAGGACCCCTGCCACCAGGGCGACGACCGCAAACCAGGCGATGACCAGCACCCCTCGATTGGTGAAGAGACTGCTCAAGGTTCGCCGAAGCTCAAGTAACGCGCCGCGCGCGACGACAACGCACGCGGCCCGCACGCCACCGTCGGACTGTCTGACGACACGCCGTCATAGGTCAGGTATCGGCCCTCTTTGCGGCGCGACTCCGCACCGTTTTCGCGAGACTGTGCGCTTCTTTTAGTTCACTACCCGCTGATTATAAAGGGCCAGGCCACGCAGCAGGTCGATGGCACGGGCGAGCTGGTAGTCCTGTTCGCTGCCTTCCTCCGGCGGCGGGGTCGCCTCGTCTTCCGGAGAGACCCCTTCTTCCGGAGAGGCCCCTTCTTCGTCGACGCCGTTGTCGCCATTCGGGTTGGCGAGGGCACCGCGCAGATCGGCTTCGCGGCGGCCGGGGCGCGCAGCCTCGGCTTCCGCCAAGGTGGCCTGCTCGACCGTGATGTCCGGATCGATGCCGAGTGCCTGAATCGACCGGCCGGAAGGCGTGAAGTAGCGCGCCGTGGTCAGCCGCATGGCACCGTTGACGCCGAGCGGAATGATGGTCTGCACGGAGCCCTTGCCGAAGGAACGTGTGCCCATGACGATGGCGCGGCGGTGGTCCTGCAGCGCCCCGGCGACGATCTCCGAGGCCGAGGCGGAGCCGCCGTTTATCAGCACGATGACCGGCAGGCCCTCGGCCAGATCGCCGGTTTTGGCGTTGAAGCGCTGGGCATTGTCCAACTCGCGGCCGCGGGTGGAGACGATCTCGCCCTGGTCGATGAAGGCATCGGACACCTCGATGGCCTGGTCGAGCAGGCCGCCCGGGTTGTTGCGCAGGTCGAGGACGTAGCCGCGCAGCTCGCTGCCGACCTCGGCCTTGATCTCCTGCATTGCCGCCTCCAGGCCTGTCATGGTCTGCTGGTTGAAGGTGGTGATGCGGACGTAGCCAACATTATCCTCGACGCGGCTGCGCACCGACTGGATCTTGATGACGTCGCGGGTGATGGTGAGGTCGAAGGGCTCGGCGTCATTGCGGCGGATGGTCACCGTCAGGTCGCTGCCTACCGGGCCGCGCATCTTGTCCACCGCCTCGTTGAGCGACAGGCCGAGAATTGCCTCGCCGTCCAGGTGGGTGATGAAATCGCCGGGCTCCACGCCGGCGCGGTCGGCCGGGGTGTCGTCGATTGGCGAAACCACCTTGACGAAGCCGTTCTCCATGGTGACTTCGATGCCGAGGCCGCCGAACTCGCCCTTGGTCTGCACCCGCATGTCGCCGAAGGAATCGGCGTTGAGATAGCTGGAATGCGGATCCAGCGTGGAGAGCATGCCCTGGATGGCATACTCGATCAGTTGCTGGTCGCTGATGTCTTCAACGTAGTCGGCGCGAACACGCTCGAAGACTTCACTGAAGAGCTTCAGTTGCCGGTAGGTATCTGAAGGATTCTCCTGCGCCGGGGAAAACTGAGGCAGGCCGATGAGGAGGACGGCGGCGAGCGCCGCGATCTGGAGTTTGCGCATTAACCTCGCACCTTGTCGTCTGTTGTAGCCAACCAGGGGAGCGGATTGATGGCCTGCCCTGTGCGGCGGAGTTCAAAATAAAGCTCCGGGTTATCGCCGGTGGGGTCACCCATCCGTGCGACTGGCTCACCAGCCAGCACCCACTGCCCGACCACGGCATCGATCCGGTCGAAACCGGCCAATATGGTATGATATCGCTCCCCATGGTCGATTATCAAGATAAGGCCGTAGCCGCGGAACGGACCGGCATAGGCGACCTTGCCATCGAAGGGCGCAACCACCTGGGCGCCGGACCGCGCCTGGATGGAAATACCCTTGGTCGCGGCCCCTGCCGTCTCGCTTTCCTGGTCGTAAAGCCGCACGACGCGGCCGCGCACCGGCATGGTGAGGCTCGATGGGGCCTCCGGGAAGGGCCGCAACGACGCCGGCGGTGTCAAACGGGCAACTTGCCGGGCCGCTTGTTCAACTTGCCGTGATGCTGCCGCGGCTTCGGCCTCACTCTGGCCGCGCTCGGCTGGCCGGCGGGCGGCCTCCTGGCGTGCCGCCTCGGCGGCCTCGAGCTCGGCGACCAGCCGTTCGGCCTCCCGCCGCTCGGCCTCGCGCCGTTCGGTTTCCAGCCGTTCCGTCAGTTCGCGCAGGTCGCGCGCCTCGCCGGCCAGCTTGGCGATGCGCGCGTCCGCGGCCTTGTGTTCGGCGTCGGTGCTCTCCTGCAGCAGGGCCTTGCGCGCCAGCAGGGCGGCGAGGCGGTCGCGCTCGATGCTCAGCGAGGCGGCGGCGGCGGCAAAGTCGTCGCGCTCCAGGGAGATGCGCGTACGCAGCACGGCGAGGTCACCGAGTTCGTCGCGCAGGCTCTTCGCCTTGCTCTCCAGCGCCGGGATGGCGACCCGCAGCAGCAGGGCGGCGCGCGCCGAGTCGATGGGCTGCTCGCTGCGCGCCAGGGCGGCTTCGGGCGGCTGCAGGGCGAGGCGCTGCAGGGCGCCCAGAGTCCGGCCGAGCTGGTCTCGGCGCCGCGCCAAGTCGGCGGTCTTCGCCTGTTCCTCGGTATTGAGCGCTTTCAGGGTCTGCTCCACCGCGGTCATCTCGCCTTCCAGGTCCTGGGTTCGCTTGGCCGCGGCGATGGACTTGGCGCGCAGGTCCTCGACCTGCGTGGCCAGCGTGGCGGCGGACGCCTTCAGGTCTGCGGCCCTGGCGCGGTCCGTCGCGAGGTCGCGCTCGAGCTTTTCCAGGTCGGCCTGTTGGGCGGCCAGGGGGGCGGCGTAGCCGAGCGCCAGGGCCAGGCAGAGCCCGCCGGCGAAGCGCCGGCACGCGGCGGCGTGCTGGAGAAGAGGGGCCAAGACTATTCCGCGGCGGCCTCGCCGCGCGCGGCGGACGGCTCGACCAGGCTGTGGCCGGTCATCGCCGCGGGGCACGGCAGGGCCATGAGGTCGAGCACCGTCGGGGCGATGTCGGCGAGGCGTCCGTCCTTGAGGCTCGTCACGCGGTCGGGGCCGTTGATCAGCAGCAGGGGCACCTTGTTCATGGTGTGTGCGGTATGCGCCTGCCCGGTTTTCTCGTCGCTCATCTGCTCGGCGTTGCCATGGTCGGCGGTCAGCAGGATGCAGCCACCGGTCTGCTCCACGGCTTCGGCGAGGCGGCCGACGCAGGTATCGACGCAGGCTACCGCCTTCATGGTGGCGGCGAGATCGCCGGTGTGGCCGACCATGTCGCCGTTGGCGTAGTTCACGACTACCAGATCAAACGTGCCGGACTCGATGGCGGCGACCAGCCGGTCGGTCACTTCCGGCGCCGACATCTCCGGCTGCAGGTCGTAGGTCGCGACGTCGGGCGAGGGCACCAGGATGCGCTCCTCGCCCTCGAAAACCGCCTCGCGGCCGCCGTTGAAGAAGAAGGTGACGTGGGCGTACTTCTCGGTCTCGGCAATGCGCAGCTGGCGCTTGCCGGCCTCGGCGACCACCTCGCCCAGGGTCTCGCTCAGGTCCGCCGGGGGGAACAGCGCCGTGAGAAAGGGGTTCAGGTCGCCCGAGTACTCCACCATGCCGAGGGCGCAGGCGAAGGCCGGGCGCCGGTCGCGCGGAATGCCGTCGAAGGCGGGATCGAGCAGGGCGGTGAGGATCTCCCGGGCACGATCGGCGCGGAAGTTGCCCATGAAGAGGCCGTCGCCGTCCTGCATGCCCGCATAGTTCCCGATCACCGTCGGCAACACGAACTCGTCATTGGTCTTGGCGGCGTAGCTCTGCTCGACAGCCTTCAAGGCATCGTCGGCATGCGCGCCTTCGGCCTGCACCAACGCGCGATAGGCTTTCTCGACTCGCGGCCAGCGCTTGTCGCGGTCCATGGGGTAGTAGCGGCCGGAGACCGTGGCGATGGTGGCCTTGGGCGCCTTCTTCTGGAAGGCCTTGAGGAAGTCCAGGGCGCTGCGCGGCGGCGTGTCGCGACCGTCGAGGAAGGCATGCACCGCGACCGTGAGCCCGGCCTCGGCCAGCACCTCTGCGAGGGTGGCGATCTGGTTCTGGTGGGAATGCACGCCGCCGGGCGACAGCAGGCCCATCACGTGGGCGATGCCGCCCGACTTCTTCAGCGCGGCGATGGCCTCCTGCAGCACCGGGTTGGCGGCGAAGCTGCCGTCGGCAATGGCAGCGTCAATGCGGGGCAGGTCCTGCATGACCACCCGTCCGGCGCCGAGATTCATGTGGCCGACCTCGGAGTTGCCCATCTGGCCGCTTGGCAGGCCCACCTCGACTTCCGAGGCGTCGACCAGGGCGTGCGGCATCTGCTGGAACAGCCGGTCGAGGTGTGGCGTCGGACCCTCGCAGATCGCGTTGTTCTCGCAGCTCTCGCGGTGGCCCCAGCCATCGAGGATGCAGAGCACGACGGGGCGCGGCGGGTTTGTCTTGATCATGGAGCCACTCCGACTGCTTCAATCCCGGTGATAGGGGTGTCCGGCGAGAATGCTTTCGGCACGAAACAGCTGCTCGGCCAGCAGGCCCCGTACCAACATATGAGGCCAGGTCATGCGGCCCAAGGAGAGAATGACGTCGGCGGCCTGAAGCGCCTCCTTTGACAGGCCCTCCGCCCCCCCGATGAGAAAGGCCACATCCTGGACGCCGTCGTCCTGCCAGCGGCCCAGCAGCGCGGCAAAGTCTCGGCTGCTCATCTGCTTGCCGCCTTCGTCGAGGGCGATCGCCCTGGCGCCGCGCGGCAGCGCCGCCAGCAGCAGCGCGCCTTCCTGCGCCTTCAGGGCCTCCGGCGGCAGGGACCGGCGCTCCTCGACTTCCTTCACGTCGAGCGGCCAGCGCAGTCGCGCGGCATAGAGCTCGTAGAGATCCTGAGCCGCACCGGCCCTCATGCGGCCGACCGCCAGCAGGGTAATTCGCATGCTTCCACCCGCGCATCGCCGCCTCGCGGCAACGCCCAATCAGCCCCAGGCAGAGGAGGCCGCCTCAGGCGGAGTTTGCGTCCAGTCCCGTCTCTGCGCCGACCGGTGCCAAGTTCATGCCCCACATCTTTTCAAGATTGTAGAACGCACGCACTTCCGGCCGGAAGAGATGGACGATGACGTCGCCGGCGTCGACCAGGACCCAGTCGCAGCGCTCCATGCCTTCCGCCGAGACGCCTTGGACGCCATCGGCTTTCAGCGTTTCGCGCAGATGATCGGCCATGGCGCCGACCTGCCGGACCGAGCGGCCGGAGGCGATCACCATGAAATCTGCGATGCTGGATTTGTCGGCGAGTTCGATGACGACGATGTCGTCCGCCTTGTCGTCTTCCAGAGACGACTGGATAACGGATAGCAGGTGCCTGCTCTGGGCAAGGACGTCCCGCTGATCGGCCCGGAGGGCCTTGGTCTCTTGCAGTATGACCCTAAGTCTCCTGTCAGTTGTTGCCTTGGGCCTGCCGCCTGCCGAACGTAGCCTGCACCGGCTGGCGGGCCCGGATTTCGGTCGCAGACTGGGGGTTCAAGCGGCAACGGATGAAAGCCCACGCCGGCGGCCTTGCCTCCGCCAGGCACCGCGCCGAACGCTCTTTCAGCCGGAACCGGGCAAAAGCGCGCGCTGCCGTACTCGACAACGCTCTTAAAGAATAGGTGGGGCGGTCGAAAACCGCAACGGGTAGGGTGTTAAAGATTTGCGGCCAGTCCTGCCACCGATGAACTTGAATCAAGTTATCGGCGCCCATCAACCAGACGAAGCGGACCCGCGGCAGCAGGTGGGTGAGGGCCTTCAGGGTGTCTGCCGTGTAGGCGCTGCCGAGCTGGGCCTCCAGGTCAGTGACCAGGATGCTCCGGTTGCCGGCTATGGCCCGGGCCGCGGCCATGCGCTCGGCCAGGGGCGCCATGCCGTCGGCTGGCTTCAAGGGGTTTTGCGGCGACACCAGCCACCAGACGCGGTCGAGCCCGAGGCGCTTCAGGGCCTCCTGCGAGATCTCCCGGTGGCCCGCGTGGGCCGGATTGAAGGAGCCGCCGAGCAGGCCGATGCGGGCACCCGGCGGCGGCACGTGGCCGTCCAGCGCCGCCCCCAGGGTGGCGGGCGTAAGGCAGGGCGGGCGGGCGCTCATGCTTGCTTCGGGGTCATGACGGGGCGATCAGAAACCAGCGCGGCTCGCGCGGCAAGGCCTAAGCAGCGGATTCGCGCGGCATGCGACCTTCTTCGACGGCATGGCAGGCGACCCGGCTGCCCTGCGAGGGCAGCATCGCCGGCGGCTCGACGCGGCAGCGCTCGTTGGCGTAGGGACAGCGCGGGTTGAAGGTGCAGCCGCTGGGCGGATTCAGCGGCGAGGGCAGTTCGCCGGTCAGCTTGATGCGCAGGCGCCGCCGGGTCGGGTCGGCCTTCGGCGTGGCCGACAGCAGGGCCTGGGTGTAGGGGTGCTGCGGATTGGCGAAGATAGCGTCGCGCGGACCCTGCTCCACCGGGTGGCCGAGGTACATGACGATGACCTCGTCGGCAATGTGGCGCACCACGCTGAGGTCGTGGGAGATGAAGAGATAAGCGAGGTCGAATTCCTGCTGCAGATCCGCCAGCAGGTTCAGCACCTGCGCCTGGATCGACACGTCGAGCGCCGAGACCGGCTCGTCGAGCACCACCACGTCGGGGTTCAGCATCAGGGCGCGGGCGATGGCGATGCGCTGGCGTTGGCCGCCGGAGAACATGTGCGGATAGCGCTCGTAGTGCTCGGGCCTGAGGCCGACCCGGGCCATCATGGCTTCCGCCGCCGCGCGCCGCTCGGCCGCCGACCGCTTGCGGTTGATCGACAGCGGCTCCTCCAGGATGGTGCCGACCTTCTGGCGCGGGTTGAGCGAGCCATAGGGGTCCTGGAACACGATCTGGACGGACTGGCGCAGCTTGCGCTGGGTCTCGCCCTTGGCGGCGGTCACGTCGACGCCGTTGAGTACGAGGCTGCCGGAGGTCGGGCGCTCGATCAGCGTGACCATTCGCGCCAGCGTGGACTTGCCGCAGCCGGACTCGCCGACGACGGCCAGGGTCTTGCCGGCGGTCAGCGTGAAGCTGGCGCCGTCGACTGCTTTCACCGTGGCCGTGCGTGAGAACAGCCCGCCGCCGACCTCGTAGTAGCGCTTGAGGTCCGTCGCCGAGAGAACCTGGCGGCCGCTCATGCCGGTTCCCTCACCTTGCCCGGATGGCCCTGGGGCACGCCGTGCGTCAGCGCATAGTGGCAGCGCACGCCCGCCATCGGGGGACCGCCCAAGGCCGGCTCCTCGCGCCGGCAGCGCTCGGTGGCAAAGCCGCAGCGCGGGTTGAAGAGGCAGCCGCTGGGCCGGTCGAACTGGCCCGGGACCACGCCCGGGATCGACGGCAGGCGCTTGCTGGTGGCGCGCTCCGGCAGGGCGCCCAGCAGCGCGGCGGTATAGGGATGGTGCGGATCGGCAAAGAGGCCCTCGACCGACTGCTTTTCGACCTGCTGGCCGGCGTACTGCACCACCACGCGCTCGGCGGTCTCCGCCACCACCCCCATGTCGTGGGTGATCAGCACCAGGGCCATGTCGCGCTCGCTCTGCAGATCGACGAGCAGTTCCAGGATCTGCGCCTGGATGGTGACGTCGAGGGCCGTGGTCGGCTCGTCGGCGATCAGCAGGCGCGGATTGCAGGCGATCGCCATGGCGATCATCACCCGCTGGTTCATGCCGCCGGACATCTGGTGCGGAAAGGCCGAGAGGCGCGTATCGGGCGCCGGAATGCCCACCAGGTCGAGCAGCTCGATGGCGCGGCGGCGGTGTTCCGCGCGCGAGCCGCCGAGATGCGTCTTCAGCGATTCGGTGATCTGGAAGCCGACGGTGAAGCAGGGATTCAGCGAGGTCGTCGGCTCCTGAAAGATCATCGACATGTCCTTGCCGATGATCTGGCGCCGCGCCCTGCCCGGCAGGGTCAGCAGGTCGCGGCCGTCGAAGACCAGCCGGTCGGCGGTGACCTTGGCGGTCCACGGCAGTAGGCCCATGAGCGCCAGCATGGAAACCGACTTGCCGGAGCCTGACTCGCCGACGATGGCGACGAAGTCGCCCTCGTCGACGTCGAGCTCGATGCTGTCGACCGCTCGGAACAGGCCGTGGGCGGTCTGGAAGTCGACCGAGAGGTTGCGGATTTCGAGCAGGCTCATGAGCGTTTCATCTTCGGGTCCAGCGCGTCGCGCAACCCGTCGCCGAAAAGGTTGATGGCCAGCACCGTGATCAGGATGGCGAGACCGGGGAAGGTCACTACCCACCAGGCGCGGGTGATGAACTCGCGGGCGTCGGCCAGCATGGCGCCCCACTCCGGCGTCGGCGGCTGGGCGCCCTGGCCGAGGAAGCCGAGCGCCGCGGCGTCGAGGATCGCGGTGGAGAAACTGAGCGTCGCCTGCACGATCAAGGGCGCCATGCAGTTGGGCAGCACGGTGACGAACATGAGGCGCGGCAGCCCGGCACCGGCGACCCGCGCGGAGGTGACGTAGTCGCGGGTGCTTTCGGAGATCACCGAGGCGCGCGTCAGGCGCACGAAGTGCGGCAGCACCACGACGGACACGGCGATCATGGCGTTGGTGAGGCTCGGCCCCAGCAGGGCAACCAGGACAAGCGCCAGCAGGATCGAGGGGAAGGCGAGGATGACATCCATGGCGCGCATGATCATCGTCTCGACGAAGCCGCGGAAGAAGCCGGCAACGAGGCCCAGGCTGATGCCGGCGGTGAAGGCGATGGTGACGACGATGGTGCCGACGTAGAGCGAATAGCGTGCGCCGTGGATGAGGCGCGAGAAGATATCGCGGCCGACGGCGTCGGTGCCGAGCACGAACTCCCAGCTGCCGCCCTCCATCCAGACCGGCGGCTTGAGGAAATTCTGGCGGTACTGCTCGATCGGCGAATGCGGTGCCACGACATCGGCAAAGATCGCCAGCAGTATCAGGATGCCGACGATGCAGAGCCCGGCGACGGCGCCGTTGTTCTCCGAGAAGTAGTGCCAGAACTCCTGCAGGCGTTCGGCGCGGACGTTGCGCCGGGCGGCGGGGACCTTCAGGGCTTCGTCGCTGCTGGCCATGGATCCCGTCCTAGCGCCGGTGCCGGATGCGTGGATTGATGAGGCCGTAGAACAGATCGACGGTCAGATTCACGATCATCACGATGCCGGCAATCAACAGCAGGCCGCCCTGCACCGAAGGGTAGTCGCGGCGCGAGATCGAATCGACCATCCACTTGCCGATGCCCGGCCAGGCGAAGATGGTCTCGGTGAGGATGGCTCCCGCCAGCAACACGCCGACCGAAAGGCCGATGACCGTGATCACCGGAATGAGGGCGTTGCGCAGCGCATGCAGGCCGACGATGCGCCAGGGCGGCAGGCCCTTGGCGCGCGCCGTGCGGACGTAGTCCTCGCTCAGCACTTCCAGCATGGCCGAGCGTGTCTGCCGCGCGATGATCGCCAGCGGAATGGTGCCCAAGGCGATGGTCGGCAGGATGAGATGCCTGAGAGCCGAGGTGAAGGCGCCCTTCTCGCCCGACAGCAGGCTGTCGATCAGCATGAAGCCGGTCGGATGGTCAAAGTAGTAGAGGATGTCGATGCGCCCGGAGACCGGCGTCCACGACAACGGCGGTGTCGAAAACAGGATGATGAGGATCAGGGCCCACCAGAAGATCGGCATGGAGTAGCCGGTCAAGGCCACGCCCATGAGGGTATGGTCGAACCAGGTGCCGCGCTTCACCGCCGCGACGACGCCGGCGGGCAGGCCGATGACCACGGCAAAGACGATGGCGCAGAAGGAAAGTTCGAGGGTCGCGGGGAAGAGGGTGAAGAACTCCTGCAGCACCGGCTGCTTGGTCACCACCGACTTGCCGAGATCGCCCTGCAGGACGTCCGCGATGTAGTAGAAGTATTGCTGCCAGGCCGGCTTGTCGAAACCGAACTGTATCATCAGCAGGGCGTGGCGTTCGGGCGTCACGCCGCGCTCCCCCGCCAGCAGGGTGACGGGGTCGCCCGGCAGCAGCCGGATGAAGGCGAAGGCCAGGATAGTGATCCCGAAGAACGTCGGGATCAGATAGGCGAGCCGGGTGACAAGAAAGCGAAACATGGCGATGAAGGCTTAGCGTCGAAGCGCGAACGGGAGGAGCTGTGGGCCCCTCCCGTCCGTTGCGCTTGGCGCTGCGGCCTATTCCTCGATGTCGACGCCGTAGAAGACGTGACCGCCGAAGGGGTCGATCTTGAAGTTCTTCACTTCCTTGCGCACCGGCTTGAACACGACGGAGTGCGCGATGGTCGCCCAAGGTGCCTGCTCCTTGAACACCACCTGGGCCTCCTGATAGATCTCGGCCCGCTTGTCGTGGTCGCTGACGGTCTTGGCCTCTTGGATCAGATCCTCGAAGGGCTGGTAGCACCACTGGGCACGGTTGGCGCCGCCGACCGCGTCACAGCCCAGCAGCACGGCCAGGAAGTTGTCGGGATCGCCGTTGTCGCCGGTCCAGCCGAGCAGCACGGCGCCGTCGCGGTTGACGTCCTTGGAGCGCTCCAGGTACTCGCCCCACTCGAAGGAGACGATCTCCGCCTCGACGCCGATCTTGGCCCAGTCGGCCTGGATCAGTTCGGCCATGCGGCGGGCGTTGGGGTTGTAGGGGCGCTGCACCGGCATGGCCCAGACCGAGGTCTTCAGGTTGGTGACGCCCGCTTCCGCCAGCATCGCCTTGGCCGCTTCCGGATCGTAGGCATCGTCCTCGGTGTTTTCGTTGTACGACCAGATGGTCGGCGGGATCGGGTTCTTGGCAACCTTGCCGGCACCCTGGAACACGCCGTCGATAATGGCTTCCTTGTTGATCGCCATGTTCAGCGCCTTGCGCACCTTCGGATTGTCGAAGGGGGCCATTTGGCTGTTGTAGGCGAGATAGCCGACGTTGAGGCCTTCCTGCTGCAACAGGTTGATGTCGGGGTCCGATCCCATGGCTTCCAGGTCGGCCGGATTCGGATAGGGCATCACGTGGCATTCGCCGGCCTTCAGCTTCTGGTAGCGCACGCTGGCGTCGGGCGTGATGGCGAAGATCAGGTTGTCGATGTCGGCTTTGCCGCGCCAGTAGTCGGGGTGCGCCTTGAAGCGGATCACCGCGTCCTTCTGGTAGGCGACCACCTGGAAGGGACCGGTGCCGACCGGCTCGAGGTCGACCTTCTCGGGCGAGCCGGCTTCCATCATCTTGTCGGCGTATTCGGCCGAGAGGATGGAGGCGAAGTCCATCGCCAGGTTGGCGATCATCGGCGCCTCGGGGCGGTTCAGCACGAACTTCACGGTGTAGTCGTCGACCTTCACGATGTCCTTGATCAGGTCGGGCATCGACATGCCGTTGAAGTACTCGTAAGAGCCGCCGCTGACGCCGTGATAGGGGTGCTCCTTGTCCCACTGGCGGGCGAAGGAGAAGACCACGTCGTCGGCATTGAACTCACGGCTCGGCGTGAAGCCCTCGGTGGTCTGCCACTTGACGCCCTGGCGCAGGTGGAAGGTGTATTCCAGGCCGTCGTCGGAGACCTCCCAGGACTCGGCCAGGCCGGGCTCGATGTTGGTGGTGCCGGTCGTGAACTCGACCAGCTTGTTGAAGACCTGACGCGAGGAGGCGTCGAAGGTGGTGCCGGCAGTGTACAGCGAAGGGTTGAAACCCTCCGGGCTGCCTTCCGAGCAGAAGACCAGGGTCTTAGCCTCGGCGGCGGTCACGCCCAAGGCCATAATCAGGCCGAGCGCGGTTGTACTGAGCTTCTTGTTCATTTTTGAACTCCCTGCTGAAGCCGTTGGTAGGTTGTTGTCTTTCGTTGCGGCTGGGGCGCGATACCGCGCCATCTCTAACTCTGCAAGCTAAATGGCAGGCAAATTGCCTGTCAATGACGATCGCCTGACAGCGCTGTCTGCCGATTTTGCCAAGCTGGCGGCGGCTCGCGAGGCTGTGACGTGCCTCCCGCCAAGGGCTGGAATCAGGGCCGGGTCTGGCCCTGGCCGCGCACCTTATACTTGTAGCTGGTCAACTGCTCCGCGCCGACCGGGCCGCGGGCGTGCAGCTTGCCGGTGGAGATGCCAATCTCGGCCCCCATGCCGAATTCTCCGCCGTCGGCGAATTGGGTCGAGGCATTGTGCATCACGATCCCCGCATCGACCTCGTCGAGGAAGCGGGCCGCCGCTGCGGCATTGTCGGTGACGATGGCTTCGGTGTGATGGGAGCCGTGGCGATTGATATGGTCGATGGCCTCCTCGAGGCCCGCCACCACCTTCACGGCGATGATCGGGGCCAGGTATTCGGTTCCCCAGTCCTCGGCCGTCGCCGCCTCGGCCTCGGGCATTGCCAGGCGCACCGAGGCATCGCCGCGGATGATGCAGCCGGCCTCCTTCAGCGCCTGCAGCAGGGCCGGCAGTTGACTTTCCGCCAAGGCGCGGTCGACCAGCAGGGTCTCGGTCGCCCCGCAGATTCCGGTGCGCCGCATCTTGGCGTTCACCACCACCGCGACCGCCATTTCCGGGTCGGCGGCGGCGTGGACGTAGGTATGCACCATGCCGTCGAGGTGGGAGAACACCGGCACCCGGCTTTCCCGCTGCACCCGCTCGATGAGCCCGCGCCCACCGCGCGGCACGATGACGTCGACGAAGTCGGTCAGCGTCAGGAGGATGCCGACGGCGGCGCGGTCGGTGGTGGGAATGCGCTGGATGGCGGCCTCGGGCAGGCCGGCTTCCTTGAGGCCCGCCTGCAAGCAGTCGAGGATGGCGCCGGCCGAATGGAAGCTCTCCGAGCCGCCGCGCAGGATGGCGGCGTTGCCGGCCTTGAGGCAGAGCGCGCCGGCGTCGGCGGTGACGTTGGGCCGGCTCTCGTAGATGATGCCGATGACGCCGAGGGGGACGGAAACCCGGGCGATCTTCAGGCCGTTGGGGCGCTCCCACTCGGCCAGGGTTCGGCCGACCGGATCGGGCAGGGCGGCGACCTCCTCCAGGCCCCGGGCCATGGCCTCGATGCGCTCGGGCGTCAGTTCCAGGCGGTCGAGCAGGGCCGGGGTCAGGCCCTTCGTGCGGGCCGCGGCCATGTCCGTGGCGTTGGCGGCGGCGATGGTCGCGGCCTGGCTGCGGATCGCCCGGGCCGCGGCCTGGAGGGCAAGTTTCTTGGCCTCCGGCTCGGCCAGTGCCAACTCGGCGGCGGCTGCGCGGGCGGCCCGGCCGAGCGCCGTCATCACACTCTGCAGGTCATCCTGCTTGAGGGCCGCTTCAGCGGGCATGCTTCCAGCTCTCCCTAGGACACCACCAGATCGTCGCGGTGGATCAGTTCTTCGCGGCCACGGTAGCCGAGAATGGCTTCGATTTCACGGCTCTTGTGGCCCATGATCCGGCGGGCGTCGGCGGCGGAATAGGCCGCCAGGCCGCGCGCCACCTCCTGGCCCGAAGGGTCGCAGACCAGCACGGCGTCGCCGCGCTCGAACTGGCCCTCGACGGCGGTGACGCCGGCGGGCAGCAAGGACTTGCCGCTGCGCAGCGCCCCCAGCGCGCCGGCGTCGACCCGCAGCTTGCCGGCCGGCTTCAGGCTGCCGGCGATCCAGCGCTTGCGCGCGGTGCGGGGCTCGACGGTGGCGAGGAACCAGGTGCAGCGCGCCCCTTCGTCGACCGCCCGCAGCGGGTGCATCACCCGGCCGCTGGCGATGGCCATGCGGCAGCCGGCACCGGTGGCCACCTTGGCGGCCGTCAGCTTGGTGATCATGCCGCCGTTGGAAAAGCCGCTGCCGGCGAGACCGGCCATGGCTTCGATCTCCGGGGTGATCTCGGCGACCTGCGGGATGAAGGCGGCATCGGGGGTCAGGCGCGGATCGGCGCTGTACAGGCCGTCGACGTCCGACAGCAGCACCAGGGTATCGCAGCCCAGCATGGCGGCGACGCGGGCGGCCAGGCGGTCGTTGTCGCCGACGCGGATTTCGGTGGTGGCCACGGTGTCGTTCTCGTTGATCACCGGCACGGTGCCGAGGCGCAGCAGGGTGGTGAGGGTGGCGCGCGCGTTCAGATGGCGGCGACGCTCCTCGGTGTCTTCCAGGGTCAGCAGGATCTGCGCCACGGTGATGTCGTGGCGGGCGAGGGATTCCTGGTAGGCGTGGGCCAGTCGGATCTGTCCGGTCGCCGCCGCCGCCTGCTTCTCCTCCAGGCGCAGCGCCTTCTGGGTCAGGCCGAGGTGGCGCCGCCCGACGGCGATGGCGCCGGAGGACACCAGCAGCACCTCGGTGCCGCGGCGCATCAGCGCGGCGACGTCGTCGGCGAGGGCGTCCAGCCAGTCGCGGCGGATGGCGCCGCGGTCCTCGTCGACCAGCAGGGCGGAGCCGATCTTCACCACCACGCGTCTGGCGCCGGCGAGCCCGGGCTGGGCGCTCTCGGCGGGCAGCCCGGTCACGGCCGGAAGCTCTCTTCTGCGGCCTCGGCTTCCTTGCGGCGCTGGCGCTCGGCTGCGATGTGGCGCCACAGCCGCGCGACCACAGCCTCGACGCCTTCGCCGGAGACGCCGGAGAGGCACAACACCTCGGCGCCGGAGGCGGCTGCCAGGGCAGCCTGCTTCGCCTTGCGCGCTTCCGCATCCAAGGCGTCGATCTTGTTGAGGCCGATGACCTCCGTCTTTTCCGCCAGGCCGCCGCCGTAGGCCGCCAGCTCGCCGCGGATGGTGCGGTAGGCGCCGACCACGTCGTCCTGGGTACCGTCGATCAGGTGCAGCAGCGCGCCGCAGCGCTCGATGTGGCCGAGGAAGCGGTCGCCGAGGCCGCTGCCTTCGTGGGCGCCCTCGATGAGGCCGGGAATGTCGGCGACGATGAACTCGTTCTCGCCGTAGCTCACCACCCCCAGGTTCGGATGCAGGGTGGTGAAGGGATAGTCGCCGATCTTCGGCCGCGCCCGCGAGACGGCGGCGAGGAAGGTCGACTTGCCGGCATTGGGCAGGCCAAGCAGGCCGGCGTCGGCGATGAGCTTCAGGCGCAGCCAGACCCACATCTCCTCGCCGGGCCAGCCGGGATCGGCGCGGCGCGGCGCCTGGTTGGTAGAGGACTTGAAGCGGGTGTTGCCGAAGCCGCCGTCGCCGCCCTTCAAGAAGACGATGCGCTGGCCCACCTCGGTGAGATCGGCCAGCACGGCCTCCTTGTCCTCGCTGAGCACCTGGGTGCCGACGGGCACCTTGATGACGAGGGTCTTACCGGCCGCGCCGGTCATGTTCTTGCCCTTGCCGCCCTCGCCGCGCTTGGCCTTGAAGTGCTGATGATAGCGGAAGTCAATCAAGGTGTTGAGGCTGTCCACCACCTCGAAGACGACGTCGCCGCCGCGCCCACCGTCACCGCCGTTGGGGCCGCCGAACTCGACGAACTTCTCGCGGCGGAACGATACGCAGCCGTTGCCGCCGTCGCCGCTCTTGAGGAAGACCTTGGCCTCGTCGAGGAACTTCATTGGGCGCTCTCCGCAGCCCGCGTCAGGGCCTGCCGCCAGGACTCGCGGGTCAGCAGCAGGCGGTTGGCATCGACGAAGTCCCGGCGCGCCTCGCTCCATTGGCGGGCAATGCCGTTGGCGCGGAAGCCGGCCTTCTCCAGCACCCGGCCGGAGGCGGGATTGTCGATGAAGTAGCCGGAGTTGAGCGCCTCGGCCGCCAGCTTCTCGAAACCGTAGACCACCATGGCGCGCGCCGCCTCGGAGGCGAGCCCGCGGCCCCAGTGCTCCGGCGCCAGCCAATAACCGAGCTCGAAGTTGCCCTTGGCGATCTTGTGCAGGCCGCTGGCGCCGATCGCGGCAGCCTGCGCCCCGTCGGCCTGCAGGGTGATGGCGAAGATGTATTCGGCCCCGCCATCGCGCGCGGCGGCATGGCTGGCGATCCAGGCGGCGGCGGCGCCCTCCGGGTAGGGGTGGGCGATGCGCGTGGTCATGCGCGCGACTTTCCATCGGCTGCAGTTGGCCTGCACCGCCGCGGCGTCGGCGGCGGCGAAGGGCCGCAGCACCAGGCGTTCGGTTTCCAGTCTGATCGTCATCGACGCACTGCCATTTCTGCCCCTTGCTGGGCGACCGACATGGAGGAGGGCATAGAAAAAGGGAGATGGCGACCCATCTCCCTCCTCTTCAGTCGGCGCTAGCAGATGGGTGCCCCGGTGGACACCCACCGGTTATTCAGCGGCGCTCGGCGACGGCTGCTCCGCGCCGTCGACCGACACGTAGGTGCGGCCGCCGCGCTTGGTCTCGAAGAAGACCGCGCCCTCGATCTTGGCGAAGATGGTGTGGTCTTTGCCCAGGCCGACGCCGCGGCCAGGGTGAAACTTGGTGCCGCGCTGACGCACCAGGATGTTGCCCGGCAGCACGGCCTCGCCACCGAACTTCTTGACGCCGAGACGGCGTCCGGCGGAATCGCGACCATTGCGCGAGCTGCCGCCTGCTTTTTTGTGTGCCATGGCTTAGTCTTCCTTCTTCTTGGCCGCCGCCTTCTTGGCCCCAGGCTTGGCACTGGAGGCCTTCTTGGCGGAGGCCTTCTTCGCGGTGGCCTTCTTCGCGACAGTCTTCTTCGCGGCGGCCTTCTTCGGCGCCGTCCTCTTCGCGGGGGCCTTCTTCGCCGGGGCCTTGTTGGAGGCCTTCTTGCCGGCGCCCGTGTCCGTTGCCTTCTTCGGCTCGGCGGGCTTCTTCTCCCTGGCTTCCGGCTTCTTGCCGTCGGTCAGGATGTCGGTGATCTTGATCACTGTCAGGTCCTGGCGATGGCCGGCGGTACGGCGATAATTCTGGCGGCGCTTCTTCTTGAACACCAAAATCTTGTCGCCGCGGGTCTGCTCGACGACCTCGCCGGCCACGCAGACGCCGTCGACGAAGGGGGTGCCGGCCTTGGTGTCGGCGCCTTCACCGACCATCAGCACGGACTCGAAGGCGACGACCTCACCAGCCTCGCCTTTCAGTTTTTCGACGACGATCACGTCATCCTTGGCGACTTTGTACTGCTTACCGCCGGTCTTGATCACTGCAAACATGGTGCGGGCTCGCCTAATTCTTCGGCTTTTCAAGACCTTCCGGCGCGAAATCTCGCTGCCCGTGAAGGCCCAATATGAAATACCGCGGCCCGTTGAGCCGCGGTTGATCGGCGCGCACTATAGCCCCGTAGCCCAGCCTGTCAACGCGATTCTGGCGACCATTTTAAGGCTTCTTCGGCGCGGTTTTCGTGGCTTTCCGCAGGCCCGGAGGCGGCCTGCCGGGGGTCGCCCGGCAAGACCTCCGTGACCGCCGTCGCGGGCACCACGCGATGCGCCCCGGCCGCCTCGAAGCCCTGGGCGACCAGGCGCCCGCTCGCGGGTTCGGCATAGAGCGCAAGCCGCGTCGTCGGGTTCAGCACCGGCGCCTCCAGCCAGGCAAGGTCGCCGCCGGCCTGCGCCGCCGCGGCCTGCATGACTTCGGTGCGACGGTCGGAGGCGGTGCCGCGCGGGCGGGCCAGCGGCAGCGCCGCGCCCGCCCAGTGGTTGGCCGCCACCAGGTGGCCGCCGGGCGGGCCTGGAAGAACCACCGCCCGGTCCTCCAGGCGCTCGATTATTGCGTGATCCTGCGGCCCGGGCCCGGCCAGCGAGAAGATCGCCGGCAGGGCGAGCGGGATATCGGTCAGCATCGCCTTGGCCGCGGCGAAGTCCGGCGCGGTGTCGAAGACCCGGCGCAGCAGGTGGCCAGGCGGCAAGGCGCGGGCGCGCCACAGGCCGAGGCGGTCGAGCGCCCAGTCGAGATACTTGAGGGGGCTGCGCCGGCGCAGCGGCGCCTGGTTGAAGGCGGCGGCAAAGCGGCCGGGGGCATGGCCCTGAATGGAGCCGGTGAAGCCCGGCCAGGTGAGGTTCACCCAGGCGGCGTCCGGGGCACCGGCGGGCCCCTGCTGGCGGGTCGCCACGATCTTGGCGCCGAGACCCTCGAAAGGCCAGTCGAGCACCCGGGTGAGGCGCGCGGCGGCGCCGTCGGCCGTCGGTCCGACGCTGCAGGTACAGGCCCATTCGTAGGAGAGGTTGAGGAAGTGGGCACCCGGCCGGCCGAGCGCTGTGGCCACCGCTTCGATCTCCGCCAGATAGGGATTGCCGCTGCGCTCCAGCCAGCGCCGCGACAGGTGGTCGGCCAGGGCGATGGCGGGGGCCGGATAGCGCCGCTCGGCGGCGGCGATGAGGGCCGCGAGCCGCCCGGGCTCCAGGCGCAGCAGATCGACCGGCCCGGCCACGTCGTGCAGCGGGATTGCCGGCAGCCCGGCCTGAATCGGGCTCATTTCGGGGTCGGGGTGCAGCATCGCCCCGCCATTGTACCAGCGGGCCGCCCGCGACCCCAGGGGAAAGCCGGCAGGTGGCCGCCGGCCGGGGCGGCCGCAAGGGGGCGGTCAGCCTGCGCTTGCAAGCCTGGCAGCGCTTGGGCTAGTAAGGGCCCGCCGTTCGCGGCGGGTTCGATCGCTTGCCGCCCGATGCCCGCCGCGCCCCATTTTTGCGGAGGGGTGCCGGAGTGGTTGAACGGGACGGTCTCGAAAACCGTTGTGCGTGAAAGCGTACCGAGGGTTCGAATCCCTCCCCCTCCGCCACACCCAACGCCCCCGAAATTCGGGACTCGTTGGATTTGCGCCGACTGTGGGGCGCGAAGCAGAATGCCTTTCGAAGCAGCTCGTGATGAACCAGCTTGGATCTTGATGTCGCGTTGAACAGAACGCGTGAGACGATCGTCGGTCCACAGGCTTTTGGAGAGGTCCCGTGAGCGTAGAGCTGAACCACACCATCGTCTGGTGTCACGACCAGCAGAAGTCCGCGTCCTTCCTGGCGGAGGTCCTGGGCCGGCCGGCGCCCAGTTCCTTCGGCCCTTTCCTCGTGGTCGAGTTCGACAACGGCGTCTCGCTCGAC
>WHTV01000005.1:79617-88632 GCA_009377535.1 Kiloniellaceae bacterium
CACCATGGAAATCCTGGATCCCGGGCTCGACCAGATCGATGATGCGGTGCTCGCCCTCCTGCTTCTGGGCCGGCACGACGGCGATCGCGTCTGGAAAACGTTCGACTGGGACGCCATGGGCCGCCTGCACCGGAAGGGCTACATCTCCGATCCGGTAGGCAAGGCGAAGTCCGTCGTCCTGACGGAAGAAGGGGTGCAGAAGGCAGAACAGCTGTTCACGCGGTTGTTTCCCAAGGCTTCGTCCCTCCATTCCTGAAAGGGCAGTTCAGCCCGAGCAGGCCGCTTCGCCCGCCACTCGATCACCGCAAGGGTGCGCCCCTTGATCCTCTCGCGCGGCATCTACGGCGAGGACTCCGACGGCCACCTGCTGGAGATCATCGCGCGGCCTACGGCAGCGGCGGCTAGCAGTCGGCGCAGGATTGATTCCCCGGTACCGCGGCCCTAGACTTCCCCCGGGGGGTCGAACCGGATCGGAGAGTCACACCATGACGATCACCTCGACGCTGCAAAGCTATCTCCGGCAGAACGGGGTCAAGCCCCAGACCGTGACGCACTCGAAGACGCTGTCGGCCTCGCGCACGGCTCAGGCGTGCCATGTTTCCGGCGACTGCGTCGCCAAGGGTGTCCTCGTGAAGGACGCCGAGGGCTACCTGCTGGCCGTAATCCCCGCCTCCCACCACATCGAGATGGACAGGCTCGCGCGCCTGACCGGGCGCCGGCTCAGCCTAGCCGGCGAGGACGAGGTCGCCGACGTGTTTCCGGACTGCGCGCTTGGTGCGGTGCCGCCGGTGGGGACGCCCTACGGGCTGCAGTGCGTGGTGGACGACAGCCTCGCGCGCCAGCCTGAGGCCTTCCTGGAGGGCGGCGACCACGCCACCCTGCTGCAGGTGACGGCAGAGGAGTTCGCCCGGCTGACGCGCGATGCCCGCCACGGCGCCTTCAGCCGCCACGACTGAGGCCTCCGCAGGTTGCCACCTTGGAACCGTCGGATCGAGCCGTCACTCGATGACCGCAAGGGTGCGCACCTCAATGCTCTCGCGCGGCGGCGCGTCCGGGCGCTGCTGCGGCAGCCGAAAGGCGCTGTGCGGGGTGAAGCGCGCGCGGCCGTCGTCGAGGCTGTCCCAACCCTTGATCAGGATCACTTCGTCGCGGGTCATCGCCGGCGCGTAGTACCAGCGCTGCGCGGGATGATAGGCCAGGTGGTAGATCTCGCCGACCCGGTCGGGGAAGACCTGATCGGTGGCGACGAGGTCTTCCGGCCGCACGCTGGCGGCGTCGGCGAGGGCGAGGGGAGAGCGCTCCACCGGCCCGCGGATCGGCCGCCAGACGTTGACCTGGACGATGCGCGCAGCGGCGGCGGCCAGACGGGCAGCCTCGGCCGCGCCCAGCAGGTCCTTCACGCGGCGCGGACCGCTTGCGGCGGTGTAGTCGACGTGCACCCGGCTTGCAGGCCCGCGTGCGCCGTCGGGGTTGGCGGCGCCCTTGCCGGCGTCGGAGCGCCGCGTCGCATCGAAGATCACCACGCGGGTGGCGCCGAACTCGCGCTTCACCAGGGCCTCGACCTCGGGATAGTAGCGCTGCTCCACTGCCTCATCGTCGTAGAGGTCGCCGACCGCGCTCGGCGCGGAGCGCAGGACGAAGCCCTCGCGGTCGAGCGACAGCGTGCCGGCATCGGGGCGCAGGTCGCGGATGGTGACCTCGCGGTCCTCGGTGGCGAACAAGAAGCGCGGGGCGCCGCCGGTGAGGGCGGCGCTTTCCAGCACCGGCTTTTCCACCTGGGGGCGGATGAAGGTGAGCGACGCCCGCAGGGCGCCCGCGGACAGCGGCACTGTTTCGAGGGGCGGCAGGGCAGCGGCGGTCTGATTCATGGCTCTCTCCTAGCTGGCGCCCCCTTGCGGGCGCGGCGGTCCTTCGCAGCCGAAGTTTTGCAGATGATGTCGCCCATCAGGCAGGCAATGGCGACTCCAGGACCAGGATTGTTGCCGGGCAGGCACAAATTCTCAGCGACCGCCCTTTGCCGCGACGTCACCTTTACCGGAGGTTTTTCCGCTTCGAGGGGAAACCTGCCCTGTGGCGCGGCGTTGGATCCAAGAGGGGGGAGCGGGGCACGGGAACCCCCTGGCCCGTCACCGAGAGACAAGGAGAACGGCATGAAGATCAAAGATGTGATGACGCGGGAAGTCGATGTGGTCGATCCGGCGACGATGCTCGCAGAAGTCTCCCGTCGAATGCGCGACGAGGACATTGGCGTGCTGCCGGTCGGCGAAGGCGATTCGCTGGTCGGCGTAATTACCGACCGCGACATCGTCGTGCGAGCCATCGCCGAAGGCAAGGACCCGACGGAAACGGCAGTGCGCGAAGCGATGTCGGAGAAGGTGCTCTACTGCTTCGAGGATCAGTCCACCGTAGAAATTGCCGCCAACATGAGTGAAAAGCAGATCCGCCGCCTGCCGGTGGTGAACCGCGACAAGCGGCTGGTCGGCATCGTCTCCCTCGGCGACCTCGCCACCGGTGGGGCCAATAGGGAAGCCGGCGCGGCTCTGGGAGAAATCTCCAAACCGCGGCATTGAACTCGGGGCAATACCTCCAGCTTGCAGGGACGAGGAAATCGAGAGGAAGGATCAGAGCCATGGCTGTCTGCCACAACTGCGGCAACGACTACGACAAGGCCTTTGAGATCAACATCGGCGGAAGCAGCTACATCTTCGACAGCTTCGAATGCGCGATCAAGGCCGTCGCGCCGGTCTGCGCCCACTGCGAGACGCGCATCATCGGCCATGGCGTAGAGGCCGGCGGCGGTATCTTCTGCTGTGCCCACTGCGCCGAGCAACAAGGCGAAGTCGGCCTGCGGGACCGCGCCTAAGCAAATCCCAGGCGCTGCGACCGTCCGGCGAGCGAGGGGATAGGCCCCGCCGAAACGCGCCTTGACCTTGACACTGCGTCAAGCTGTAGCCTCCCTTCGGGGTTCGACTTGAAGGGAGGCTACACACATCCTTGTGCCGCTGCGCGACTTGTGGCGAAGTCCCGGCAGCAAACCGGGACCGCAGGATGCAAGAGGCCAGCAGGATCCGCTTTTGGCGCAAGGCCGCCACCGCCGCCGTGCTGGTGACGGCCCTAGCGTCGCTGCCGGCTTCGGCGGCGCCGTCGCAGCAGGCGGTCCGCGCCGCACTCACCGCCGTGGCCGGGCAGCTCTGCCCCGACGGCCTTGATGATCCGGGCGCGCTGGAGAGCCGGCTGGCCGGCTATGCCCTCACCGATGTCGAGGATGCCGGCCCTTCCGAAAGCTGGCTGCGGCGGGAGGTCCGCCTGGTGGCCTTACAGGCGGATCTGGCGGTGGTGGTGACCGGCCTCAGAGCCGGCGGCCTGTTGCGCCGCCTCGAGATCGAGGTGCGCGCCCTGGGCGAGGACCGCCCGCTGATGCTGGCGCTGGCCGACGGCGAATGCCGCATCCTGCAGGCCCGCGCGCTGCGCTACGACAACAACAGCGCATCCGAGGTGCTGCTGCTGGCGCCGGACATGGAAACGGTGGTCGGGCAGGAACCGCTCGACCCGCCGGTGCCGCCCGGCGAAGACGCCCTCGGGGTGACGGTCGCCCATGTCGACAGCGGCGTGAATTACCTGCTGCCGCAGATCGCCGCGCGCCTCGCCCGCGACCCGCAGGGGCGCAGTCTCGGCTACGACTTCTGGGACCTCGATCCAAGGCCCTTCGACGGCGACACCGGGCGCTCGCCGTTCTTCCCGATCCGCCACGGCAGCCAGGTGGCAAGCCTGCTGCTGGCCGAAGCGCCCGAGGTCCGCCTCGTACCCTTCCGCTATCCGCGCCCGGACATGGCGCGCATGGGCGAGGTGGTGGCCCGGGCGCGCGCTGCCGGTGCCGCCATCCTCGCCCTGCCCATGGGCAGCCGCAGCCCCGGCGATTGGACGTCCTTTGCAGCCGCCGTGCAGGCCCACCCGGACATGCTCTTCATTGTCTCGGCCGGCAACGACGGCCGCGACATCGATGCCGTGCCGCTCTATCCCGCCACTCTGTCTCTCGACAATGTGATCGTGGTGACCTCCGCCGAGGACGACGGCAGTCTGGCGCGCGGCTCGAACTGGGGCGCGGTCAGCGTCGATCTGCTGGTGCCGGCCGAAGACCGTGCCGTCAGGGGCTTCGCCGGCGAGCCGACGCGCGGCTCCGGCTCCAGCTTTGCGGTGCCGCGGGTGGCGGCGCTGGCGGCAAGGCTCAAAGCCGCGCACCCGGACTGGCTGGCCGGCGAACTGAAGGCGGAGATCTTCGCCCGGGCCGCGCCGCCGCCGCCTTGGTCCGCCGGGGCGGTGGCCGTCGGCTGGCTTCCTGAAGCGGCCTTCCAAGCAGACTGAATCCACGGGTCTTCCCCTGGATTCTCAGAGGCTTCGCCGCCTCCGCCCTGCCGCAGGAAGCCGTTGCGCTGAATCGAAAGTCAGCCCCATAATCGCCCCCTCTGGCCGTTTGGGTGCCAGACCACGGCAGGTGAAGCTCGCATGGATCTCATCGGATTCGCGATCAGGCGGCCGACTGCGGTCACTGCTGCGGTCTTGATCGTTCTGGCGCTCGGCCTCGTTGCCTTGCAGACCATTCCGATTCAGCTGACCCCTGACGTGCGCCGTCCGGTGCTTCAGATCAGCACCAGTTGGTCTGGTGCCTCGCCGCTGGAGGTCGAGCGCGAGATCACCAATCCCATCGAGGAGGAGCTCAGCGGCCTCGAGGGTCTCTCCGACATGTCCAGCGATTCCCAACTCGGCCGCAGCCGCATCACGCTGGAGTTCGACATCGGTCAGAACATGGACCGCGCCTTCATGCTGGTGTCCAACCGGCTGGGCAACGTATCCGATCTTCCTGACGAGGCGGGTGAACCCTCGATCCGCACATCGGGGTCCGAGGATGTGCCCATCGCGCGCTTGGCGCTGCGGCGGCTGCCCGACAACAGCCGCAATATCGAAGTCTATGGCGACCTGATGGAAGACCTGGTCGCCGACCGCATGCAGCGCGTGACCGGCGTCTCCCAGGTCGACTACTCCGGCGGCAGCGGTCGCGAATTGCAGGTCATCGTCGAACCCTCCGTGCTGGCCGGATACGGCCTCACCGTGCCGAAGGTGCTGCAGGCCCTGCGCGATGCCAACGTCTCGATCACCGCCGGGGCTGTGGATGAGGGCAAGCGCCGCTACATCGTGCGTACGGATTCGGAAACCGCCACGGTGGACAAGGTGCGCTCCGTCGTGGTGCAGACCTCCTACGGCACCTCGGGCGGCGGGCGCCTTGCCGATGTCACCATCGGCGAGGTCGCCGACGTGCGCCTGGACTACAAGGAGCCGACCAGCAACCGTCGCTTCAACGGCGTGCCGATGATCAGCGTGGGCGTGATACGCGAGAGCGGCGCCAACGTCATCGAGACCATGGACGGCCTGCGCGAGGCAGTGGAGGAGCTGAACGCCGGGCCGCTGCGCTTCGAACAGGTCGAGCTGGTATTGTACTACGACGAGACGCTCTACATCGACTCCGCCATCAACCTGGTACAGCAGAACATCTTCGTCGGCGGCGCGCTGGCGGCGATGATCCTGATGCTCTTCCTGCGCTCCTGGCGCGCCACCTTCGTCGTGGTGGCCGCGATTCCCATCTCGGTGATCGCGACCTTCGTCGCCATGGCAGTGGTCGGCCGTTCGCTGAACGTGATTTCGCTGGCCGGCATCGCCTTTGCCGTCGGCATGGTGGTCGATGGCGCCATCGTCGTGCTGGAGAACATCTTCCGCCTGCGCCAGAAGGGGGCGCCCTCGGCCGCGGCCTCATTGGAAGGCGCCAAGCAGGTCTGGGGTGCCATTCTCGCCTCGGCGCTGACCACCGTGGTGGTTTTCATCCCGATCCTGCTGCTGGAGCTGCCGGCCGGACAGCTGTTCCGTGACATCGCCGTGGCGATCTCGGTCGCCGTGCTGCTCTCGCTGCTGGTCGCCATCACGGTCATCCCGCCGTTGTCCAACAAGATGCTGGGCGGCCCGCAGGCGGACTTCAGCAAGCGCTTTCGCGTGCCGGTCGTCGACTCCCTGGCCGGGCTCTTCGTGCGCAGCGTCATGGCAGGGTTGCGCAGGGTCATCGCCAGCCGCGCCGCTTCCCTCATCCTGGTGGCGGTGATCTGCGGCGGTACCGCCCTGGCCACCTACGTCTTCATGCCGAGACTCGACTATCTGCCGGACGGCAACCGCAATTTCGTCTTTTCGCGCGTCCAGCCGCCGCCGGGCTACAACCTCGGCACCACCTTCCAGATCGCCGAGCGCATCGAGGCGGCCACCAAGCCGCTGTGGGGCGCGGAGGTCGAGCCGGCGCCCGGCGAGCCGCCGCGCATCAATAACTTCTTCTTCGTCGCCCTGCGCGACCTCATGTTCGTCGGCGCCAGCAGCGCCGACATCGAGCGGGCCGGCGAGCTGGTGCCGGTGCTGCGCCGTGCGATCAACGAAGCCGACCCCGGCACCAGGGGTTTCGTGTCGCAGTCCTCGATCTTCGGCCGGTCGGTCGGCGGGTCGCGCGCCATCCACCTCAACGTCACCGGCCCGGTCATGGCTGACATCCTGGCGGCCGCCAAGCGCGCCGATCAGCTGTTGGCGCAGACCTTCTCCGAGGAGAGCGGCGCGCAAACGCGAATCACGCCGGGCCTCGAGCTCGGCGCCCCGGAAATCCGCGTAACGCCCGACCTCAGGCGCCTCGCCAAGGCCGGGCTTTCCGCCCGCGACTTCGCCCTCAGCATCGACGTCATGAACGACGGCGCCCGGGTCGACGAGATCAACCTGGGCAGCCGCCGCATCGACCTGACCCTGATGGGCCCCACCGGGCTGGTGACCAACACGCAAGGCATCGACTCCCTGCCGATCGTCACCGGCACCGGCCTGGTATTACCGGCGGACTCCCTATCCGACATCGAGCTGACCAGCGGGCCGACGGGGATCCTCCACGTCGACCGCGAGCGCGCCATCACCATCACCGTCAGCCCGCCCAAGGCGATGCCGCTGCAGGACGCCATCGAGATCGTGCACGACCAGGTGGTGGCGCCGCTGGAGGCCGAGATGATGAAGCCGGGCATGAAGCTGCGGCTCAGCGGCGCGGCAGACGATCTCTCGCAAACCTGGAGCGCCTTGCAGCTGAACCTCGTGGTGGCGCTGATCATCGTCTACTTGGTGATCTCGGTGCTCTACGAAAGCTTGCTGTACCCGGCGATCATCATGCTCTCGGTGCCGCTGGCCACCGCCGGCGGCCTGCTCGGCCTCGCCGTGCTGAATATCTACGTGGCCCAGCCGCTCGACATGCTGACCATGCTGGGCTTCGTCATCCTCATCGGCATCGTGGTGAACAACGCGATCCTGCTGGTCGACCAGGCGCTGCAGAACAGTCGCGCCGGCATGGCTGCTTCGGAGGCGATCTTGCAGGCGACCAGCAACCGCATCCGGCCGATCTTCATGTCGACCCTGACCTCCATCTTCGGCCTGCTGCCGCTGGCGGTCTTCCCCGGCGCCGGCTCGGAGCTCTACCGCGGCCTCGGCTCCGTGGTGATCGGCGGCCTCAGCCTCTCGGCCTTGCTCACACTGGCGATCATCCCGCCGCTGCTTTCCCTGCTGCTGCCCAAGGGCGCCGCCGGAGGGGCCAAGGCAGAGCGGGACTACCAGCTGGCCGCGCAGTAGGCGCCGCCGCACCCACCGCCTTCGCTCAATTGACAGGCTTCCACGCCACGCCCTAGCTGTGGAGCCTCAACAGGTTGTTCCCTGCCAGGCCGAGTCGGCTGATGGGTGTCTTGTCTTTAAGGCTACCATGAGGCCGGTGCCAGTTGTAGCGATGCAGCCATCGGGGCAGTTCCTCGGCGCGCAGATCTGAGGTGTCGTAGGCTCGGGCATAGGCCCACTCGCGCAGGGCGGTCTGGATGAACCTCTCGGCCTTGCCGTTGGTTCTTGGCGTGTAGGGCCTGGTGCGGATGTGCCTGAGGCCGAGCTGCCTGCAGGCCTTTGCAAAGGCGCCGGAGATGTAGCAGGGGCCGTTGTCGGTCATGACGCGCTCGACCTTGATGCCGAGGCTTTCATAGTAGGTGACGGCGGCCTTGAGGAAGGCGACGGCCGAGGCCTTCTTTTCATCGGGAAAGATCCGGGAGAAGGCGATGCGCGAGGCATCGTCGACACAGACGTGGACGAACTCCCAGCCGGCGCCCCAGGGCTTGCCGTCGCGCCGGCCTCTGGCGGAGCTCTGGCCGGTGCGATCGCCGGTGATGCGGTGGCCAGTCCGCTGGAAACGCCCGAGTTTCTTGATATCGATGTGGATCAGTTCGCCGGGCCGTTCGCGCTCGTAGCGGCGCACCGGCTCGGGCGGGTCGAGGTCCTTCATGCGGCTGAGGCCGGCGCGGCGCAGCACCCGGCTGACCGTGGCCGGCGAGACCCGAACTTCCTGGGCGATCTGCTTGCCGGGGCAGCGCCGCCGGCGCAGCTCGACGATCCGCTGGCAGACCGCCTCGGGCGTCGGCTGGCGCAGCCGATGCGGCCTGGAGGACCGGTCCTCAAGGCCGCCCGGCCCCTCGGCCTGGAAGCGCGCCACCCATTTCCGGACCGTGTTGGGGCTGACCCCGAGGTCTGCGGCTACCGCCTTGCGCGAGTGGCCCAACTCCTGCACGCGCCTGACAAGCTCGGCTCGACCGCGCGGCGTCAATCCGGCATTCTTGTGGATGTCCATTCGGTCCCCCCGTGGATATCTGAAGTCTCGACAACCTCAGCTTCCTCGGTTCGGACCGAGTGGACAACCTGTTGAAAGCTCACATCTAGGCAGAGGCGATGGTGGTCACCAGCACGGCGGCGAGGAAGATGAGCAGGCTGTAGTACGTCAGGTGTAGGTGATCCATGGTGTCTCTCCCACGGTGACCTCCCTTGGCGGGTCTCGCGGCCGGGCCGGGTCCCGCGGGGAGATTGACCGGGGTCCGCCGGAACCCCTAGGGGGTTTCCCACAAGCCTCCTTTGCGCCGGCTCTCCACCTCT
>WHTV01000005.1:88642-89626 GCA_009377535.1 Kiloniellaceae bacterium
GTGCCGCCCCGGCTATCGTTGCGCCTTGACCCGAGGCGGCGCTCCGCCGACGTCCCTTCTATGGTGATGAATCAGCCATGAACCCCATGATCAAAACCGTCTTCGACGAGGCGACCTTCACCGCGACCCACGTGGTCTGGGACCCGGAGACCAGCAAGGCCGCGATCATCGACTCGGTGAAGGACTATGACCCGAGGTCGGGGCGCACCAGGACCGTCTCGGCCGACAAGGTGATCGACCTGGTGCAGGGCGAGGGCCTCTCGGTCGAATGGATCCTCGAGACCCACGTGCATGCCGACCACCTCACCGCAGCGCCCTATCTGAAGGCGAAGCTCGGCGGCCGGCTCGCCATCGGCGCGCGCATCGATACGGTGCAGGGAGTCTTCAAGAAGGTGTTCAACGTCGAGAAGAGTTTCGCCACCGACGGCCGCCAGTTCGACAAGCTGCTCGAGGACGGCGAGACTTTCAAGATCGGCAACCTGGAGGCCAAGGTGATGCACACGCCGGGCCACACGCCGGCCTGCTCGACCTACGTCGTCGGCGATGCTGCCTTCGTCGGTGACACGCTCTTCATGCCGGACTACGGCACCGCGCGCTGCGACTTTCCCGGCGGCGACGCGCGCATGCTCTATCGTTCGATCCAGAAGATCCTGGCGCTGCCGCCGCAGACCCGCCTCTTCCTTTGCCACGACTACAAGGCGCCTGGTCGCGACGCCTATGTCTGGCAGACCACCGTGGCGGAGGAGCGGGAGAACAACATCCACGTGCACGACGGCGTCTCCGAGGACGACTTCGTGAAGATGCGCAGCGAGCGCGACAAGAAGCTCGACATGCCCGTGCTGATTCTGCCCTCGGTGCAGGTCAACATCCGCGCCGGTGACCTGCCGCCGGCCGAAGACAACGGCGTGCGCTACCTGAAGATCCCGCTCGACGCGCTGTAATGGGGCCGCTCCGCGCCCGGGACGAAGTCAAGGTGCCGGGCAC
>WHTV01000060.1 GCA_009377535.1 Kiloniellaceae bacterium
CTGTGCCTGGGGTGCGGCGTGAGAGCTACGCTCCAGGCGCGACCACTTTGCAGGTCCGAACTCAGAGGTGTCCACTGGCAGTTGATTTCGACTCCCGGACCATCGCCGTCCTGGAAGACAACGGTTTCCGCGACCGCCTGGCCGTCTGCGAAACATTTGCGAAGCCGCTGTTCCTGCTGAGGCGAGCGGATCGCCCCGGCGAGGTCGCCCAGATGGCAGGGCGCGCCCGGCAGCGGCCGTCGCCCCGTCAGGCGCTCGAAGGCTTCATTGCCGTGCAACAGCTCGGGCTCAAGCGCGCCACAGGGGCAAACCGCCAGGGCGATCGCCACAGGCAAGGCCTCCAGCGCCTCTCCCGCCAGCCCGGCAAGTCCCGCCTGCTCCCAGAAATCGGCCGACGGCGGGGGCAGGTGCAAAGATTCAACGACGTCCATCGAGCCACCCAGGCTGAGGGAACTCTGTTGCGATTATAGCGGCATTCCAGGGTTCCACAGCATCCTATCCGAGCTTTCCGGGCCGTTCCTCAACAGGTGCCCGAGGGCCTTCATGCACGATTAACCATACGCTACCTTAAGGCGATCTTGTGGCCCTTAACGAAAGCGCAAGGGGTTGTGCTCTAGCCTGTGGACGTTCAAGCGCAACGATGGTCGGAGCATTCTGGCGTGCCGAAGTACGACGTGAAGCTTCAATTGGACGACGAAGAACACCAGATCCACTTGGAGATCTACCAGCAGGTCATCTCGGTGCACGAGCAGACCGAGGAAGAGGTCGTCCATCGGGCCAAGCAGCAGTTCCGCCACTGGGCCGAAGGCCGCGGTCCGGAATGGAAGCTCGTCGCTTTGCGCCTACCCTTCGCGGCCGTCACCGACAGCGAGATCCGGGTCACCCACTGACCCGCCTGCCGCCCGGCACCGGGCCGTCACGTCACCGCACCACGACGAAACAGGGCTGCCCTTTGTCGATCAGGGAATCGCAGGCTTCTGCCGCCCCTTCGCGGGATCCGAAGGCACCCGCCTGGACGCGGTAGAACACGTTGCGTTCGCCCAGCCTGGCCTCCTCCACCACCAGCTTCAGCGGCTTCAGGACCTGCGGGTAGCGATTCTGCAGCTCTTGCCACTCCTGCATGATCCTGCTGCCGTCGGTGATCGCCGAAACCTGCACCAGGATCGAGCCTGCCGGCGCGTCCCAGCTCTCGGCCGCAAACGCCGCCGTCACGATCTGTTGGTCGGCGGCCGGCTCGGTGGCCGCCCCCTCGTCCTTTGCCGGTTCTGCCGCCGGCGCATCAGATGACTGCGCGGCCGGCTCTGCCGCCGGCGTTCCGCCAGCCGCTTGCTTGTCTGCCGGAAGCGGCGGGAACTTGGGCGGCGGCGGCAAGCGGGACTCGCGTCGCGGTGCCGGCGCGGCTGCCGTATGATCCTCCGCCGGCAAAGCCGCGGCGCTGACCTCGGCCACGGGCGCCGCCGCGACCTGAGGCGGGGCCGGCAAGCCCGCTGCCGCCGCACGCTCACGCGCACGCTGCAGGGCAAGCTCGGCCTCGCTCTGCGGCCTCGCATCCTCAAAAGCCGATTCGTAGGTCAGGCGCTGCTCGCTATAGCTGATCCCGGCATCGCTCGCGACGAGGCCGTCGACCATCTGGCTGCGGTCCACTGCGCCTGGCGCGCTGTGGAAATCAAGATCCCGCGACCAGGGCTGAGGGCCGCTCGGCTGGGGCGGCGCGGGCGGCTCCTTGGCCGCCTGCGAGACCAGGGGCGGATCGGCCTCCGGCGGCGGCCCCACCTCGATGCTGCAGGCCGCCAGAAACAAAGTGGTGACGGCCACGATTCCACCGAAGCCGCGGCAGGCGCCCTTGCGTGCGCGGCTCCGAGGGCGCCCAGGCCCTGATATGGTTAATGAATTTGCCCGCCTCATGGCCCAGAAGGTACGACCGCCGGGCGCCGGCGGCAAGTCCCGCAAGCGGCCGCCGCGGCGACGCAATGGCGGTAATCGAAAGCGGCCGGTCCACCGCCCTGTCGACGGTTCCGCAGGCTATTCCGCCGCTGGCGATTCCGGCGTGGCGGCAAGACTGATCACCGGCTTCATCGCCAGCATCTCCTCCCGCGACAGATGGCAGGCGATTCGGTGGCCCTCGCTGGGCTCGAAGATCGGCGGCACCTCCGTCTCGCAGATCGCCCCGATCTTGCGCTGGCAGCGGGTATTGAACACGCAGCCGCTCGGTGGATTGGTCACCGACGGCAGGTTGCCCTCCAGGATGATGCGGGTCCTTTCCACCGAGGTGTCGGCGATCGGCACCGCCGACAGCAGCGCCTCGGTATAGGGATGATAGGGCGGCGCGAAGACCTCGTCGGTGGTGCCCTGCTCGACGATGCGGCCGAGGTACATCACCACCACGCGGTCGGCCAGATAGCGCACCAGGCTGAGGTCGTGGCTGATGAAGATCAGCGTGGTGCGGTAGGTCTTCTGGATGTCCATCAGCAGGCCGGTCACCGCCGCCTGCACCGAGACGTCGAGGGCCGAGACCGGCTCGTCGGCGACCACCGTGCTGGGGTTGCCGGCAAAGGCGCGGGCGATGCCGACCCGCTGCTTCTGACCGCCGGAGAGCTGGCGCGGACGCCGCCGGGCAAAGTCCCGCGGCAACTTCACCAGATCGAGCAGTTCCATCACCCGCTGCTCGATCTTGTCGCCGTCGGTCTCCACGCCGAACTTGCGGATCACCCGGGCGAGCTGCGATCCCACGCTATGGCTCGGGTTCAGCGTATCGAAGGGGTTCTGGAAGATCATCTGCATGGAACCCACCTGGTCCGCGCTGCGCTTCTGCACCTGCTCCTGCGAGATATCCTTGCCGTTGAACATGACCTCCCCGTCGGTCGCGGTCTCAAGGCCCATCAGCACCTTGGCGAAGGTCGACTTGCCGCAGCCGGACTCGCCGACGATGGCGACGGTCTCGCTGGCGCGGGCTTCGAGCGAGATGCTCTCGTTGGCTTTCACGTAACGCACCCGCTTGCCCCTGATCATGGCGGCGATCGAGTTGTCGGTGATCTCGTAGTACTTTTTCATCTTGTTGAGGGAGAGCACCACCTCGCCGGCCTGCACCTCGCCGACCCCAACGCCCACAGGCTTGTAAGTCGACCAGTCGATTTCCTGCCAGCGGCGGCAGCGCACGTCGTGGCCCGGCTGGTTGGGCACCGATGTCATGTGGAGATCTTCAAGGTCGCAGAGACCCTGCTTGAAGAAATCGCAACGCGGCGCGAAGTAGCAGCCTGGCGGCCGCTGGTGCGGCAGCGGCAGTTGGCCGCGGATCGGCACGAGGGGGCGTGCCGACTTGTCCGCGCCGGGCAGCGGGATGCATCCGAACAGGCCCTTGGTGTAGGGATGCCGCATCTGATCGAAGACTTCCGTCACCGTGCCGCTTTCGACCACCACGCCGGAGTACATGACGTTGACGCGGTCGCAGGTCTCCAGGATGAGGCCCAGGTTGTGGGAGATGTAGACCATCGACGTGCTGAACTTCTTGGCGATCTGGCCGATCAACTCGATGATGCCGGCTTCGACCGTCACATCGAGCGCGGTCGTCGGCTCGTCGAGCAGCAGCAGAGAAGGGTTCGACAGCAGCGCCATGGCGATCACCACGCGCTGCTGCTGGCCACCGGAGATCTGGTGCGGATAGGCCGCCATGACCCGCTCCGGATCGGGCAGGTTCACGTCGGCGAGAATCTGCATGGCGCGCTTGCGGGCTTCGGCCTCGCTGATCTTCTCATGGCACAGCGGCACTTCCATGAGCTGCCTGCCGAGCGTCATGGACGGGTTCAGCGCCGCCATCGGCTCCTGATAGACCATGGCGATCTCGTTGCCGCGCAGCTGGCGCAACTCCTCCTCGCTGAGGCTCGCCATGTCGCGGCCCTTGTAGAGCACCTGGCCCCTGACTATGGCGCCGTTGCCGCCGAGGTATCGCATGATCGCCATGGCGACGGTCGACTTGCCGCAACCGGACTCGCCGACCAGACCGATGCTGCCGCCCTGGTTCAGCGTCATGTTGAAGTCGATCACCGCGGGGATTTCGCCGGCCCGGGTAAAGTAGGAAATGCAGAGGTCCCTGCACTCGAGGATCGGCCCGTCATAGCTGTGATCTTGACTGCCCATTGGCTTCCCTCTCAGTCGCGCAGCGAGACTTCGCGCAGGCCGTCGGCCAGCAAGTTGAACCCGAGCACCAGCGAGGAGATCGCGATGCAGGGAAAGACCGCCAACAAAGGATTGATGATGGCGAAGGACCGCAGCTCGGACACCATGCCACCCCAGTCCGGATCGGGCGGCGGCAGGCCGAGGCCGAGAAAGCCGAGGGTCCCGATGGTGATCACCACATAGCCGAGGCGCAGGCAGGCGTCGACGATCAGCGGCCCGCGGGCATTGGGCAGGATCTCCACCAGCATGATGCGCCAGGGCGACTCACCGCGGGTCTCGGCCGCGAAGACGTATTCTCGATTCCTCAGGTCGAGCACCAGGCCGCGCACGATGCGCATGATGCCAGGCGCCGAAGCGAAGGTTACCGCGATGACGATGTTGGAACCGGACGCCCCGATGGTGGCGATGATGATGATGTAGAGCACCAGCACCGGGAAGGAGAGGATAACGTTGGAGATGAACGAAAGTATGTCGTCGGTGAGGCCGCGGCGATAGCCGGCGGCGAGCCCCATGGGGATGCCGACCAGATAGGCGCAGAGGGTTGCCAGCGGCGCGTAGAGCAGCACCTGCCGCGACCCGTAGATGATGCGCGAGAGGGTGTCGCGTCCCAACTGGTCGGTCCCCAGCCAGTACACATTGCCCTCGAGGCCCACCGCGCCGGGCGGAGAGAGCGGCAAGCCGGTCTGATTGGGTGGGAAGGGAGCGAGCAAAGGCGCGAAGATCGCCACCAGCACCCAGAACAGGACGAGGGAGAGGCCGATCATGCCGACCGCACTTTCGCGGATCAGCGCCAACCCTCTGACTGTACGCAGCAGGGAGGATTCTCGGCGCGGGACGCCAGCAACGACTTGGTCAGTCATGACACGCCCTCCTAGCTGAAGCGGATCCGCGGGTTGAGGTAGGTATAGCCAACGTCCGCCAGGGTCTGGGTCATGACGGCGACGAAGACGGCCACCATGGCGCAGGCTTCGATCAGGTAGATATCCTGGTTCAGCGAGGCTTCATAGAGCAGCGCGCCGAAGCCTTTGTAGCCGAAGGCAACCTCCACCACGATCACGCCTGAGAGCAGCCAATTGATCTGCAGCATGATGACCGTGAAAGGGGCGATGAGAGCGTTGCGCATTGCATGGCGCCGGATCACCTGGCCGTAGGGCAGGCCTTTCAAGACAGCGGTGCGGATGTAGTGGGTGGTCATGACCTCGGCCATGGATGCACGAGTCATGCGGGCGATGTAGCCCCAGTCGTAGATCACCAGGACCATCACCGGCAGGACGAGTTGCCGCAGATCGAAACCATCCGCCATGCCGCTGGTCCCCGGAAGCCAGCCCAGATGGAACACGAAAAAGCTGAGCAGGAAGGTGGCGCTGGCGAACTCGGGCACCGACGTCGTGAGAATCGCGGAAACGGAAACGCCCCGGTCGCGGGGTCCGCCCTCGCGCATGCCGGCAATGACGCCGAGCGTGAGGCCGATGAGCGAAGCAAGGAACAGGGCGATGCCGCCGAGGATGCCGGTGTTTGCCAGGCGCGGCCAGAGGACGTCGGAAACCGGCACTTTGAAGCGCACGGAACTCCCGAAATCGCCGATCACGAAGTTTCCGAGCCAGCGCAGGTAGCGCAGGATGGCCGGGTCGAAGTAGCCGTTACGCTCAAGCCAGAGGTTGCGCTGCTCCACCGAGGTGTAGGGGCCCAACACCTTGATGGCCACGCTCTCGACGTTGATCTCGAGCAGCAGGAATACCAGGATCGACACCACAACCATGGTCAGGACCATGGTGCCAAAGCGTCGAAACATGAAAATCAGCATCGCGACCTAGCCTTCCCCGTCCGAATGCAGCTGCGCGGATTTCTGAGCTCTCCGGACTTCCCCCCAAGAACGCAAACCACATGTCATCCGGCGGCGCGCGCCTGCCACCGGAAACTTTGAGGGCCGCGGCGCCGGAGCACCGCGGCCCTCATGCACTCAGGCCAGCCAGACACCGTTGAACTGATGGTAGCGCGTCGGATGAGAGGAATAGCCCATCACCTTGCTGGCAGTTGCGGTAAACACCGAGCGGAAGAACGGCTGCACCATGATGGCGTCGTCCTGCAGGATCTTCTCTACCGTTTCCATCGCCACGCGGCGTTCCTCGACGTCGAGAAGGGACTCGGCCTTGTCGAGCGCCTTGTCGAACTCGGGATTGTTGTAACCGGACTCGTTCCAGGGCACGCCGGCGCGGTAGGCGAGGCTCAGCACCATGGTCCCAAGCGGACGGTGCGTCCAGGAGGTGAGGCTGAAAGGCGCCTTGTCCCAGACTTCCCAATACTGGGCCGAGGGCATCACATTGATGGTGATGTCGATGCCTGCCCCGGCTACCTGCTGCTTCAGAACCTGCACCGAGTCCTGCTCCCAGGAGCCCTCGGTGTTGCCCACGTTGCAGGTGACCTGGATGCCGTTGGGGAAGCCCGCTTCCGCCAGCAGCGCCTTCGCGGCGTCCACGTCTCGCTTCAGCGGCGGCAGCTTGGCGTATTCCGGATGGACCTCGCCGACGTGATGGTTCTCTCCGACCGCGCCCATGCCGCGGTGCGCGAGCTTCAGGTTTTCCTCATTGTCGGCGGCGAGAACCATGGCCTGGCGGACCTTCAGGTTGTCGAAGGGGGCATGATTCACGTTCATCCGAATGCAGCCAGTCTGCGCCGTAACGGCCTGCGAGATCACCACGTTGGGGATGCGCTCGGCGATCTCCAGGGTCGGAATGCCAAGGCGGTAGATCGCGTCAACCTGGCCGGAAGCCAGGGCGGCAATGGCCGCAGAGTCGTCCTCGCCGGTATCGATATAGCGGATCTCGTCGAGGTAGACTTCGCCGCCCCAGTAGGGCTCACTGCGCCGCCGCAGGGTGCAGCGCTCGCCGACGTTGAACTCCGCCAACTCGAAGGCGCCGGTGCCGATCGGGTTCTTCGAGAAATCGCCGCCGTCCTTCTCGAAGTTACGGTGCACGATGGCCGTCGGGTAATTGTAGAGGTTCTCCGGCATGGAGAGCACCGCCGAATTGAGATGCAGGCGGACGGTATGGTCGTCGATCTTTTCGACGGCGCCTTCCCTCATCTTGGTGACGTCGCCGACGGTCTCGGTCATGGCCGAGAACAGGCCGATGTTGGAAGAGCCCGTCGCGGGGTTGAGCCAGCGGGTGAAGTTGAACACCACGTCGTCGGCATTGAAGTCGTCGCCGTTGCTCCACTTGACGCCCTGGCGCAGCTTGAAGGTCCAGGTCTTCAGGTCGTCGGAAGCCTCCCAGCTCTCGGCCAGATAGGGGCGCGTGATGTTGTCGGTCCCGGTGATCGTCATGTACTCGATGATGTGGCGCGTCTGGTTCGATTTCTGAGTCCAGTCGAAGGTGGCCGGGTCGACCATCTCCTGCACCTGCATCGCGAGGCGCAGGCTGCCACCCTGCTTCGGAGTCTGTGCCGCGGCTTCCTTCACCAAGGTGCCGCCGAGCGGATCGCCGGCAAACGCATAGGCGGAGGCGGCGGAAACCCCGAGGAAAGCCGCGAGGCGCACGAATTCGCGACGATCCATCTTGCCGCCCTCGTATTGCGCGCAGAGTTCCTCCACGCCGGGATGCAACGGCTTCCCGTTGATGGTTTCCAGTTCCTTATTCTTAGACATGAGTTTCTGTCTCCCTGTGAGCTGACCTCTGGCTGGGCCATCGCGTTTCACCGCGCATGTCGCAGCCCCTTGATCTAAACAGTTGCATCTTCATCCCTGCTGCGTCGGCCCCTCCAGAGAACCGCCTGCACGAGATGCCAAGACACACGTTACGTATCGCTTGAACGCGGGATCTTCAGGGAAGCATCCAGATCGCCACCAAGCGCGCCGGCCGGCACACAGCCCGCCGGACTCGCACAAGCCGAACACGGCCGCCACCGCTTGGCTTTCAAGCCCGACGGCGATCACCCGTACTTCCCCGGCTTTCCCTGTTCTTCAAACGTCTCTCCGCCTTCCCGCCCGCGAATTGACCCTGCGATACGGTGGCTTATTTTGTTTCTTTTCAAAGACTACCTTAGCAAACTTTATCGCTGCCTAAAACCCGCGAGTTGCAGCGTTGCGACTGCCAGTATGCCAGAAGCGACCCGCTGCGGTTTCGTGACGCCGCGCGGCGCGCTTAGCCGGCTTCCGCGGTATCGATCAGGATTTCGCTCCGCAACGTCCGGTGAACCGGGCACTTGTCCGCGATCTCCAGCAGGCGCCGGCGTTCCTCGGCGCTGAGATCCCCCGTCATCTCGATGACGCGCTCGATGCGGTCGATCTTGCCTTCCTTGGTTTCGCAGGTCGCGCAATCTTCGGCGTGGATCCTGGCATGGGACAGCGTCACTCGGGTCTTTTCCAGGGCGAGGCCCTTGCGTTCGGCATAGAGCCTGAGCGTCATGGAGGTGCAGGCGCCGAGGCCTGCCAGCAGGAAATCGTAGGGCGATGGCCCGCTGTCCAGACCTCCGGCGCTCTGCGGTTCGTCGGCACGCAGGACGTGCGCTCCCACGGCGACGCGTTGGGTGAATTTTCCTTCCCCGGTCTCCTCGACCACCACCCGGCCCGCCGGCACGGGGGGTGCCGGCGCCGTCTCCGCCTCTCCCAGATAGCGGTCGGCCCAGGCGGCGAGCACCTCGGCCACATAGATCGCGTCGGACTTGCGGCTCAGCAGGTGGTCGGCATCGTCGAGGGAGACAAAGCTCTTGGGGTGCTTGGCGGCGAGGAAGATGCGGCTGGCATTGTCGATGCCGACCGTGGCGTCGCGCGGCGCATGGAAGACCATCAGCGCCTTCCTCAGCCCGGCCAGGGCGGCATCCAGCTTCTGGGTCTCGATGTCTTCCAGGAATTGCTTCTTGATGCGGAAGGGCCGCCCGACCAGCAGCACCTCCGCCTCGCCCGCCGCCTCGATTTCCGCGCGCACTTCGGTGAAGTGCGCGGCCACGTGGGCCGGGTCGGCCGGCGCGGCGATGGTGGCCACCGCTTGGGCCTCCGGCACCCGGCCGGCGGCGGCCAGGACCGCGGCGCCGCCCAGGCTGTGACCGATCAGCAGCTTCGGCGCCTCATAGCTGTCGCGAAGGAAGTCGGCGGCGCGCACCAGATCCTCCACGTTGGAGGAGAAGTTGGTATTGGCGAAATCGCCATCGCTGGCGCCAAGCCCGGTAAAGTCGAAGCGCAGCACGGCAATGCCCCGCTCCGCCAGGCCGCCGGCGATGCGCGCTGCCGCGAAGACATCCTTGTTGCAGGTGAAGCAGTGGGCAAAGAGGGCGAAAGCCCGCGGTGGGCCCTGCGGAAGATCGAGCCGGGCGGCCAGATTCTCACCGCCGGACCCGATGAAAGTCACCTTGACGCTCTTGCCGGTCATGGCCTGGCTTCCTCTGTGATGATGAGATCCGTCGCGATCGCAGCACGCTGCCGCGGCCAGCACAAGCCTGCGCCGCGGGCAAGGCGGCCATGCCCGCAACGGCCTTGGGAAAGCCGCCATGCTCCGGCTATGGTGCACCGCCTTCCCCCAGACGTAGCCGCAGGGAGATGACAGGACAGTGTCTGTACGCGCGCCCAAGCCGGACCCCCGCATCGAAGTCCGCGAAAAGACCACGCCCTTCAAGGGCTACTTCCAGGTCGACCTCTACCGCCTGCGCCACCGCAAGTTCGACGGCGGCTGGACCGAGGAGATGACCCGCGAGATCTTCGAACGTGGCCACGCCGCGGCGGTCCTGCTTTACGACCCGGCACAAGACAGCGTGGTGCTGATCGAGCAGTTCCGGCCCGGCGCCTATGCCGCCGGCGTCGAGCCCTGGCTGATCGAGATCGTCGCCGGCATCATCGATCCGGGGGAGACGCCCGAGGCCGTCGTCCGCCGCGAGGCCGAGGAGGAAGCCGGCTGCAGCGTCGGCGACCTGCATCCGATCGGCTGCTACCTGGCGACCCCCGGCGGGTCTTCGGAGACCGTGACGGTCTACTGCGGGCGCACCGACAGCCGCGGCGCCGGCGGCATCCACGGCCTCGACCACGAGAATGAGGATATCCGGGTGCTGGTGCTGAGCCGCCAGGAAGCCCTCGAGCGCCTGGCCGCCGGGGCGATCAGCAACCTCATCGCCGCGGTCGCCCTGCAATGGCTGGCCTTGAATTACACAGAACTTTTGCGTATTTGGAAATAATCTACGGTACGGCCTTGGGGTATTCGCCGGGCCGGGCCTTGAACCCTTTCGGCCGGGGCGGCTAATCTCGCCGGCCGGGCGCCGCCCTTCCGGAGCCGGCGTTTCAGCAAGGAAGAAAAAGAAATGGATGTCTGCGACGGTTTTGTCGGCGCGATCGGCAACACACCCTTGATCCGCCTGCGCAAGCTATCGGAGGAGACCGGCTGCGAGATCCTCGGCAAGGCGGAATTCCAGAACCCCGGCGGCTCGGTAAAGGATCGCGCGGCCTGGGCCATCATCGAGGACGCCGAGCAGCGCGGCACGCTCAGGCCCGGCGGCATCGTCGTCGAGGGGACGGCCGGGAATACCGGCATCGGCCTCGCCCTGGTGGCGCGGGCGCGCGGCTACCGCACCGTGATCGTCATTCCGGATACCCAGAGCCAGGAGAAAAAGGACATCCTGCGCATCTCCGGCGCCGAGCTGCGCGAGGTGCCGGCGGTGCCCTACCGGGACCCCAACAACTACGTGCACGTCTCCGAGCGCCTGGCCAAGGAGCTGAACGAGAGGCACCCCCAGGGCGCCATCTGGGCGCGCCAGTTCGACAACGTCGCCAACCGCCGCGGCCACTACGAGACCACCGGCCCGGAGATCTGGCGCCAGACCGACGGTAAGGTCGACGCCTTCGTCTGCGCGGTCGGCACCGGCGGCACCCTGGCCGGCGTCGGCACGGCCCTGAAGGAGCGCAACAAGGACGTCGTCATCGGCCTTGCCGACCCCATGGGCGCAGCGCTCTACAACTTCTACGTCCACGGCGAGCTGAAGGCCGAGGGCAGTTCGATCGCGGAGGGCATCGGCCAGGGCCGCATCACCGCCAATCTGGAGGGGCTTGCGGTCGATGCGCCCTTCCAGATCCCCGACGAGGAAGCCGTCCCCGTGGTCTTCGACCTGCTGGAGCAGGAAGGCCTCTGCCTCGGCGTTTCCAGCGGCGTAAATGTCGCCGGCGCCCTGCGCCTCGCAAAGCAGCTCGGCCCGGGACATACTATCGTCACCATCCTCTGCGATGGCGGCATGCGCTACCAGAGCAAGCTGTTCAATCCCGCCTTCCTGCGGGAAAAAGGACTGCCGGTGCCGGCCTGGCTGAACTGGCAGAGATAGCCGAGACGAGGGAAAGCGATCATGGAGCTGTTGTTCAGGGAAGACCCCTACCTCAAGAGCTGCGCAGCGACGGTGACGGCAAGCGGGCCGGAGGGCCTCCGCCTCGACCGCACGGTGTTCTATCCCATGGGCGGTGGCCAGCCGGGCGACTGCGGCAGCCTCACCCTGCCCGACGGCAGCCGCCTGCGCGTTGTCGACGCGGTGAAGGGCGAGAGCCACGAGGACGTCGTCCATGTGCTGGAGGAAGGCGCCACGCCCCCTGCCCCCGGCACCCAGGTGACGGCGGAGATCGACTGGGATCGCCGCCATCGCCACATGCGCATGCACACCTGCCTGCACCTGCTCTGCGCGGTGGTCACCGGTGACGTGACCGGCGGCCAGATCGGTGCCGACAAGGGGCGCCTGGACTTCAACCTGCCGGACACCCAGCTCGACAAGGAGGCCATCACCGCCGAGCTCAACCGCTTGGTCGCCGAAGACCACCCGGTGCAGCCGCGCTGGATCAGCGATGACGAGCTGGCCGCCCAGCCGGACCTGGTGCGCACCATGTCGGTGAAGCCGCCGAGCGGCGGCGGGCGCGTGCGCCTGCTCGACATCGCCGGGGTCGATCTGCAACCCTGCGGCGGCACCCACGTGCGCCAGACCGGCGAGATCGGCCGCGTGCGGGTCGGCAAGATCGAGAACAAGGGCCGGCAGAACCGGCGCATCAATATCCTGTTCGAAGAGTAGGAGCGCCTCAGGGCGCCTGCCCGGCGGAACAGCGCGAGGAAACGAGAGACGGTCATGGTCGATTTCAAACGCGAAGCCCTGGTTTCCACCGACTGGCTGGCCGACAACCTCGGCGCCCCCGACCTGCGCGTGGTCGACGCCAGCCTCTACCTGCCCGGCGAAGGACTGGACGCCCGGCACGAGTACGAGGCGCAGCACATCCCCGGCGCGGTCTTCTTCGACATCGACGCCATCAAGGACCCCGGCAGCGACCTGCCCCACATGCAGCCGCCGCCGCATATCTTCTCCTCCAAGGTACGCAAGCTCGGCCTCGGCGACGGCCTGCGCCTGGTGATCTACGATCAGCGCGGCATCTTCAGCGCGCCGCGCGCCTGGTGGACCTTCCGCTACTTCGGCCACGAGGAGGTCGCCGTGCTCGACGGCGGCCTGCCGAAATGGCTGGACGAGGGTCGCCCCGTCGAGGAAGGCGAAGCCAGGCCGGAGGAACGCCACTTCACCCCGCGGATGAACAGCCTGCTGCTGCGCGACCGCGAGCAGCTGCTGGCCAATCTGACCGGCAAGGCCGACCAGGTGCTGGACGCGCGCAGCCGCGCCCGCTTCGAGGGCAAGGCCCAAGAGCCGCGCGCGGGCCTGCGCGCCGGCCACATTCCAGGCAGCCGCAACCTGCCCTTCACCGACCTGATCGACGCGCAGCGGCAGACCCTTCTGGACAAGGCCAGCCTCGAGGACCGCTTCACGGCCGCCGGCATCGACCTGCAGCGCCCGATCGTCACCACCTGCGGCTCCGGCGTGACGGCGGCGGTGCTGGCCCTCGGGCTGTACCGCGTCGGCAGCCGTGACGTCGCCGTCTACGACGGCTCCTGGTCGGAATGGGGCCTGCCCGGCGACACCCCTGTCGAGAGCGGTCCTGCTCCTGTCGATCCGGCCTGACTCGTGGCGAAGATCCGTCCCTACGGCGACGACGACTTTGCCGCCTGCACGGGGCTGTGGCAGCGCTGCGGCCTGGTCACTTGGTACAACGATCCCAGCCGCGACATCGCGCTCTGGCGGCAGAGCAGTTGCGCCGAAATCTTTCTGGCCGAAGACGCCGGTGCGGTGGTCGGCAGCCTCTGCTGCGGCCACGACGGGCACCGCGGCTGGCTCTACTACGTGGCGGTCGACCCGGACCGCCAGCGCAGCGGCCTTGGCACCCGCCTGGTGCGCCACGCCGAGGACTGGCTGCACCGCCAGGGCATCCTGAAGGTCCAGCTCATGGTGCGTGAGCAGAACCGCAGAATCATCGGCTTCTACGCCGCCCTGGGCTATGCCGTCACGCCGCGCGCGGTGATGGCGCGCTGGCTTGAATTGCCGTCGCCGCCGCCGGAGGGGGTCGAGCTGGCGCCGGACCTCGCCCTGGCGGCGGGTCGCGAGGCGAAGCTGCGCTTCACCATCACCTACCTGGAAATGACCGCGCGCCCGGCGATCCAGCCGGTGCATCCGCCGGCATCGCTCAAGTTCGCGCTGCTGCGGGCAGAACATCCCACCGTCGCCTTCTACCGCTATCTCTACAACGCGGTGGGCGGCGACTGGCGCTGGTGGTACCGCCGGCAGATGTCCGACGCCGAGCTGGCCGGCATTCTCGCCGACGACCGCATCGAAGTTTTCGTGCTCTACGTGGACGGCGCGCCGGCCGGCTATTTCGAGCTCGATCGCCGCGCGGCCTCGACCATCGACCTGGCCTACTTCGGGCTGATGCCGCACTGCGTCGGCCGCGGCCTCGGCCGCTACCTGCTCTACGCCGCAATCGAGCAGGCCTGGAGCTATGCCCCCGGACGCCTGACGGTGAACACCAACACGATGGATCACCCGCGCGCCCTGCCGCTCTACCAGAAGATGGGCTTTACGCCCTATCGGCAGGAGGAACAGCAAATCATCGACCCGGAACTGACCGGCATCATTCCAGTCTGAGCGGCAGGCGACGGCAGTGCGCCGTCTTCACCCGCACCTCCGGCCAGCTCCCCACTCGTCATCCTCGGCCTTGAGCCGGGGATCCAGGGCGCCGGCGGTACGGCGCTAATGGTGCAGGATCTGGCTGAGGAACAACTTGGTGCGGGCCGACTGAGGATTGTGGAAGAACTCTTCCGGCTCGTTCTCCTCGATGATCTCGCCGCCGTCCATGAAGATCACCCGGTTGGCCACCTTGCGCGCGAAGCCCATTTCGTGGGTCACGCAGAGCATGGTCATGCCGCTTTCGGCCAGGTTCACCATGACGTCCAGCACCTCGGAAATCATTTCGGGATCCAGCGCCGAGGTGGGCTCGTCGAACAGCATGATCTTCGGGCTCATGCAGAGCGACCGGGCGATAGCCACGCGCTGCTGCTGGCCGCCGGAAAGCTGCCCCGGGTACTTCAAAGCCTGCTCGGGGATCTTCACCCTTTCCAGGTAGTGCATGGCGATGTCGTCGGCTTCCTTCTTGGGCAGCCTGCGCACCCAGATCGGTGCCAGGGTGCAGTTCTCCAGCACCGTCAGATGCGGGAAGAGATTGAAGTGCTGGAACACCATGCCGACCTCGCGGCGGATCTCCGCGATGTTCTTGACGTCGTGCGTGAGCTCGATGTCGTCGACGATGATCCTGCCCTTCTGGTGCTCTTCCAGTCGGTTGATGCAGCGGATCATGGTCGACTTGCCCGAACCGGACGGACCGCAGACGACGATACGCTCGCCGCGATTGACCGTCAGGTTGATGTCCTTGAGCACGTGGAAGTCGCCGTACCACTTGTGCATGCCGATGATTTGGATGGCGACTTCATCGGAAACCGACAGGTTTGCGGCAGCAGCATCAGACATTCCAGTAGCCTCCTTGTTCGGCACGCGCAGCTTGCCCGGAGCGCTTAGCGCTTGTGGCCGGTATGCAGTTTCTTTTCCAGATAGATCGAGTAGCGGGCCATGCTGAAACAGCAGACGAAGAAGAGAATTGCGATGAAGACGTAGACTTCCCACGCCAGGCCCTGCCACTTGGAATCCGCCAGCGAAGCACGCCCGACGCCGAGCACGTCGGTCAGGCCGATGATCACCACCAGGGTCGTGTCCTTGAACAGGCCGACGAAGGTATTGACGATGCCGGGAATGGAGATCTTCAGCGCCTGCGGCAGCACGATCAGCCGCATCGACTGCCAGTAGCCCAGTCCCATGGCATCGGCCGCTTCGGTCTGACCCTTGGGAATCGCCTGCAGCCCGCCGCGCACCACCTCGGCGATGTAGGCCGAGGAGAAGAGCGTGACCATGATCAGAACCCGAAGGATCAGATCGAAGGTGGTTCCCGGCGGCAGGAAGTAGTTCAGCATCGTCGAAGCGACGAAGAGCAGCGTGATCAAGGGAACGCCGCGGATGAATTCGATGAACATGACGCAGAGCGTCCGCACGATGGGCATGTGCGAGCGCCTTCCGAGCGCCAGCAGGATGCCCAGCGGCAGCGAGGCGACGATACCCGTCACGCCAATGACCACGTTCAGGGTAAATCCACCGATCCTGGTGGTCTCCACGCGATCCAGCCCGAAGCCGCCGACCAGCAGGAAAAATGCGACGAGCGGAAACAGGCCGGAGTAGATGAACCACTGCCGTCGATAGGGTGTCCTGTCCCACAGCAGCGGCAACAGCGCCAGCAGGAAGAGTACCGCCGTAAGATCGATGCGCCAGCGCTCGCTCACCGGATAGAAGCCATAGATGAACTGCCCGAAACGGACGTTGGCCAGCGCCCAGCAGGCGCCACTGTCGATCTCCCGGCACTCTTCGCGCGACCCGGCAACGAAGACCGCGTCGAAGACCGCCCAGTTGAGGATGCCCGGCACGATCAGGTAGAGCAGGTAGAGAGAGACCAGCGTGAGGATGACGTTCAAGGGCGATCCGAAGAGGTTTTTCCTCATCCACAGGATCGGCCCCCTGACCGCCAACGGCGGCGGCAGGTCGGGATGGGTGCCGGGCTCGTAGCTGCGCGAGGCATCAACCATGTCGCTTCTCCCGCCTCACCGTTCGACCAGCGCGATGCGCCGGTTGTACCAGTTCATGAAAGCCGAAATGGTCAGGGAGATGCTGAGATAGATCAGCAGCACGATCATCATGCATTCCATCTCCTTGCCCGTCTGGTTCAGCGTGATGCCGCCGAGCGTCGCGACGAGATCCATGTAGCCGATGGCGATGGCCAGCGAAGAGTTCTTGGTCAGGTTCAGATACTGGCTGGTCAGCGGCGGCACGATCACGCGCAAGGCCTGCGGAATGACGATCAGGCGCATCGTCCAGTTCGGCCGGATGCCGAGCGCGAAGGCCGCCTCGGTCTGACCGTGGCTGACGGCCTGAATGCCGGAACGCACGATCTCGGCAATGAAGGCCGAGGTGTAGACCGACAGCGCGAACCACAGGGCGGTGAATTCCGGCCGCAGCACCATGCCGCCTTGAAAATTGAAGCCCCGTAACTCCGGTGCATCCAGCGTAAGTGGCATGCCGGCAAGAAAAAAGGCGATCACGGGAAGACCGATGATCGCCGCGAAGCTGATCGAGAGGACCGGATAGATCTGCCCGGTGGCCTCCTGGTGCTTCTTCGCCCAGCGGCGGAAGGCGACGACACCGGCAATGGCAGCGAAGAAGGCAATCACCACCACGATGAACGCGTCTTCCACGATCGGCGCAGGAACGTAGAAGCCTCGGTTCGAGAGATAGATCCCCTCCGTTGCCGTGAGGGCCTGCCTGGGACTCGGCAGCGTAGAGATGATCACGCCGTGCCACAGCAGGATCTGCACCAGCACCGGCACGTTGCGGATGAACTCGATGTAGCAGTAGACGATGCGGTTGATCAGCCAGTTGCTGGACAGCCGCAGCACGCCAAAGATGAACCCGAGGATGGTCGCAAAGATGCAGCCGCCGACCGCGATGAGGCCGGTATTGATCAGCCCGACGACCCCGGCGCGGAAATGCGTGTCGCGCGAGTTGTAGGCAATCAGCGACTGATTGATGTCGTAGCTCGACGGCGCCCAGAGAAAATTGAAGCCGAAGGTCTTACCAAGAGCCTCCAGATTCTGCACCGCATTGACGGCAATGTAGGCGACGAAGAGACACACGCCGGCCACCACCAGTATCTGCATGACGACGGCGCGGTAGCGCTTGTCGAACCAGAGCTGGCCTAGCGAAAAACGATCTGAATCCTGTTCGATAGCGGCCATAACTTCACCCCGCTGCGACCATCCAGGAAAAATAGAGCTGCCGTCGTAACGGCACAGGGTACGCCAGTGCCAAGCACCGGCGTACCCTGCCCTCTATCGATAACCTCGATAACCGACGCTTAGCGAATCGGCGGAGCGTAAAGGATGCCACCATCCTTGTACTGCGCGTTAATGCCGCGCTCGAGGCCGATCGGGGTGGCCGAGCCGATGAACTGCTCGAACACTTCACCGTAATTGCCGACCTGCTTGATGATGTTGTAACCCCACTTGGAGTCGAGGCCCATCATCGCACCCATGTCGCCCTCGGTGCCGAGCAGGCGGTTCACGTCCGGATTGTCGGTGCCCTTGGCCATCTCGTCGACGTTTTCGGAGGTGACGCCGTACTCCTCGGCGTTGATCATCGCATTCAGCGACCAGCGCACGATGTCGGCCCACTGATCGTCGCCCTGGCGGACGAGCGGGCCCAGCGGCTCCTTGGAGATGATCTCCGGCAGGATGACGTGGTCGGCCGGATTGTCGAAGGTGGCGCGGCTGGCGGCCAGGCCGGAGGCGTCCGTCGTGTAGACGTCGCAGCGGCCCGCCAGATAATTGGTCCGCGCCTCTTCATTGGTCTCGATCGGCACCGGCTCGTAGCTCATGTTGCTGACCCGGAAGAAGTCCGCCAGGTTCAACTCCGTGGTGGTGCCGGTCTGAATGCAGACCGAAGCGCCGTCGAGTTCCTTGGCGCTGCTGACGCCGAGCGCCTTGGGCGCCATGAAGCCCTGGCCGTCGTAGTAGTTCACGCCGACGAAGGTGAAGCCGAGATCGGTATCGCGCGACAGAGTCCAGGTGGTGTTGCGGGCCAGCACGTCGACCTCACCGGACGCCAGCGCGGTGAAACGGGTCTTGCCGGTCGTGGGCGTGTACTTGACCTTGCTGGAATCGCCGAACACGGCTGCAGCCACCGCCTGGCACACCGCCGGATCGAAGCCCTGCCAGTTGCCGGCATCGTCGGTAAACGAGAAACCGGGCACGCCGGTAGAAACGCCGCACTGGACAAAGCCTTTCGACTTCACATCGTCCAGAGTGGCGGCCGAAGCTCCGGCAGCGCCGACTACGGTGACTGCGCTCGCCGTGAGCAGAACTTTCAATGTAGACATGGATCAACCTTCCCTGCTGTTCTCAGTTTATTGTCTCAACGTGGCTTGCGCCTCCCCGATCCTTTAAACCCCGCAAATCACGATGGAAATACGAGGTTCCGCCAGGGCAGCGGCGCGCCACACCTGCGAACCATGTCTCACTCGCCGGGGAAAGGCAACATCTTGAAATACCGTCTGACGAAAATCAGGCGGATCGCCATGCCGCCTCTTGCCGCGCTCCATCACCGGCTCAGGAAATCCGCCGCTCTTCAATAAAGGCGCGAACAATTACTAAACGCGCGAAGGTCACGAATCGCCTTGGCTCGGCCGGCCGGATCGGAGAATCTTGCCGTGGCCCCGCGAACTTCGTTCAGTGCTCGCGGAAATCCGCTCGCAGTCGTAGGGACACCCTCTTCATGAAAAATGCCGCCGCCCGCCATCGCGAAACTCTGCTGGCCCATCTGGGCCGAGACCCCGCCAGCCACTTCGGTACCGTGAACACCCCCGTATTCCATGCCTCCACCCTGCTGTTCGACTCGGTGGAAGCCTTCCAGGAGGCGGGCCGCCGCCGACTCGAGAAAGGAACAAGTTCCTACGGCCGACAGGGCACACCGACCACCTTCGCCTTCGAAGATACGGTCGCCGCCCTCGAGGGCGGCTACGGCGGCGTCGCCCTGTCCTCCGGCCTGCAGGCGGTTACCGTGGTGCTGATGTCCTTCGCCACGGCCGGCAGCCACCTGCTGATGCCGGACAGCGTCTACTACCCGGCCCGCCGGATCTGCGATGAGCTGCTGCATCGCCTGGGGGTCGAGACGACCTACTACGACCCGACGATCGGCGCCGGCATCGCCGAGCTGATTCGCGACAACACCGCGCTGGTCTACCTCGAGGCGCCGGGCTCGCTCACCTTCGAGATGCAGGACGTGCCGGCCATCGTCGCCGCGGCCAAGGCGGCCGGCGTCCCGACGGCCATCGACAACACCTGGGCGACGCCGCTGTTCTTCCAGCCGCTGTCGCTGGGCGTCGACGTCGTCCTGCATGCCGCCACCAAGTACCTGGTCGGCCACTCCGACGCCATGCTCGGCGTGGTGGTGAGCGGCGAGGCGCACTACGAGCTGCTGCGCCGCACCAGCCAGTTCCTCGGCTGTGCCGCGGCGCCGGACGATGTCTACCTGGGCCTGCGCGGCCTGCGCACCCTGGCCGTGCGCCTGGACCGTCACCAGGCCAACGCGCTGCGGCTGGTCGAGTGGCTCGGCCAGCGTCCTGAGGTCGACCGCCTGCTCTATCCGGCGCTGCCCAGCGATCCGGGGCACGCGATCTGGCGGCGTGATTTCGCCGGCGCCTCCGGCCTCTTCGGCTTCACCCTCAAGCCCTGCAAGCGCGACGCGGTGCTGGCGCTGATCAATGGGCTCGAGCTTTACGGCATCGGCGCCAGCTGGGGCGGCTATGAAAGCCTCATCCTGCTGACCGACCCCGACGCGATGCGCTCGGCCACCCGCTGGCAGCCGGCAGGTCCGACCCTGCGCATCCATGCCGGCCTGGAGCACAGCGACGACCTCATCGCCGACCTCGACGCCGGCTTCGCCCGCTTCGGTGAAATCAACCGTGGACAAGCCGCGCGGACCGGTTAAGACAATCCTGCCATTCCTTCCTAGCCGCCCAGTGGAACCCGTGCCATGAGTGAACTTCCCGCCGCCTTGGAAGAGGCCGTCTCCTTCGATGTCCAGGGGCTGGTCTGCGCCGTGGCGCAGCAGCACGACAGTGGCGAAGTCCTGATGGTCGCCTGGATGAACCGGGATGCCCTTGCGGAGACGCTCGCCAGCGGCCGGGTCTGTTACTGGTCGCGCTCGCGCGGCAAGCTGTGGCGCAAGGGCGAGACCTCCGGCCAGACGCAGAACCTGGTCGAACTGCGCGTCGACTGCGACGGCGATACCTTGCTGCTGCGCGTCGACCAGGCGGGCGTCGCCTGCCACACCGGGCGCCGCGCCTGCTTCTATCGCAAGCTCAAGCAGGACGGCAGCCTCGAAGACGTCCTGCCGGTGATCGCCGATCCGCGCGACCTCTACGGAGCCTGAGACATGCAAGACTTTCTCCGCTGGGCCGCCCGCCTGCTCGCTTGCCTCGCCTTGCTGGGCGCAGCCGCCCCGGCGGCAGCCCAGGAAGCGGATCGGCCGGTCACCATCTTCGCCGCCGCCAGCACCACCGATGCCGTCAACGAGATCGCAGAAGCCTATGCGGCCAGGACCGGCGGAGCGCTGCGCCCGGTGGTCGCCGCCTCCTCCACCCTTGCCCGGCAGATTGCCCAGGGGGCTCCGGCCGATCTCTTTCTCTCTGCCGACGTGGCGTGGATGGACCACCTCGACGCGCAGCAGCTCCTGGCGCCGGGCAGCCGCCTGCCCCTGCTGTCCAACCGGCTGGTGCTGGTGGCGCCGGCGGACTCGCCGCTACGCCTGCGCCTGTCGCGGGGACTGCCGCTGCGCGACCTCCTCGGCGACGGGCGTCTGGCCATCGGCGATCCCGCCCACGTGCCGGCCGGTGTCTATGCCCGTCAGGCGCTCGAAGCGCTCGGCCTGTGGGACCAGGTGGCGGACCGCCTGGCCCAGGCCGGCAACGTGCGCGCAGCCCTCGCCCTGGTCGGCCGTGGCGAGGTGGCTGCCGGAATCGTCTATGAGACCGACGCGGCAATCTCGCGACGGGTGAAGATCATCGATGCCTTCCCCGGCGACGTGACGCCGGATATCACCTACCCGCTGGCGATCGTCGCCGGGCGCGACAGCCCCGCCGTCCGCTCGGCCTATGATTTTCTCATAAGCGACGAAGCCACTGCCATCTTCGGCAAGCACGGCTTCACGCGCGCCCGCTTCGGCAGCTGAGCCTCGGCGCTGCGCCGACAGGCCGAAGGACGCCATGCCCGAGTTGACACCCCTGGAGATCGAAGCCCTCGGCCTCAGCCTGCGCGTCGCGCTGTGGAGCGTCGCCGTGAGCCTGCCCTTCGGCCTCGCCGTCGCCTGGCTGCTCGGACGCCGCGAGTTCTACGGCAAGACGCTGCTGAACGGCATCGTGCACCTGCCCCTGGTGCTGCCGCCCGTGGTCGTCGGCTACCTGCTGCTGTTGCTGCTCGGCCGCCAGGGTCCGCTCGGCAGCTGGCTCTACGCCACCTTCGGCATCTCGCTGCCGTTCACCTGGGAGGGCGCTGCGCTGGCCGCCGCCGTCATGGCCTTTCCCTTGATGGTGCGCGCCATGCGTCTGTCCATCGAGGCCGTCGACCAGAACCTGGAAACCGCGGCGCGCACCCTGGGCGCCTCCAGGCTCGGCGTCTTCGTCACCATCACGCTGCCCTTGATGCTGCCGGGTATCCTGGCCGGCGCCGTGCTCGCCTTCGCCCGCAGCCTCGGCGAGTTCGGCGCCACCATCACCTTCGTGTCCAACATTCCCGGCGAGACCCGCACCTTGCCGCTGGCCCTCTACAGCCTGATCCAGACACCCGACGGCGAAGCCGGTGCCCTGCGCCTGGCCGTGCTCTCGGTGATCGTGTCGCTGGCTGCTCTGGCCGCCTCCGAAGTTCTCGCCCGGCGCCTGCGGGCGCGCATGAGCGGCTAGCCGGAGCGGAGGACAAGAGGATGCTGGAAATCGACGTCTCTCATCGCCTGGGGCAGTTGAAGCTGGAGGCCAGCTTCACCTGCCGGGCCGTTGGCATTACCGCGCTTTTCGGCCGCTCGGGCGCCGGAAAGACCTCGCTGATCAACATGCTGGCGGGCCTGCTGCGCCCCAAGCGCGGCCGCATCGTCCTGCGCGGCCAGACGCTTTTCGACTCGCAGCGCGGCATCGACCTGCCGCCCGAACAGCGCCGCCTCGGCTACGTGTTCCAGGAGGGCCGCCTGTTTCCCCACCTCTCGGTGCGCCAGAACCTGCTCTACGGCTTCCGCCGGGTGCCGGCCGCGGAACGCCGCATCGGCCTCGACCAGGTCGTCGGCCTGCTCGGCGTCGAGGACCTGCTGGCCCGCCGCCCGGGGGCGCTGTCCGGTGGCGAAAAACAGCGGGTGGCCCTTGGCCGCGCCCTGCTGGCCAATCCCAGGCTGCTGCTCATGGACGAGCCGCTGGCGGCGCTCGACCAGCCGCGCAAGGAAGAGATCCTGCCCTTCATCGAGCAGTTGAAGGCGGAGTTGGACCTGCCGATCGTCTACGTCAGCCACTCGATGCCGGAGATCGTGCGCCTGGCCGACACCCTGGTCCTCATCTCCAACGGCCGCATCGAGGCCGTCGGGCCGCTCGAGGAGTTGACCAGCCGGCTCGACCTGCGTCCACTGACCGGCCGCTACGAAGCCGGCGCCGTGCTGACCACGACGGTCGCCGGCCAGGACAAGATGTTCGGCCTGACCGAACTGCGCTTTGCAGGCGGCCGCTTGAAGGTGCCACACCTCAACCTGCCGCTCGGCCAGGCGCTGCGCGTGCGGATCCGCGCGCGCGATGTCTCGATCGCCCTCTCTCCGCCGGAAAATATCAGTATTCTCAATGTGATCCCCTGCGTCATTCAGGAGATAGGCGAGGAAAAAAGCCCACAGGTCGACCTCCAGCTCAGTGCCGGCGGGGCGCCGATCTGGGCCCGCATCACCGCCCGCTCGCGCGCCGCGTTGGATCTCAAGCCCGGCCTCCAGGTCTATGCCCTGATCAAGAGCGTGGCGATCGACCGCCAGAGCCTCGGCCGGCGCGACGATATCGAGCGGTTCTTGGCCGAGGACGATTGATTCCGCGACAGCGCGCCTCCCCTGCTATATCATCGGGTTGCGGCTGGCATGTGACCGCGAAATGTCACACTTGGGACTCGACGAGCAGGGTTTAATCATGAGCATGCACACGCTGAATGAACTCGCGATCTTCCGGGCCCGCCTGCTTCGCGATCAACAGCAGATCGATCGCAGCGTGACGGAAGCCAGCATCAGCCAGCTGAACGAAACGATCATCTCCCGTCCGGCCACCACGCCGGACGAAGGCATCGCCAAGCTGGAGTTGGCGCGTGACATCGCCGCTGCCAAAGGCAAGGCCAAGATCGTGAAGCTCATCGAGGGCGCCCTGCTCGTGCTGCGCCACTGAGCGTCATTGCGGCCCGCTGGACGGGGCGATGACGGCAAAAGGGAGTCAACAAAGCTCCCGTCGGTGGCTTAAGATGAAATCCGACACATATTTTCATGCAATTTGCTAAGAAGTCATCGTAGGTACTATGAAAAAGCACGATATCCTCATCGAACCCTGGCGGGGCAATCCGGGCCCGCGCAATCAGCGCGGCCCCGACGGCTTCCGCTGGACCGTCTCCTTCGAAAAGGATGGGCGTTTCTACGCTCAGGGCTTCGCCGACTCCCATGCCGAGGCCCGCGCCGCGGCAGAGTCCTATCTGAAGGAGCAGGGCGTCGACCTGAACTGGCAGTCGGGCCCGAGTTCTACGGTGAAGGTTCTGCGCCCGCGCTCGCGTTCGGCCGCCGGCCGCGGCCCCGACGAGGGCTGACGGCAAAGCGTTCACCGCCCCCCACCCGATTGCCGCCGGATACCTCTCCTGGCTTAGTCCGGAATTCGCCATTGCTCTTGGCGGCACCTGATCCCGACAATCCCCTCAAGCAGAGCACGCCGCCGGCAGCCGTCAGGTCCGAAAGGGCCACTGCCGGTCCGCTCGAGAGGGGGAACCCATGTTCTTGCGAAAAGGGAACCGGAACGCCGACGCGGCGGGCAGCATCGGAGATATCAACCTTGCAGCCAGGTTGCTCACGGCCTTGGCCGCGGCCCTGCTGCTGGCCGCCTGCAGCAGCACGCCGCGCGACTTCACGATCTACCAGCAGACCATCGGCGAGTTTCAGCAGGCCACCGATCAGACTGCCGCAGTGGCACTGGAAGCCGTGCGCGGCATCAACGGCTTCGAGCGCGACTACGAACTGAAGCAGCTGCGCGAGAATCCCAACCGCCCACTCGACATCGCCAAACTCGACTCGCCGGTGCTGTCGCCCGCGGCCATCGAGGCCCGCGACCGCGCCTTTCGATTGCTCAAGCAGTACACCCAGATGCTCGCCGCGTTGGCCGACAACGACGCCAGCGAGCGCTGGAAGATCGCCAGTGCGCGCACCAAGACGGCGGCCGAGCTGCTGGTGTCTGATCTTTCCAGGAACTCCGGTACCCTCGCCGAGCTGCCGATCGCCCAAGCGCTTTCGCCGCTCAAGGAGATCACCGACGTCATCGTCACCAAGATCATCACTGCCCGGCGCGCCGCCGCGCTGGAGGCCGCCATCGAAAAGGCCGCCCCGGCGATCCAGGAGATCTCGGGCAGGCTGCGCGAGGATCTGGCCTTCGTGATCCGCCAGCGCGATTCGGCAAAGCTGCTCGAAATCGCCCAATTGTCCATCGACTACGGCCAGGCCCAGCTCGACGTCAACGACTCCACCCGCCTGCGCCTGCTGGGCGAGATCGATGGATCCCTCGATGCCCGCACCCGAGACCTTGCGACATTGCAGGGCCTGATGCAGAGCCTCGACCGCTTCGATGCCGCCCATGATGCCCTGGTCCGCTACGCCCAGTCCGACAAGGGACCGCAGGACCTCTCGGATCTCGTCGCCATCGTGCAGGGCTACTCGGCCATCGCCGACCAGGTCTTCGACTCCTTCAAGTCGGCAAAGGAAACGGTGTCCTGACCGCCCTTTCAGGTTCAGGAACGGACTTCGACAAGGAGCGATAGAGATGCCGTCAAGCAAAGCAGGCAAGACCCTACGCGAGGATTTGTACAAGGCTTTCGAGGAGATGGTGGGCAAGGCGATGAGCCCGGGCAT
>WHTV01000061.1 GCA_009377535.1 Kiloniellaceae bacterium
ACCGCCGCGGCCGGAGCGCTCACCGAATTTGCCTTCCGGGCGGAGCCGCTGGCGCTGATCGGCGCCTCGGGCGCCGTCTACGGCATGACCGGCGCGGCGATGCGCTACATGTTCGCCGGCGGCGGGGCGGCCCGGCGGCGCGGCGCCCTCGTCTTCGTCGGGGTCTTCCTGGGGCTGAACCTGGTGCTCGGCGTCACCGGCCTGGGCGATTTCCTGGCCGGCGCGGCGATCGGCTGGAAGGCGCATGCCGGCGGTTTCCTGGCCGGGGCGCTGCTGTCCTTCCTGCTCGGCGGCCGGCCCGGACCCCGGCCGGCCTAGGCGGATCCCGGCGCTTTCGCGATCCGGTCCTTTGCCGTTTGACGGGACGCGGGCGGGCTTAGTACCTTCGCCCGGCAAAGATTTGTCCGCTTTCCAACAGTGCGGGAAGCCGTGAAGAGGCCGTTGTCGGTTGAAGGGGGTAAGATGAGGGGGCATCGAAGGAGCGCCGTTGCGCTCGGCTTGGCTTTGGGCCTCGCCGCCTGTGGCGGCGGCCCACGCGGCTTCTATGCTTCCGATCCGCCGCGCATTCCCCTCGGCGGCAGCTTCACCGTCGAGCCGGGCGAGGCGGTCATCGTCTACGGCGTGCGCTCGCGGCTCTGCGGCATGCAGCCACCGTCCTTCGAGACTGCGGCCGCGGAGATGTTCAACGCCGACGGTGCGCAGGGCCCGGCCAGCGGCGAGATCTTCGACGCCGGTACCGGCCAGAGCGTCGCCGTGCTCTGCGGCGGGACGGTGCCGGTACGCGCCATCGGCTACCGGGCGCCTGCTGATTTCGAGGGCGAGGTCCCCATGGTGTTCTACGGCACCGACCAGGCGACGGTCACCGTCGCCCGGCCGCCGGAACCCGAGCCCGAGCCGGAAGCGGCGCCCGAGGCTGAGCCGGAAGCGGCTCCTGAAGCCGAGCCGCAACCCGCCAGCTAGGCCTTTCTAATCCTCGCCCTGCAGGGCGCGGGGGTCGAGGGCGTCCTGCAGGCCGTCGCCGAGGAAGTTGAAGGCGATCACCGTCGCAAAAATCAGCAGGCCGGGGTAGATCGCCAGGGCCGGCGAATCCCAGATCAGTTCCTGCGCCGAGGTGAGCATGTTGCCCCAGGAGGGCAAGGGTGGCTGGATGCCGAGCCCGAGATAGCTCAAGACCGACTCCAACAGGATGATGCCGCCGATCGACAGCGTGGTGGCGACAATAATCGGCGAGACCACGTTGGGCAGGATGTGCACCAGCATGATGCGCGGGGCCGATGCGCCGAGTGCCTGCGCCGCGCGCACGAACTCCCGCGTCTTCATCGACAGGGTGGCACCGCGCACCAGCCGCGCCACGGTGGTCCAGCCGACCAGGGCGATGAGGAAGACGATGCGGTAGAGGCTGACGCTCTCCGAGGTCACCACGGCCTGCGGCAGCCCGAGCTTGTTGAGGTCGAGCGCGGCCAGGATGATCAGCAGCGGGAGGATCGGCAGGGCGATGACGCCGTCGGTGAAGCGCATCACAAGGGCGTCGAGCCGGCCGCCGTAGTAGCCCGCCGCGAGGCCCAGCAGGGTACCGATGACTGCCGCGCAGAGCGCCGCCGCCAGGCCCACCAGCAGGGAGACCTGGCCGCCGTAGAGCAGTCGCACCAGCTGGTCGCGCCCCAGTTCGTCGGTGCCGAGCGGATGCGCGGGCGAGGGCGGCTGCTTGGCGGCGAAGAGGTCGACCAGGTTGCCGTCGACGCCGAGCAGCATCTCGACCAGCGGCGCGGCGGCCGAGGCGAGGGCGAGCAGGACGAGGAAGGCCAGGCTGCCGACGGCAAGGCGGTGGCGCACGAAGCGGCGCAGGAAGATCTGTCGCACCGTGAGCGACGATCCGCGGGCGAATGCGGCCTCCGCCGCGAGCAGGCCCTGCTGGCGGTCCGGAGCGGTCATTGGTAGCTGATCCTCGGGTCGAGCCAGCTGTAGGCCAGGTCGGCCAGCAGGTTGGCCAGCAGCGTCGTGAGGGTCGCCAGCAGCAGGCCGATGAGAGCGACGTTGTAGTCATTGCCGGTCACCGCGTCGTAGATCGTCTTGCCCATGCCGAGGTAGGCGAAGACCTGCTCGGTAATGAGCGCGCCGGAGAACAGGTTTCCCATCTGCAGCGCCAGGATGGTGACCACCGGGATCATGGCATTGCGCAGCACGTGGCCGAGGACCACCTCGCGGCCGGTCAGCCCCTTGGCGAGTGCCGTGCGCACGTAGTCCTGGCGCAGCGTCTCGATGGCCGCCGCGCGCACGAAGCGGATGATCCCGCCTACCGTGGCGATGGTCAGCGCCAGCACCGGCAGCACGAGGTAGCGCAGGTCGCCCCAGAAGTCGCGCCCGTCGCCCATGCCGCCGGCCGGCAGCCAGCCGAGGGTGACGGCGAAAAGGATGATCAGCAGGATGCCGAGCCAGAAGGGCGGCACCGAGATGCCGGCGAAGGCCAGCAGGTTAATGGCGTGATCGATCGGGCTCTGCGGCCGCGTCGCCGCGTAGATCCCCGCCGGCAGGGCGATCGCCAGGGCAAGCAGGAAACTGAGGCCCATGAGGAGCACGGTGTTGCCGAGGCGCGGCAGCAGGATGTCGAGGGTCGGCTGATTGTAGAGCCGCGAGTAGCCGAAGTCGCCGGACAGCGTGTTGCCGAGCCAGGCGAGATAGCGCTCGAAGATCGGCCGGTCGAGGCCGTAGAGGGCGCGCAGGCGGTCGGCATCGGCCGTCGTCATCTCCGGATTGGAGAAGATCATGATGTCGATGGGATCGCCCGGCATCAGGCCGATGAGAGAGAAGATCACCAGCGACATGACGGCGAGCACGAAGAGTGACTCGAGCAGGCGGCGCACGAGGTAAGAGAGCACTCAGCGATCCTCGACGGTCCAGTCCTCGACCCACAGGGAGGAGGAGGCCATCTGTCCGGTCGGGCGGACACCCTTCAGCCACTGCGGCAGGATGTAGGGATTGGCGCGCCAGTAGAGTCCGATCACCGGCACCTCCTCGACATAGATCTCCTGCAGCCTGTCCCACATCGCCTTGCGCTTGGGTCGGTCGACTTCAAGGTTGATGGCCTCGATCAGCGCGTCCATCTCGGCATTCTTGAAGCCGGTATAGTTCTGGCCCGACCAGCCGTTTGCCGCGGTGGGGATTTCCTCGGAATGCAGGGTGGTGCGCGGGATGTGCTCGGGCCCCTTGCCCCAGCCGAACATGGCGAGCCCGGTGAAGCGGCGCTGGTGCACGGTCTGGCCGAAGAACACGCGCGCCGGCTCGTTGCGCACGCGGATGTCGACGCCGACCTGCTTCCACTGGCTCTGCAGCACCTGCTGCACAAGCTCGCGAATGCGGCTGCCGGCGGTGGTCATGAACTCGAGCTGCAGCGGCTCGCCCTTGGCGTTGTGGCGAATGCCGCCGCGGAGCTCGCTCCAGCCGGCGGCATCCAGCAGTTCGCCCGCCTTGGCGGGATCGTAGGGGTACTTCTTGACGTCCTCGCTGTAGACCCAGTCGAGCGGCGAGACGTCCGAATGGGCGACCGTCTGGCGGCCCTCGAAGAGCCGCGCGTTGATCGTCTCGCGGTCGATGGCGTAGACCAGCGCCTGGCGCACGCGCTTGTCCTGCAGGATCGGGTTGTCGAGCATGAGGTCGATGTGCTCGTAGAGCAGGCTCGGCTCGTAGACCACCTGGTAGCGCTCACCGTGGCGCTTCTCGAAGGCCAGCGCCTGGTCGAGGGTGAGGCCGAGTTCGCCGGCGATCATGTCGACGTTGCCGGACAGCAGGTTGGCTTCCAGCGCCGTGGTCTGCTCGATGGTGAGGATGGTGATGCGGTCGAAGGCCGGCGGCTTGCCCCACCAGGTTTCGTTGCGCTCCAGCACCAGGCGGGAGCCCGCTACCGCCTCGGCGATGCGGTAGGGACCGAAGTAAAGGCCGCGATTGGTCGGGTCGGTGTCGTAGGCCGTGCGGTTGCGGTAGTCGTTCGGCGCAGCGTCGAAGATCGGCTCCTCGATGTGCGCCGGCAGCAGCCGGAAGTCGTTGATGGCGGCGTATTCGAAGGAGATGCGGTCGGCGTGGATGACGAAGGTCTTGTCGTCGACCACGTCGATGGCATGGATACGCTTGTTGAGCTCCAGGTTACCGGTGCCGGCGCTCGGGTGGCGTCCGGACCGCCAGGTGAACATCACGTCCCTGGTGGTGACGGGGGTGCCGTCGCCCCAGATGGCGTCGGGCTGGATGGTGTAGCGCAGCGCGATGCCGCGGCCGTCGCCGGCGCCCTCGACCTCCGGTGGCAGGTCTTCCGGAATCGCCGTGCCGGCTTCGATCGACGGCAGTTCGGTGCAGAGCATGCAGATCAGCTCCCACTGCTGGTCGTAGACGGTCATCGGCCGCTGGGTCATGGCGTGGACGTAGGACTTGGCGACCGAGGCCTCGGTGCTGGGATGCAGGGTGGTGGGATACTGCGATATGCCGATGCGCAGCTCCTCCGCGGCCGCGGGAGCGATGCCTGCGAACTGTGCCGAGAGGGCGCCGGCCAGCGCCAGCACCGCCGAGATGAATAGCTTTCGCATGCTCAGCCCCCTCGCTGACCACCGGGTTTCCTTGCAGGCATCCTAGCGGACCGGAGCGCCCGCGCGAAGGGGTCTGCGCCCGGCAGTCGGCCTCACCGCCGCCGGATAGGGGATCTGGTTGGAAATCACCTTTCCGTGACCATATCCGTGGGGCCGGCTTAGATTGCAGGACCGCCCTGTCGAGGGACAGAATGGGAGCGGCATGAACGGACGCAGCATCACGCTTTTCGCACTGCTCGGCTTCAAGGTCCGGGTCGACATCAGCTGGGTGTTTCTCGCCGTGCTGGTCACCTGGTCGCTGGCGCTCGGCGTATTCCCGCTGTGGTACGAAGGCCTCGCGACCGCGACCTACTGGTCGATGGGCGTCGCCGGCATGCTCGGCCTGGTGTTCTCGCTGATCTTCCACGAGCTCTCCCACTCGGTGGTGGCGCGCCGTTACGGCCTGCCGATCAAGGGCATCACCCTCTTCATCTTCGGCGGCGTCGCCGAGATGACGGAGGAGCCCAAGAGCGCCAAGGTCGAGTTCTGGATGGCGATTGCCGGCCCGCTCGCCAGCTTTGCCCTCGCGCTCGCGTTTTACCTGGTGGCCGGCCTGGGGGCGGCGCTCGGCCTGCCGCTGCCGATCAACGCGGTGCTCGAGTATCTCGCCCTCATCAACCTGCTGCTCGGCGCCTTCAACATGGTCCCCGCCTTCCCGATGGACGGCGGCCGCGTCCTGCGGGCGGCGCTGTGGCACTGGCGCGGCGACTTCCGGCAGGCGACCCGCGTCGCCGCCAACGCCGGCAAGGCCTTCGGCCTGCTGTTGATGGCGCTCGGCCTGTTCAGCGTCATCACCGGTAACTTCATCGGCGGCATGTGGTGGTTCCTCATCGGCCTCTTCGTGCGCGGCGCGGCGGCCTCATCCTACCAGCAGATGCTGAGCCGCAGCCTCTTCGCCGGCGAGCCGGTGCGCCGCTTCATGACTCACGACACCGTCGCCGTGCCGCCCGAGCTGCCGCTCGACCGCTTCGTCCAGAACTACGTTTACGAGCATCACCACGACCTTTTCCCCGTGGTCTCCGGCCAACGCCTGCTCGGCTGCATCTCGGTGCGCCAGCTGAAGGCGGAGCCGCGCGAGAAGTGGCCCTACCTCATGGTCGGCAAGCTGATGATGCCCTGCACGGAAGAGAACACCGTCGATCCCGGCATGGACGCCATCGAGGCGATGGCGCTGATGAACCGCACCGGTTCCAGCCGCCTCATCGTCGCCGTCGGCGACCGCCTGGTCGGCATCGTGGTGCTGAAGGATATGATGGAGCTGTTCAGCCTGAAGATGGACCTGGAAGGCCCCGGTTGAGCCGGGCCGCGACGAAGACGAGACCATGCAGGACCGCTACGACCTGCACCCGCAGTACAGTCGCCCGGAGCGCGTCGCGGATGCCGCGGTGCACGGCCTCGGCCTGCTGTTCGGCCTCGCCGCCTGCGTCATTCTCGCCATCGCGGTGCTGCCGAGCCACGACGCCCTGCTGTGGCTGGCGCTCGGCCTCTACGGCTTCGGGCTGCTGGCGATGCTCGGCTGCTCGGCGCTCTATAACCTCTGCGGCCCCGGCCGCTGCAAGGCGGTGCTCCGCCGCCTCGACCATGCCTCCATCTTCGTGATGATCGCCGGCACCTACACGCCCTTCATGCTGATCGCCATCGGCGGCACCTGGGGGCTCGGCCTGCTGGCCTTGGTGTGGTTCGTGGCGCTCTGTGGCGTGGCGCTGAAGCTGTTCTGGCCGTGGCGCTTCGAGCGCCTTTCCGTGGCGGCCTACCTGTTGCTCGGCTGGAGCATCCTGGTGGTGTTCGATCCGCTGCTCGGCGCAATGTCGGCCGCCGGCCTCGCGCTGCTCGTCGCCGGCGGGCTGCTCTACAGCCTGGGCGTGGTGTTCCACCTCTGGCAGCGGCTGCCGTATCACAACGTCATCTGGCACGCCTTTGTGCTGGCGGCGGCTGCCTGCCACTTCTCGGCGGTGCTGAGCGACGTCGCCATCGCCAGCGTCCGGCTCAGTCGTACTGTCGCAGGCGCTTGATGACGTAGCCGCCGGATTTCTCGTCGAGTTCCAGTTCCAGCAGCTTGCGGTCTTCGGCTTCTTCCAAGAGCTGCCCGAAGCCGCGGAAGCCATGATAGCTCTCGTTGAAGCCGGGCTTGCGGCGCTTCAGGGTCTGCTTGACCATCGATCCCCAGACCTTCTCCTGCGCGCCGCGTTCCTTGAAGAGGTCGTCGATCACCTCGGTCACCAGGTCGAAGGCCTCCTGCTTCAGCGCCTCCTGGCTGTTCGGCTTCGGCTTGGCCGTCTTCTTGGCGGCGCTGCGCTGGCGTTGGGCTTTCTTCTGGGTGTCCGATTCGCGGATCAGGTCGTCGTAGTAGATGAACTCGTGGCAGTTCGCGGTCAGCAGTTCGGAGGTCGAGTTCTTCACGCCGACACCGATCACCGACTTGTTGTTCTCGCGCAGCTTGCTGACCAAGGGCGAGAAGTCGGAATCGCCGCTGATGATGACGAAGCTATCGATGTGCGGCTTGGTGTAGCAGAGGTCGAGGGCGTCGACGACGAGGCGGATGTCGGCCGAGTTCTTGCCGGACATGCGCAGGTGGGGGATTTCGATGAGCTCGAAGGCCGCCTCGTGCATCGGCGCCTTGAACTCCTTGTAGCGCGCCCAGTCGCAATAGGCCTTCTTGACGACGATGTCGCCTTTCAGCAGCAGGCGCTCGAGCACCCGGCCGATCTCGAAGGCGGCGTACTTGGCGTCCTTGACGCCCAGGGCCACGTTCTCGAAATCACAGAACACGGCCATGTTCTGCGTGGTATCGCCTTCACTCATTTTCCTGCCTCTGCGTCGTTCGTACCCGCACCGGCGCGATCATAGGGGCGCGTGGCGGCTACAGCCAGCCCCTTCGCCGTCGCAGCGCCGCGCAAGGCATCGATGACCTTGGCCATGTCCTTCATCCTTTCTTAGGCATCGCTGTGGTAGCTTTCGTTGCCAAATCTAGAAACCCGGTGCGGCCACGCCAGGGTGTGCCGGCGCAAACCCCTTTAGGCCCAGGCAGGCTTCGCCCGCAGGACTTTTCGCTTCGCTGGGCGGGTTCTCGATGTTAAGGTTTTGTTGCGTCGCAGCATTCGCTGTCACGACGGCGCCACGGAGCGGGCCGATGCGGGCTGCCCTGGATAAAATCAAGACAGCACAAGGCGGTGCCCTAGAGGGCGCGCCAACTTTGGGGGCCAATCAGCTTTGCTTTATCACGCCTACGAGATGACCCATGCTGCGGTGCAGCCGCTGCGCGCCCAGTCGGACGCCTTGCGCCACGCCTGCCGCAGCGCCTTCAATCCGGTGGCCTATACCCCCCTCGGCAAGGCCGTGGCGGCCGCCTGCGAAGTCTTCGAAAACGTCACCCGCCGCTACCGCAAGCCCGAATGGGGCATCGACGAAGTGACGATCTTCGGAATACCGACTCCGGTCGAGCCGGAGATCGTCCATTCGAAGCTGTTCTGCGACCTGCTGCACTTCAAGCGCGGTGAGAGCGAGGTGGGCAAGCGCTACGATCCGAAGGTGCTCATCGTGGCGCCGCTGTCGGGCCACTATGCCACGCTGCTGCGCGGAACCGTGCGGGCCATGCTGCCGGAGCACGATGTCTACGTGACCGACTGGCGCGATGCGCGCGTGGTGCCGCTGATGTATGGCGGCTTCGATCTCGACGACTTCATCGACTACGTCATCGAATTCACCCGGTTCATCGGCCCCAACACTCACGTGATCGCCGTGTGCCAGCCCTCGGTGCCGGTGCTGGCCGCCGTGGCGGCAATGGCGGCCGAGAACGATCCCTTGCAGCCGGCGTCAATAACGCTGATGGGCGGACCGATCGACACCCGGCGCAACCCGACTGCGGTGAACGAACTGGCGGCCTCGCAGCCGCTCGAATGGTTTCAGCGCAACGTGGTCCACACCGTGCCGCTGCCCAATCCCGGCGCCATGCGGCAGGTCTACCCCGGCTTCATCCAGCTCTCCGGCTTCATGACCATGAACCTCGAGCGCCACATGGACGCCCATGCCGATCTCTTCCGTCACCTCGTCACCGGCGACTGCGATTCGGTCGATCAGCATCAGCGCTTCTACGATGAGTACCTCTCGGTGATGGACCTCACCGCCGAGTTCTATCTGCAGACGGTCCAGAAGGTCTTCCAGGAGCACGCGCTGCCCGAGGGCCGCCTGACTCACCGCGGCAAGCCGGTGGACTGCCGCCAGATCCGCAAGACGGCCCTGATGACGGTCGAGGGAGAACTGGACGATATCTGCGGGCTCGGACAGACGGAGGCGGCGCACGACCTCTGCAGCAACATCCCGGTCGACGACCACTACCACTACGTCCAGCCGGGCATCGGTCACTACGGCGTGTTCAATGGCACCCGCTGGCGCACCGAGATTCAACCGCGGGTGCGCGAGATGATCCGCACCACCGCCTTCAAGCGCAACACAGAGGCCAAGCCGGCGAGGATCCTTCGGCGCGTCGCAGCGGCGGAATAGCTTACGGGGAAATCGGGTCGGCAGAGCCCTAGGCGCTACGCCTGTCTTCCTGCTTGGCGGCGGTACGATAGCGCCACACGCTGGCCGGCGGGAAGTTGTCGACCACCCAGGAGGCGCGCAGCGCTTCCAATCCGAGGCGCGCGAGGATCCGGCGCGATATCGGCGAGGCGGGGCCGTAGGTAAACTGCACGAAGACGCCGTTCCGGTTGAGCGCCTCGATGGCCTCGGCGATGATCCTCAGGCAGATGCGGTCGGGGATCGACAGTAGGGGCAGCCCCGAGACCACCGCCTTGACCGGTCCGATGCCGGCCTTGCGCAGCAGCCGGCGCAGATCGGCGGCATCCCCCTGCAGGACCCTAACCTCGGGAAAGCGTGCGGCGATCATCTTGGCAAGGGTGGGATCACGCTCGACCACGGCAATGTCCCGCGCCGCGATCCCGGCATCCAGCAGCGCCGCGGTGACGTTGCCGGTGCCGCCACCGAGCTCCACCACCACCCCGGCAGCATCCAGGTCGATCTCCGCGGCCATGGCGCTGGCGAGGCTCCGCCCGCTTGGCACCAGGGCGCCAACGGCCCTCGGGTTCTGCAGCCAGCGCCGCAGAAAGCTGAGATTGCGCCGAAGCGGCGCCATGTGCCTCGGTTCTACAGACATTTCGGATCGTCCGTCATCATCGGCTGGCCATCGCGGATGAGCGGCTTGACGCCAGGACGCAAAATCTGGGGGCCGAGACTTTCCCAGACTCCGGCGGCTCGGGCTGCTTCATCGGTACGAGATGTATATGGCGCCCGGGCTCCAGTGCACAAGTGTCCTCGAAGGGTCCCGGCAGAACGAAGAGCTCCGAAGGGGAGAAACCTCATCCCCTTCGGAGCGTAGATAACCAAAGCATGTCGTTCCCCAGAAGGTGACGGCACGAAGGCCCGACAATCAGATCTCGATATCGATCGATTGTCCCCGACTCAGTTCCGGATAGGGAAACCGAGGCGGCGGGTCCTTCGGAGCCGCGTCCACGGGCCGCGGCGTTTCCGCCTTGGCCACGGGGGCGACCTCTTGGGGTCGGGCGGCGGACTCTGAACCGGTGTTGGCCAGAGGCGCCGGGGTTGGTTGGATCTGCATCACATCCTCCATACAGTCCAGGCATCTAAGCAGCCGTTTAAAATAATAGACGCGCACGATTAAGTAAAGATTTAAAAACTAAACACTTTTGTCTTAGTTTATATTAAATTTACATAAAATTTTACATGAAACTTCTCGAAGTTGGTGGCGGAATTCTTCTTTCTTTCGTTGATATCTGTCCTGATTAGGGTGGCGCCGCTAGCGGGATTCTGGCAGAAATTCATCCTGTGCTTAATTGCACGGGAAAGTGTTTGCCTACAGGTTGTAGATCGGGCGGGGCGGCGGGGCCGTCCAGGGGTGTGGAACGGCGAATTTAATCAAGACCTGCAGCTTCGCCTTCCCATGAGACGCTACATATAGTAGAGGATTAACTAAATATTAACTTTCGCCGTCAGGCACCAAGGACTAGCCTTGGCCTGGGACGTGATCGGAGCCAGAGGCACTGCGTCGGGCGCAGTCTGCCAAGTAATACCGGCTCATCGAGGATTCGGGGGGCGCGCAGGTTGAAGGTTTTGGTTGTTGCTTCCCAAAAGGGCGGATCTGGCAAGACCACCCTGGCGGGACATCTCGCGGTTCAGGCGGAGTTGAGCGGCGCGGGGCCGGTGGGGCTCATCGACGTCGACCCCCAGGGCAGCCTGGCGGACTGGTGGAACGAGCGCACGGCGCCCAACCCCTTTTTCATCCAGACGGCGGTGCCGCGGCTGGCCGACGACATCAAGGAACTGGCCGCCCACGGGCTCGAATTGCTCGTCATCGACACGCCGCCGGCCCTGACCGCCACCATCGCCGACGTCATCCGCGTCGCCGACCTGGTGCTTATCCCGACCCGGCCGAGTCCGCACGATCTGCGCTCCATCGGCTCGACCATGGAACTGGTCGAGCATCTCGGCAAGCCGCTGGTCTTCGTGGTCAACGGCGCCGCCGCCCGGGCGCGGATCACTTCCGAAGCCGTCGCGCTGCTGTCGCAATACGGGCCGCTGGCGCCTGGCATCATCCATCAGCGCGTCGACTTCGCCGCCGCCATGATCGACGGTCGCACGGTGATGGAGCTGCCCGGCGAATCGCGCTCGGCCGACGAGGTCGCCGAACTCTGGGACTATCTGCGCGAGCGCCTCGATGGCGGGGCGACGCGGCGGCGCCGGCTGCCGTCGATCCCGGGAGTCGCCGCCGCCGTGGCAGCGCAGACGAAGGCCGAGGGCTGGGCCTGACATGACGCAGCAGAAGGCGGCTTCGCTGACCAGCAACCTCTTTGCGCGCAAGGGTAAGGCATCGCCCGCCGGCGCACTGATCTCTGAAATGGAGGCGGCCGGTACGGAGGGCTTCGATCCGTCCGGCCGTGATGCTGCCACCGGCGCGAAAGCCAGGGTGGCCGGGCTCAATGGTGCGGCCGGTCGTCGCAAGCCAAAGGCGCCCGCGGAATTGCCGCTGCTGGCCTTTGTCGAGGCGCAGCCGGTTTCCGGGGAAGGCGAGCCTGCCGCCGAAGCAGCCAGCGCGACGGCAGCCGAAGTGCCGCCGGCCGCCAGCCTGCTCGAGCGTGGGGCGCAGTCGCTGCGGCGGACCAACGGCCACTCGAGCGCCGTGGCGGCCGCTCCCTGTCAGGCCGCGCCGCAGCCGGCAGCGTCAGGGGCGGCGGCGACTGCGACGAATGCCGGTGATGCCGATATCGAGGACAACATCGAGGCTGAGACGGTTTCAGGCGATGCCAATGTGGCCGCCATCGAGGATGCGCCGCAAGATGAGGAAGGCTGCGCAGAGGGGGCCGCGGACGCCGTGATCGTCGAGGCGGCCGCGCCCGCCACGGAAGATGCCGCAGCCGCCGACGCGGTCATCGTGGAACCCGAGGCCGACCGCCCCGCTGCCGGGGTGGCGCCAGCGGCCGAACGCAGTCTCGCAGACTTGCCGGCGATGCCGGCGTCCTTGGCGCTGCGCCAGGCCACCGCCCTGCAGCACGACAGCCTTGCGCCGGACGGCGTGCGCCCCTCGTCGCGACTGCAGGCGAGTGGCGAGGTCTCCAAGGCAAGGCCGCCGCACACTCTGCCATGGCGCAGTGCCGCGGTGGTTACGCTGGGGGCCGCGCTCGGCCTGGGATTCTATCTGGTCCTGGCGGGCAAGCCTGCCGAGCCCCCCGTCGTCACTGCCGCCGTGCCGGAAGCTGCCGCGTCGCCGGCGGCGGTCCCCGAGCCGGCGCCCGCGGCCCCGGCCGCAGCGGCCGCCGGCGTCGCGGCGCCGGCCGTCGAGGCGGCGCTGCCGGAACCGTCCTTCGACATCATCCGCATCGAGCCCGATGGCCAGTCGATCGTCGCCGGCCGGGCGGAGCCCTTCAGCGAGTGGATCCTGCTGAACAACGGCAGCCCGATCGCCTCGGTGCGCGCCGATGCCAACGGCGAGTGGGTGGTGCTGCCCGATGCCTCGCTGGTGCCCGGTGCCAACGCCTTCAGCCTGGTGCCCAAGACCGAGCGCGGCAAGGTCGCCATTCCGGCCCCGGCAGGCGAGCCGCCGGCCGGAGAGGCGCAGGTGCCTGTCCCGCCACGCTCGGATGCCGGCAGCCTTGACGGGGCGTTGCAGGGCGCGCCCGGCCACACGCCAGCGCGCAGCGGCGCGGTTGCGCTGCCGAAGGCGAAGCCGGTTGCGCAGGCGACGGCGGGGTTCCGTGTGTCGCCGGATGGCGACTACGAGGTCCAGCTCGCTTCGGTGCGCCAGACCGCCGACGCCGAACGCGAGCGCGGCCGCCTGGCCGCGGCCTTTCCGGACCTGCTGGGCGGCATGGACCTCGGCGTGCGGGAAGCCGCGCTCGAGGGCGCCGGGACGTTCTACCGCGTGCGCAGCGGTGCCATCGCCGATCTCGGCATTGCCCGCGAGCTCTGCCGTCGGTTGGAGGCCAAGGGGCAGGGCTGCCTCGTGGTGCGCCGCCCAGCGGGCAGGGACGCCGCGGCGGTCGAGGCCGAGGTAGTCGAGGAATTGCCCGAGGCCCCTGCGCCCGTGCGCCAGCAGGCCGAACGGCCGCAGTAGGATCAACTCGCCGTCAGGCGTTGTCCGCTTCGAACAGCCCGATGGCCCGCAGCAGATCCTGGATCTCGCGCCGCGCGGCGGCGTGACTGCTGGTTCCGGCCTGGCTGTCGCCCGGCTCCGGCAGGTCGAGCGCCGTCAGCCCCTTCATGAAATGCTCGCGGAATACCACCCGCTCGCTGATTCCAGGCGCCAGGCGAAAGCCGATGCGCTTGGCCAGCAGGACGAGCAGGGCGGAGATCTCCCGCATGTTGCGCGCCTCGATGTGGGCCAGGCGATTGCGCACCACCACCCAGTCGATCGGCGGCCGGCTGGCGACGACCCGCTGGTTGTTCTGTTCCCAGACCAACTGGCTGTAGACGCTGGGGGCCTCGACCTCGCGGCGCTCGCGGTTGATGTGCGCCAGCACCTCGATGTCGAGGAAGCTGTCATTCAGCGGCGTCACCAGGGTGTCGGCGCGGTTGTGGCCGAGGCGGCAGAGATAGGAATCGCTGCCCGGCGTGTCGATGACGATGAAGTGGCAATCGGCGAGGTCGTCGAAAGCATCCTGCAGGCGCCCCGCTTCGTCGGCCTCGGACGCCGAAGGCTCGCTGGCGGTGGAACGCAGGATGGTGCGGTGCTTCGACAGCTCGAGCGCGTAGCCGCTTTGGCGGGCACGGGCATCGCGGTTGCGGAAGAAAGCCGTGAAGGTGCCCTGGCGCGCATCGAGGTCGATGGTGCCGACGCGAAAGCCGAGCTTCATCAGGGCGACGGTCAGATGGATCGCCGTGGTGGATTTGCCGGTGCCGCCCTTTTCGCTGCCGACCACGATAACGTAGGGCACTGAGTTTTCCGGCAGATGGCTGTCGCGCTTCATGCTGTTGACGGCCCTTCTAAAGTCTGCGGGCTACGGCAGGACGGGGTATGTCCAGCCGTTCGCCAGGATCTTCATGATCGCTGTGCCCTAGAGTCCTTTCCGGCCAAATCGAATCAATCCTGTTTTCCAGCGGCGGTCGCCCCGGCAGGCCAAGGGCCGCGCGATGCAGCGCATCACCCCTATGGCCGGCTGCGAACCGTTTGATCTCGTCACGAACACGCTCCGTCAGAATGGTCCTGTTTGGTCGGAAACGGCTTTAGAACAACACGGTCCAGTTCTCGGCATCCCTTGCCGAGCCGCCGACGCCGGGGACCATGCCTAGATGTTCGGGGTCTGCTGGGGCGTCCTCCGCATCCTCGTCGCTGTCCTCGGAGGCGGCGGCCGTGCGGGAGCCATTGCCCGCCTCGGCGACGATGCCTTTCAGGGCGGCCAGGCGCCGTGAGAGAATCTCGGTCCTGGCCCAGGCGACGTATTCCTCACCATCGGAAGACTTATGAACGGCCGCCCACTGTTCGCGACGCTCGGATTTCATGACGAAGGCGATGTTCTCGCCCTCGATGCCGCTGTCTAGAGACTGGGTGTAGGGCGCGACCTTGCCCTCCCAGATCTCCGAGATCACGTTCCACGAAAAGCCTTCGTTGACCAGGAGCTCCATCATGAGTTGATCGAACTCGCCCCGTGCCAGTTCGAGGGCATAGCTGATCATGCAGTCCAGTTCCTGGCTGCCGTGGGGCGCAGTTTCCAAGGCCGTCACCACGCGCCTGATGATGCCGCCTTTTCGCTCGTGTTCGCTCATCGACCCCCGTCCCTGAGCAGTACGACCGATACTACCGATTTTGGCTGGGAAAAGAAGCACCCCTAAGAGGGGACCGGCAAAAAACAGACTCAACTATGGTTAAGATCGCGCGGTCTGCCATGTCTGGTGGATTTCGCGAAGGGACACGCGCCCGTGGCGCGACTCCGTTCAAGGTGCTGCTGGTGCGCTTGCTCCCAATCGTCCCCTGGCGCGGTCTTCTCTAAGCACCGGAGGCGAGGTCTTCCTTGTCCGCACCTTCCGTGCCGCCGTGCGCGGCCGACCAGCTTTCCGGGTCCTGCAGGAAGCAACGCACTTCCTCGACCTGGGCCCCGGAGAGGTAGCCGCGGTCCTCGGCGACGGCGAGGGCGTCCCACCACGTGGCCAAGGCATGCAGCTTCACCCCGCGCTCGGCCAGGGCGGCGACGCCGGCCGGGAAGATGCCGTAGTGGAAGATGACGAAGGTATGCGCGACCTCGGCGCCGGCCTTGCGCAGGGCGTCGACGAAATTCAGCTTCGAGCCGCCGTCGGTGGCGAGGTCTTCCACCAAAAGAACCCGGCTGCCTTCACGCAGGTAGCCCTCGATCTGCGCGTCCCGGCCGAAGCCCTTGGGCTTCTTGCGCACGTAAAGCATCGGCAGGCCGAGGCGTTCGGCGATCCAGGCGGCAAACGGGATGCCGGCCGTCTCGCCGCCGGCGATGCAGTCGATCGACTCGTAGCCGGCCTCGCGCCGGATCATGTCGCAGGCGAAGTCCATCAACTGCGCGCGGGCGCGTGGGAAGGAGATGATCTTGCGGCAGTCCACATAGACCGGACTGGCCCGCCCCGAGGTCAGGATGAAGGGATCGTCGGGCCGGAACAGGACCGCCTCGATCTCCAGCAGGATGCGGGCGGTGATTTCGGCGATCTCGCCTGAATTGACGGCAGCGGTCGGCAGCATGCGGAATCCCTCCTTCTCGGTCCGCCCTGTTTATCGCCAAAGCCTCCCGGAAACAATGCGGCAGGCGTGCCCGCGCGGGGCTCAGTCGGCGGCGGGAGAAGCGGCCGCCGCCGCGCGCGATGCGAGCGTGGCGCGGGCGAGCCCATAGCCGAGGAAGGCAATGATCGCGCCGGAGGTCATGACCGCCACCATGGGGAACACGGTGTCGTCCTGCAGCCTGCCGACCAGCAGCGTGGCCAGCGCGCCCACCATCATCTGCAGGAAGCCGGTGAGGCCCGAGGCGGTGCCCGCGAGGTCGGGGCGGATGGAGATCGCGCTGGCGGTGGCGCTCGGCAGGCTGAGGCCGTTACCGAGGCCGCCCAGCATGACGGGCGCGAAGAGGAGAAGCGGGGTCATCTCGGTCGTCAGGGCCACGCCGGCGAGCAGGCCGACGCTTGCCAGCGCCAGCAGGCTGCCGGTGAGGATCATGCGGTCCGCGCCGATGCGCGTCGACAGCCGCCCGGAAAGGAAGTTGCCGGCCATGTAGCTGGTGGCCATGAACATGAAGTAGAGGCCGTACTCGTTGGTCGGCCGGTCCATGATCTCGACCATGATGTACGGCGCGCCGGCCAGGAAGGCGAAGAATACCGCCGTGGTGAAGCTGACGTTCAGCACATAGCCGGTGAAGGCGGCATTGCGCAGCAGGATGGGGAAGCCCTGCAGCATGGCCAGCGGGCCGTTGCTGATGCTGCGGTCGTGGTGTGTCTCGTGCAGCAGCAGCCAAGCGAGGCCGAGCACGACGGCGCCGACCGCCAGCACGGTGAAGAAGGTCGAGCGCCAGCCGAACCAGTGATCGAGATAGCCGCCGAGCAACGGGCTCAGCATCGGCGCCACCACCATGGCCATGGTGATATAGCCGATCATGCTGGCGGACTCCTCGCGGCCGTGGGTGTCGCGCACGATGGCGCGGCCGAGCACCAGCCCGGCGCAGCCGCCGACCGCCTGCACGATGCGCGCGGCGATCAGCGTTTCGATGCTTTGGGCGAGGGCGGCGCCGAGGCTGCCGAGGAGGAAGAGGCCGATGCCGGCGAGCAGCACCGGCCGGCGGCCGAAGCGATCGGACAGCGGGCCCATGAAGAGCTGCGCGATGGCCACGCCGAAGAGGTAGAGCGTGAGGGTGAGTTGGATGGTGCCGTAGTCGGTGCCGAAGACGGCGACCATGCCCGGCATCGAGGGGATGAAGATGTTGAGCGCCATCGGCCCCAGCGCGGTCACCGCGATGAGGATGCCGAGCGAGGGCCGCCGAACGGCAACCGACGGCCGCGCCGTGCCGTCGGAGGAATCGCTTGAGGTCCGCGCGCCCGCGCTCATCAGAGAAATCCGGAATGTCGCTGCTTGATCCAGGGCCTTAAGAACACGCCGCAAGCCCCGGTGAGGACGCGGCGCCAAAACTAGCATGCTATATGGTGGGTAGACTTACCAGTGTCCATGGCGCATGGCAGCCTTGAGCCACTGCGGGCGGCCCGGAGAGGTAGCCTTCTCTGTCGCGGAAGAAATCGCGAAGAGTTCACGGTGAACAACGCCGGCACAAAAAAATTAGGGCAGTGCACAGGCCGTTCAGCCGTTGCGCTGCCCCGGAGAATTACCCGATGGGGGCTCACCCGGCGGGTGCGACCGCGAGCCCCGCCCGGGATCCTTCATTGCAGGTTCTCCTTGAAGAAGTTCACCGTGCGGCTCCAGGCCACGTCGGCCGCCTTGGCGTCGTAGCGGGCGGCGTTGGTGTCATTGTTGAAGGCGTGGTTCGCGTCGTCGTAGACGAAGAGATCGTAGTTCACGCCGTTCGACTTCAAGGCCGCCTCGAAGCCGGGAATGCCGGCGTTGATGCGCTCATCCAGGCCGGCGTAGTGCAGCAGCATCGGGGCCTTGATGTTGGCGACCTGGTCGGCGGCCGGCTGGCGCCCGTAGTAGGCCACCGTGGCCGAGATCGCCGGCGAATTCACCGCCACCTGATTGCTCATGGCGCCGCCCCAGCAGAAGCCGACGGAGCCGACCTTGCCGTTGCTGTCCGGGTGGTTGGCGAGGAAATCGACCGCCGCCACTGCATCCTGGATGGTCTGGCCGGTATCGAGCGCGCCGATCATCTCGCGGGCCTGGTCCTCGTCGGCCGGCGTGCCGCCGGCGGGCGAGAGGAAGTCGACGCCGAGGGCGACGAAGCCTTCCAGGGCCATGCGGCGGGTAACGTCTTCGATGTGCGGGTTGAGGCCGCGGTTTTCGTGGATCACCAGCACCGCCGGCAGCCGGCCGGCCGGCTCGGCCGGGCGTGCCAGGTAGCCCATCATCTCGCCGCTGGCACCGGGAAAGCTGATCTTCTCCGTCTTCAGACGACTGTCGTCGGGCGCCATCATGGCAGCCTCGGCATAGTTGTTCTCCAAGACCGGCAGCAGGGCATAGGCCGCCGCGGTGCCGCCGGCCACCCGGCTCAGGTGGTCGAAGAAGCGGCGGCGGTCGAGGGTCAGGTGGGTGTATTCGTCATAGAGATCGATGATCTCCTGCGTGATCGTCGGCGCTGCTTGGTCTTTTCCGCCTGTGATCTTTCCCTGTCGTGACGCGGTCATCGCTTTAAGCTCTCCCTTGATGGACCGGTGAAGGCGAAGGTGGCGGCGGGCGCCGAGGGGCAAAGGGACTTGTCGCACGACCCACCCGGAGACTGGGGCGCGATCCCATGAACGGCGCCGCGAGAACCCGTTCGAGGCAGCCGCCACCTTCATTCCGGCAGGCTAGCCCCGGCCCCGGCGCTTCGCTAGAGGCAGTGCGGTGAAATTTCTCGAATGGGGCGCTGCGCCAACCGCTGCACGGGCGATCACGGAAAAGTCAGGCGGTCCACGGCCTTGCCTGGGGTAGCATTTTCATGCAGCACGAGTTGGCATGCCCGGGAGCGCCTGAAATGGCCCTGCGTGAGTCCTCCGGCCCGATTACCCGGTCTCTTCGGAGCCTCGCGGCTCCCTGGCCCCTCTGGGGTCTCGTGGTCACACTGCTCGCCGGCCTTCTGATCGGCGCTCACCAGCGTCACGGCTTCGCCGACTTCCCGCTGCTCTTCAATTACGGCTACTGGCTGCTGCGCCTGCTGATCGCCTACCTGCTGTTCGCCGGGGCTCTGGCGCTGCTCGAGCTGAGCCCGCTGACGCCCCGCGTCCCCTGGCCCGGGCTGGCGCTGGCCGCCGCGCTCCTGACCCTGCCGCTGTTCACCCTCTGCGTGACCATGCTCGACCTGCTGCTCGGCCTGCCCGAGTTCGGCCCCGAGGGCTTCGGCGTCGATGGCAGCGGGGCGGCGTTGTCGGCCAGCGCCATGGTCGCGCTGTTCGGCATGGAATCGCTCTATCATCTGGACAACCACCTGGTGCTCTGCGCCCTTATCGTGGTGCCGCGCCTGCTGCTGCAGCAGCGGGCGGTGGCTGCGCTCCAGGCAGCCTTGCCGGCCCCGCCTGTGAGCGCGCTGGTGGCGCTGCACCCGGCGCCGCCTCCTGCATCGGCAGCACCGGCTTTCCTTGCGCGCTTCGACCCGCCGGTGAAAGGCAGCTTGCTGGCGGTGCAGGCGCAGGAGCACTATGTACGGGCGATCACCTCCGAGGGCGCGCTCTGCACGCTCTACCGCTTCGGCGACGCCCTGCGCGAGCTGGAGGGTCTCTCCGGCCTGCAGGTGCACCGTTCCTTCTGGGTGGCGGACGCCGGTGTGGCCGCCCTCAAGAACGGCCGGCGCGGCCTGCGCATCGTGCTACGCAACGGCGAACAGGTGCCGGTCAGCGCCCGCCATGCGGCTCTCGTGCAGCGGCGCTACGGTGAGCGCCTGGAAACCGTGGCCTGAAGGCCGCGAGAAGGGAAGGCGGGACCCCGCATGGTCGGTGGCGGCATCGATTACGAGGGCGAGCTGGCGGCGGCCCGCCTGCGCATGAAGCTGGAGCAGGAAGCCGGCTCCCTTGCCGAGGGACAGCGCCTGCGCCGCGAAGAGGGCCGCGAGCAGTTCAATGGCCGGCTGCTGGTCCTCGCGGTGGTCGGCATCCTCTATGTGCTGCTGGATTTCTTTGCCTGAATTCCTCCCGCGTGATGCTGTAGCGGCGCGCCGGCTCGCCGTAATAGTCGGCCATGCCGGTGAAGCGCAGCCCGATCTTCTCGGCCACGCGCATCGAGGCGGCGTTGTCCGGGTGGATGTCGGCGACGACCTCCTTCATGGCGGCGTGCTTGAAGCCTTGCGCCAGGATCGGCGCGGCCGCCTCCGTCGCGTAGCCGCGGCCCCAGGCGGCGCGGTTGAGGCGCCAGCCGATCTCCACTTCGGCACCGGCCACGCCACAGGGGTGCAGCATGACCCAGCCGAGGAAGCGGTCGCGGTCGTCCCGCGGGACGACGGCCCAGTACCCGAGGCCCGGCGGGTAGCTGGTCTCCAGGCGCCGGCGCAGGAAGGCCAGGTGTTCCGCCGCGTTGCGCCAGGGCGCCCCGACGTAGCGGACGACTTCCGGGTCGCCGTCCAGGGCCAGGCAGGCATCGAAGTCCTCCGGGCGGCGCGGGCGCAACAGAAGGCGCGCGGTCTCGAAGCTTTCCATCGCCTGGCGCCAGCCTAGCGGCGCAGGGTGATGTACTTGAAGGTGCCCTGGCCGCTGCCGATCATGCGGCCGTCCTGGTCCAGCACCTCGCAGTCGGCGAAGAACACCGACTTGCCGCCGCCCGTGCGCCGGGCCCGGGCGATGAGGCGCTGAGCTTCCTGGGCAGCGCCGATAAAGTTGCAGGTCAGCGAAAGGGTGAAAGCGCGCCGCGGCATTTCGCCTGCCGCCGTGTAGCAGCCGCTGTAGCCGCAGGCGGCGTCGATCAGCGTGCTCAGGACGCCGCCGTGCATGACGCCGCTGCGATTGAGGTGGCGCGCGGCGACCGTCAGGGTGATCTCGACGATATCTTCCTCCCAACTCACCAACTCGTAGCCGACGAGGTCGGCGAAACCGCCGTGGGCGCGCTGAGGATCGGCCGCTGGTTCCGCTTTGGCTGAGGGGGAGGTCTTGCTTGAATCGGGCATGGCGGCAGACTGCCGCGTCGCACGCGGACTGTCCAGACGCGCAAAAGCAAGCGCATCGGAGCCGCAAAAAGCTTGACCGGGGCGCTGCGGCCCCGGTCATTGGCTCTCGCTTGGACAGGATCGACTCCCACCGCGGTGGATTGGAAGCCTCCTGACGAGTCACCGCACAGGCTTTGCGGCGGCTATATCGTCACCGGTTTTCCCCGGCCACGTGTACATAGCTTGCGACTCACCAAGCCCCGCGGTCAAGGCCCCAAAGGTAGGAATATCGGCGGATTTCGGCGTCTTGCCCCGGCCATTTCGCGGCTGCAAAGCGACGCGATCGCAGGCAATCGGCGGCATTGCGGCGGCGTGGCGACTGTCGTTGCCGTCGCGCAGCAAAAAAGGGGTGCGCGCCAGATGCCGCTCGCTGCTAACCCGGCGATTGCTTACGCACAGGCCGATAAGAAAGGCGCGGTTGCCGACGGTGATCCGCAGCGCCCTCGCAACCACTCAGCCGTCATGTTTGGGCGTCGACCCCGCAGTGCCGTTACTTCACGCCCGTCGCGTAGAAGTGGGGGTTCTCGAAGGCAGGCTTGCCGTAGTCGAGCGGTTCGCCGTCCAGCGTGTAGACTTGGCCGCCGGCGGCCAGCAATACGGCGTGGCCGGCGGCGGTGTCCCATTCCATGGTGCGCCCGAAGCGCGGATAGAGATCGGCGCGGCCGGAGGCGACAAGGCAGAACTTCAGCGAGCTGCCGGCGGAGACCTTCTCGGCCACCTTGTAGCGACTGAGGAAGTCGTCCAGTTCCCGGCCCTCGCCGTGACGACGGCTGGCCACCACCACGGCGCCTTCGGCCGGCATCTCGCGCGCGCGGATGTCCATCAGCGGCTTGTCGGTCTCGGCGAAGATGGCGCGGCCGCTGGTCTTGTTGCCGTCGGCGTCGTCGCCGCAGATGCCCGCCCAGGTCATCGCGAGCGCCGGGGCGTGCACCACGCCGGCGGCCGGCTGGCCGTCCTCGATGAGGGCGATGTTCACCGTGAACTCGCCGTTGCGGCTGATGAACTCCTTGGTGCCGTCGAGCGGATCGACCAGCCAGAAGCGGTGGCCCTCGATCACCGGCATCTCGCCGGCGGCCATGGCTTCCTCGGCTACCACCGGGATTTCCGGCGTCAGGGTGTTCAGCGCGCCGAGGATGAAGGCCTCCGCGGCCTCGTCCGCGTCGGTGACCGGCGAGGCGTCTTCCTTCTCGCGCACCTCGACCGCGTCGGCTTCCACGTAGTAGGCGAGGATGATCTTGCCGGCCCGCTCGGCGATGAGGCGCAGCACCGCGAGGATGTCTTCGGCGCCAGCCTCGTCCTGGTTCAGCAGATCGTCGAGGGATTTCTTCTGGCCGCTGCTCACTCCGCGGCCTCCTGACGGCGCGCGTCCTGCACGGCGCGCCAAACCTTCTCCGGCGTCGCCGGCATGTCGATGTGGCGGATGCCGAGCGGCGCGAGGGCATTGACCAGCGCGTTGATGACGGCCGGACAGGCGCCGATGGCGCCAGCCTCGCCGGCGCCCTTCACGCCCATCGGGTTGGTGGTGCAAGGCGTGTCCTCCACCAGGGTCAGTTCGATGGCCGGCACGTCGTCGGCGCGTGGCATGCAGTAGTCCATGAAGGAGCCGGTGAGGAGCTGGCCGTCGCCGTCGTAGATGGTGTGCTCCAGCAGCGCCTGGCCGATGCCCTGCACCGTGCCGCCGTGCACCTGGCCGCCGACCAGCAGCGGGTTCACCACCACGCCGAAGTCGTCGACCACCACATAGCGCAGCAGCTTCACGCGGCCGGTGTCGGTATCGACCTCCAACTCGCAGAGGTGGCAGCCGTTGGGATAGGTCTGGGTCCCGGCGACCAGGTGGTGCTGGCCTTCCAGCGGCCCCTTCATGCCCTCGGGCAGGCTGTCGTCGCTGCTTGCCGCCCTGGCGACCTGGGCGAGGGAGAGGTGCTTGTCGGTGCCGACCACGGTGAACACGCCTTCGGCGAATTCGATGTCCGCCTCGGCGGCCTCCAGCAGGTGGCCGGCGATCGCGCGACTGCGCTCGATGATGCGGTCTGCCGCGCCGTCGAGAGCCTGGCCGCCCATCAGCAGCGAGCGCGAGCCGCCGGTGCCGCCGCCCTGCGGCAGGTCCCAGGAATCGCCCTGATGGACCGTGACCTGCTCCGGCTCGACGCCCAGCTTGTCGGCGAGCAGCTGGGCGTAGGCGGTGAAGTGGCCCTGGCCGTTCGACTGGGTGCCGATCCACAGTTCCAGGAAACCGTCGTCTTTCACCTCGAGGCGCGCGGTCTCTTCGCCGTTGGAGCCGCAGACCTCGCCGTAGCAGGCAAAGCCGAGGCCGCGCAGCCTGCCGGCGGCGGCCGCGTCCTTGCGGCGGGCCGCAAGGCCCGCGTGGTCGATCGCCGCGAGGCCGCGCTTGAGCATGCCCGGGAAATCGCCGCTGTCGTAGGTCTCGCCGAAAGCGGTGGTGTAGGGCAGCGCCTCCGGCGGGATGAAGTTGCGCCGCCGCAGTTCCTCCGGGGCGAGATCGACATCGCGCGCCGCCGCGTCGATCAGACGCTCGACCAGGTAGGCCGCCTCCGGCCGCCCGGCGCCGCGGTAGGCATCGACCGGCACGGTGTTGGTGAACACCGTGGTGACCTCGGCGTAGCCGACGGGCATTCTGTAGAGGCCGCTCAGCATGGGGCCGTAACAGCCGGTCGGGATGAAGGGGGCGAAGCTGGAGAGATAGCCGCCCATGTTGGCCGTGGTCGTGACGCGCAGGCCGAGAATGCGCGCGTCGCTGTCGAGCGCGAGCTCTGCCAGGGTCACGTGATCGCGGCCCTGGGTGTCGCTGAGGAATCCCTCGCCGCGCTCGGCGTTCCAGCGCACCGGGCGGCCGAGCCGCCGGGCAGCGAAGAGCACCAGCACGGTTTCCGGATAGACGAAGATCTTCATGCCGAAGCCGCCGCCGACGTCCGGCGTGATGATGTGCATCTTCTCCTGCGGCACCTTGAAGACGTTGTCGCAGAGCGGACTCAGCATGCGGTGGGAGCCCTGCGAGCCCGTGTAGAGCGTGAAGGTCTCGCCGGCCGCGTCGTAGGCGCCGAGGGTCGCGCGCGGCTCCAGCGAGTTCACCACGATCCGGTTGTTGACGAACTCCAGCCGGGTGACGTGATCGGCCTTGGCGAAGGCCGCCTTGGTGCCGGCCTCGTCGCCGGTCTCCCACACCAGGCTGGTGTTGTTGGGCGCCTCGTCCCAGACCTGCGGCTGGCCGGCTTGGGCGGCGCTGGCGGTGTCGGTCACGGCAGGCAGCGCCTCGTAGTCGACCACGATCAGCTCGGCGGCGTCGCGCGCCTGCTGCAGGGTCTCGGCCACCACGAAGGCGACCGCATCGCCGACGTGGCGCACGCGCCCCCGCGCCAGCGCCGGGCGCGGCGGCATGATGCTATTGCTGCCGTTCTTGCCGCGCAGGGGCACCAGGCAGGGGATGTTGCCGAGGCCGTCGGCATCGAGGTCCTCGACGGTGAAGACGCCGAGCACGCCGGGCGCCGCCTTGGCCTCCGCCAAGTCGACGGCGGTGATCTCCGCATGGGCGAAGGGGCTGCGCAGCAGCACGCCGTGGCACTGCCCCTCCAGGCGGATGTCGTCACTGTACTGGCCTTCGCCGGTGAGGAAGCGCAGGTCTTCCACCCGGCGCAGGCCCTGGCCTACGCCAAATCGCCCCATGGCTTAAACGCTCTCCGTGTTAGGTGGCTTTGAGTGAGGAATTGCCCCAATGATAAGCGAGGCGACCGCCCGCGACAAAGGGGAAAGTCGTGACGCTTTTGTGGGACGGGCCTGCGGGTTCGTAGGTATTCCTCTCAATTGACAGGAGCATGTCGCGAGACTTCCGCGCTAGGCTTGCCTATCGACCCGGCAGAGGAGCGAGACCGATGGAACAGCGGCTAAGCTTGGTGACCCTGGGTGTGCGGGACCTGGCGCGGGCCCGCAAGTTCTACGAACAGGGCCTCGGTTGGACCCGCAGCGCCGGCGTCGAGGGCGAGGTCGCCTTCTACCAGCTGGGCGGCATGATCCTCGCCCTCTGGGGGCGCGACGCCCTGGCGGAAGACGCCAGGGCGGAAGCCGTGGCGATCGCGCCCGGCAAGAGCTTCGGCGGCATGGCGCTCGCCTACAACGCGCGCGACGAGGCGGCGGTGGATGCCGTGCTCAAGGAAGCCGAGGCGGCGGGGGCGACCGTCCTGAAGCCCGCCGCGAAGACCTCCTGGGGCGGCTACGCCGGCTACTTCGCCGACCCCGACGGCCACCCCTGGGAGGTCGCCTGGAACCCCTTCTGGACTCTCAAGGCCGACGGAACGGTGTCGCTGGAAGCGCCCGAGTAGGGGATCGGCCGGTCACGCCGGAGCCCCCGGTCGCCGCTCTCCCGAT
>WHTV01000062.1 GCA_009377535.1 Kiloniellaceae bacterium
CCCCTCTTCAACTCGATTGCCGGGCGGGTCCGGATCACCGGCAAGGAAATCCGGGCCTAAAGCATCTTGCCGTCCTCGGCGAAGAAGGGATGCGGGCCGTCGAAGCGTCCGATCGGACTCAGGTGAGAGACCACTGCACCACCCGGCGCCACGTGGAACAGCCGCAGCAGGGGCGGCTCCATCGTGAAGCTGGGTGGGCCGTTCGGATCGAGGTCGAGCGTCACCGCATGCGCCGGGCTTGGCGCGATGCTCATGGCGATCCCCTGCAGAGTCGTCTCGCTGGCGCGATGCACATGGCCGCAGGCGACGTGGGCCACCTGCGGGTGGCGGACGAGCACCGCCAGGTAAGCCTCCGGCTCCTGCAGGTTCTGCCCGTCCATGTGCCGGATACCGGTCTCGAAGGGGGGATGATGCTGAAAGACCATGGTCAGCTGGTCCGGCGCCTGGGCAAGGGTGCGGTCCAACCAGTCCAGGCGCGCGGCACAGAACTGGCCGTAGGGCTTGCCGGAAACGCTGGAATCCATGACCACGGCCCGCAAGCCACCCAGGTCGGCCACGTAGTGGATGAAGTCGCCGTCACCTGTCAGGTAGTCGTGGCCGGGAAAGGCGGCGCGGATGCCTGCCCGCCGGTCGTGATTGCCGGCGGCGAGATAGACCGGCGCTGCGAGGTCCGAGAGGATCTCCGCCAGCAGGGCATATTCCGGGTCCAGGCCGCGGTCGGCGAGATCACCTGTGACGAAGACCGCCGCCACCGCCGGCCGCAGGTCATTGAGATGCGCCACCGCGCGGCGCAGGAATGCGGCAGTGTCCACCTTGCCGTAGGCAGCCTCGCCCGCTGGCTTGATGTGGGTGTCTGTCAGTTGGGCGATCAGCATGTCTGGCCCTCCCGACCGGCAGAGGGCAGCGGGATGAGGTGGCCGGGCTTGAGGCGGATGCCGATCTCCTCTCCGATGCGGATGGTTTCGCGCCTGCGGGTGTCCACGACGACCGGCAGCAGGCCGTCGCTCTCCAGCACCAGTCGGGTGCGGTCGCCGAGGAACAGCGACGAGGCGACCCGTCCGCGCAGGTGCGCGCCCTCCCCGCTGACGATCTCGGCATCCTCCGGGCGGAACAGCACCGCCCCGTCCACCTCGTCGCCCCAGCCCGCGAGGGCCGCGGCCGGCACCCGGTTCACTGTGCCGATGAAGTCGGCGACGAAATCCGTGGCGGGCGCGTGGTAGATGTCGCGCGGCGGGCCGATCTGTTCGATCTGCCCGGCGCTCATCACCACCACCCGGTCACCCAGCGCCATGGCCTCGGCCTGGTCGTGGGTGACATAGACTGCGGTGATGCCGAGCCCACGCAGCAGGCTGTCGATCTCCACCCTGAGGCGGTCGCGCAACAGTGCATCGAGAGCGGTCAGCGGCTCGTCGAGCAGCAGGATGCGCGGCCGGACCGCGATCGCCCGGGCCAGCGCCACCCGCTGGCGCTGGCCGCCGCTGAGCTGGCCGATGCGGCGCTCGGCGAGTTCGGCGATTTGCATCATCTCAAGGGCGTCGTCAACCCGACGCGTCAGCTCTTCCCGCGGGACCCGGCGCACCTTGAGGCCATAGGCGACGTTCTGGCGGACGGACATATTGGGGAACAGCGCGTAGGACTGGAACACCATGCCGACTTCGCGTCTTTCAATCGGCCGCACGGTGACGTCCTCGCCGTTGAACAGCACCCGGCCGCCCGCATCTGGGGTTTCTAGACCGGCGACAATCCGCAGTAGCGTGGTCTTGCCGCAGCCGGAGGGGCCCAGCAGCACCACCGTCTCGCCGCCGGCGATCGCCAGGTCGATGGGCTGCAGCGCCCGGGTGCCGTCGGCAAAGGTCTTGCCGCAGTCGGTCAGCGTGATGGCGGTTTTCTCGGCGGTCATCGGCTCACTCGCTTCCGGAAGGGTATTGTGCATCATCGCCGCCGCGACATCGCTTGCATGGCGATCAGCAGCGGCACGATCATGACGAAGAAGATCAGGGTATAAGCACTGGCCACCTCCAGGCGCATGGAGGCATAGGAGTCCGCCAAACCCACCGGCAGGGTCTTGGTAACCGGCGTGTGCAGCATCCAGGTCAGGTTGAACTCGCCGATGGAGAGGGTGAAAGTCATCAGCGATCCGGCCAGGATTCCGGGCTTCACGTTGGGTAGGATCACGTCACGGAAGCGCTGCACGAAGGACGCGCCGAGGCTGGCCGCGCTTTCCTCCAGTTCGCGGAAGTTCACACTGTGCAGCACCGCCAGCACGGAGCGCACCATGAAGGGCAGCGTGTAGAGCACGTGGCCCACCAGGATGAAGGACCAGCCGGTGCGAAAGTCTCTGAAGCCGCCGTAGGTGACGATCAGCGCGAGGGCGATGGCGAGCCCCGGGATGGCGATCGGAAGGACGATGATCTCCTCCAGCGCGCGCGCCAGCCGCCCGCCCTTGCGGGCCAGCACATAGGCTGCGGGAACGCCGATCATCAGGTTGACGGCGAGGCAGACGACGGCGATCAGCAGCGACAGAAAGATGGTTTCCGAGTAGAGCGCCCAGACCTCCCCCAACCATCGCAGGGTGAGACCGCTCGACAGGCCCTGGAAGTAGTTCACCGTCACCCCGGCCAGCACCGAGAGGATCACCGGCACGATCAGGAACGTGCAGACCGCCAGGGTAAAGGCCAGTTGCAGGTGGAAGAGCTTGCCGCGCCGCATCGCCGATCGCCTCAGCCAGCCGCTGCGACGGTTGAGCCGGAGAGGTTGCGCGCCAGGGCCAGCGCCGCCCAGGTCACCAGGCCGAGCACCACGGAGAGGCTCGCCGCACCGGCAATGTTGGCGCTGAGGGTGAACTCCGTATAGATCGTCATGGGCAGCACGTCGATGTTGGTGGCCAGGGTAAATGCGGTGCCGAAGGCGCCCATCGAGGTCGCAAAGCAGATGGCGCCGGAAGCGATCAAACCAGGCTTCAGGGCCGGCAGGATGACGTCGGCGACGACCCGCCAGGGCGGCGCGCCCAGCGAGCGCGCAGCCTCCTCCAGGCTGGGGTCGAGCTTCTCCGCCGCCGCCATGACCGTGAGGATGACCCGCGGGATGGAGAAATAGAGATAGCCGACAAAGAGCCCGGCCATGGAGTAGGCGAAGACCATCTTGTCGCCGGTCAGCGCCTTGGTCACCTCGCCGACGAGGCCCTGGCGACCCGCCAGGAGGATGACGAGAAAGCCGATCACTACCCCGGGAAAGGCGAGCGGAAAGGTGAGCAGGGAGACCAGTGTCGAGCGGCCGGGGAAACGGTGGCGCACCAAGAACACCCCAGCCACGGTGGACACCGCCACTGCGGCCAGTGTCACCGCCAGCGACAGCAACACGGTGGCGATCATGCTTTCCAGATGGCGCGGCGTGGTCAGCACCGAGAGATAGGCCGCCGCGCCGTCTTCGCCTGAAGCGCCGATCAGCACCAGGCGTGCCATGGGCAGCAGGAAGAAAGCCAGGAAGACCACGCCGGCAGGCAGCGCCAGAAGGATCAGCAGCAGGGCAGGACGTTGTGACATGAAGCTGTGCTTTCGAAGCGGTGGCGAGGCAGGCGCCGCCTGAGAGCGCCTGCCCCACCTTTGCAGTTGGAAAAGTCAGCGCACTTCCGACAGATAGCGCTCCTTGAAGCCGTCCTGCACCGCCGCCATGGCCGCGTAATCGACCGGCTGTGCCCGGGCGTAGTCGGCGTCCGGCAGGAACTTGGCGGCTGCCTCAGCACTCATCGCCGAAGCGCGCACCGGACGCAGGAAGGCGTTGGCCCAAACTGCCTGGCCTTCGTCCGACATGATGAAGTCGAGGACCTGCTTGCCGCGCTCGGCATGGGGCGCACCCTTCACCAGGCTCATCACATAGGGCACCACCACGGTGCCTTCAGTCGGGATCACGAAGGCGACGTTGGCGGCGTCCTTGTACTTCGCGCGGTAGGCATTGAAGTCGTAGTCGAGCAGGATGGGGATCTCACCCGACAGCACACGGGCATAGGCCGTCTGCTTCGGCACGATGGGATCGTTCGCCGCCAACTTTTTGAAGTATTCGATGCCCGGGCCGAAGTCCTGCAGCGTGCCGCCCATGGCGCGGTTCACCGCCACGGCGCCGGCGTAGCCGACGAAGGCAGAGGACGGGTCGAGATAGCCCACCATGCCCTTGTAATCGGACTTCAGCAGGTCGGCCCAAGACTGCGGCACCGGCTTGCCTTCCAGCGCGTCGACATTGACGAAGAAGCCCAGCGTGCCGGAGTGGATGGTGAACCAGCGGCCCTCGGGATCCTTCAGGCCTTCCGGAATCTCGTCGAAGTTGGCGGGCTTGTAGGCCTCGACCACGCCCTTCTCGCCGGCCTGGATGCCGAAGGAGACACCGTAGTAGGCGACATCGGCGACGGGGTTATCCTTCTCTGCCAGGAGCTGCGAGAGCGTCTGGCCGGAGTTCTTGTTGTCGTGGGGAATGTCGAGACCCAGGTTGTCCTTGATGGTCTTCAGCTGGGTCGCCCAGTCGGCCCACTGCGGCGGGCAGTTGTAGCAGATGGCGTCGGCGGCTTGCGCGGCCGGCAGTCCGGCGCTTAGACTGACGACGGTTGCGAATACAAGAGATTTCAGGGTCCTACTGATCATCGTGCGAGTCTCCTTCGCGTGTATAGGCCGGGTCCTGAAGATCGGCGGGGCGTGCGTTGCCAGCGGGCCCCGCCGATTCCCCAAGACGCAGCGTAAAGGGGAGTCGGCACGGCGGCGCGGCCTCCTCCCCGGCGAGGCGGCGCAGCAGAAACTGCGCCGCAGCTTCCCCCATCTCCCGCGACGGCTGGACTACCGTCGCCAGAGTGGGATGCAGGTGGGTGCCGATGGCGATGCCATCGAACCCGATGACGGAAACCTCCCGTGGCACATCGATCTCCATCCTGTCGAGTGCGCCGATCACCGAGATGGCGAGCAGGTCGTTGGAGCAGAACAGCGCCGTGGGCGCCGTGGCGGGAGCGCGGAAGAGTTCCTTCAGCACGGTGTCGACGTTGAGGGCAATGAAGTCGACCTCGTGCACCGGCGGGGCGTCCAGCCCGGCGGAACGTGCCTCGGCCAGGAAGCCGTCGCGCCGGGCAATGGCGCGGTCGGAGTCGGCGAAGCGGCCGGAGATCATGGCGAGGCGGCGGTGGCCGAGTCCCTGCAGCACGCGGGCGACCTCTGCGCCTGCGGCGGCGTTGTCGATGGTCACCGCCGGGCGGTCGGCGCAGGAAGTCTGGTTGTAGATCAGCACATAGGGCAGGCCGGCCGCGTCGAGCAGGTCGAGGGCGGGGCTCTGCTGCGGGTCCGCGACAGTGAGGATCATGGCGTCGACGCGGCGCTCCATGAAAACACCCGCCGCCTCCACCTCTTCCGCACTGTCGTAGTTCGTGGCGGCGATCATCACATTGTACCCAGCCTGCCGCGCGCAGGCCGTCACACCCGACACGGCGTCGGCGAAGACCGGGTTGGATAGCGCCGGCACGATAACGCCGAGCGTGCGCGTCTCGGCCGTGGAAAGGCTGCGGCCGATGGCATTCGGGCGGAATCCGAGGCGGTCGATGGCCTGCTGGACGCGTACCGCCGTCTCGCTGCCGACGTAGCCCGACTTGTTGAGCAGCCGCGATACCGTGGCGACCGAAACCCCGGCCTCTTTGGCTATGTCCCGGATGGTGGCCGCCAATCCGTCCCCTCCTCCCACTTCCGGCCGTCCAGGCAAGACGTCCGGGTTACACCGTGTCCCCCGGGGTGATTCCCCCAGCGTTATCGCCATGTGTAACCGGTTACACATGCTACCCGTTTGTGCACGAAAGGTGTTACGGAAATTTGACGTCTGCGTGATTTTGATGCGACACGCAGCACACCGCCTGGCCATGCCAGGAGATCAAGGTCTAATGGAAGTCACACTCGCGACCAGGGTGTCTCGCCGCGCGCGGGTGCAGCGGGGCGGGCGCTTCGTGATCGGTGCCCGGCGCTGCGAGGGTCATTGGTTGCCGGTGAAGGCGGCAGCCTGGTGCGCTTCGCCGGACTACCGGGCGATCCTGAAGCTGCGCCGGGACAACAGCGAGAGCGATGTCATCCTGGTCGACGGCGTCGGAGAAGGCCACCGGCGACCGACATCCTCGACTGAAATGCGCTCGCTACTTCAAGCCGCCGGCGAAGCCCCTGGTGAGACCCTTCTGCACCACGCCAACCAGCGCCAGGATGGGCAGCGAGGCGAGGAAGCCGATGGCGGCGAGGCGGCCCCAGAAAGTCTCGTCCTCGGTGATCAGCGTGGCGATGTAGGTCGGCAGGGTGAACTTGGAGGGCGTCTGGATGAAGAGCAGCGCATAGGCGAACTCGTTCCAGCAGAGGATCACGAGGAACACCGCCGTCGCCACCAAGCCCGGCATCATCAGCGGCAGCACCACGGTAACGAGACGCTGCAGCAGGGAGGCACCGTCGATACGCGCGGCCTCCTCGTAGCTCTGCGGCACGTCGCGCACGAAGCCGATCAGCATCCAGATGGCGAAGGGCAGCGCGTAGACCTGGTAGACCAGGATGAGGCCGGCCAGCGTGTCGAGCAGCGCGAGGGTTCGCAGCACCTGATAGAGCGGAATGGCCAGCACCAGCGGCGGAGCCAGCTTGATGACCAGCACGAAGAGCAGGAAGGCCATGTCGAGGCGCCGGGGCAGTTCCAGGCGCACCAATGCATAGGCGGCAGGGAAACCGGCGCCCAGCGCCAGCGCCGTCGCACCAAGAGCGACGATGAGGCTGTTCATCACTTTGCCGAGAATGTCGTCCTCGATGAGCCGGCGGTAGTGCTGCAGGGTCACCGCGTCGGGCAGCAAGTCGACAGAGGTGGAAACGTACTCGATGGGCGGCTTCAGAGAGGTGCCGACCATCCAGACGATCGGCAGCAGCATGATACCGGTCACCGCATAGACCGCCGGGACGCGGAGGACCCTAGACAACATCGGACCCGCCCTTGACGATCTTCAGCGCATAGACCGCCGCCAGCGCGCCGGCGATCACCACCATGACCACCGCCGTGGCCGAGGCGAGGCCGACGTCGAAGTACTGGAAGCCGAGGCGGTAGACGTACATGGAAAGGGTCTCCGTCGCCTGCCCCGGCCCGCCGCCGGTCAGGGCGTAGACCTTGTCGAAGATCTTGAAGCTGTCGATGCTGCGCAGAAGCGCGGCCAGCAGAAGGTGCGGCCGCAGCAGCGGCAGCGTAATGGACAGCAGCACCTGGCGCGGCGCGGCGCCGTCGACCCGCGCGGCCTCGTAGACTTCCGGCGGGATCGACTGCAGTCCGGCCAGCAGGATCAGGAAAGTCAAGGGCGCGGTCTGCCAGAGGTCCACCAGCACCAGGGAGAGGAGGGCGAGGTCCGGGTCGAAGAGCCATTCGACCGGCGGCAGCGCCACGGCGCGCAGCAGGTTGTTGAGGAAGCCGAAATCATAGTGGAACCAGGCGCTCCAGATCGCGGTCACCACCATGGTCGAGAGCACGAAGGGCGCCACCAGCGTCGGGATGACCAGCCAGCGGCCCGGAAAGCGCCGGCTCACCATGAGCGCCAGCAAGAGGCCGAGGGCGACCTCGCTGACCGTCGCCATGAGGGTGAAGACGACGGTGTTCCAGGTCGCCCGCCGGAAGAAGCGGTCGCCGAGCAGATCCTGATAGTTCTCGCTGCCGACGAAGCGGGCGCCCTCGAAGCCGTAGTCAGTGATGAAGAACGACAGCAGCAGGCCGCGGCCGAGCGGGTAGAGGGTGAGCAGCGCGAAGAGGGCAATCGCCGGCGCGAGCAGCAGGAAGGCGGTAGTACGCGACCTCGACATGCGGAACTTTCGAAAGGCCGGACGGACAGGAGGAGACCCGGCTCCCCCTGTCCGTAAAATGTAACGGCCTCAGCGCCGCAGGGCGCGGGCGATCTTTTCGTTGGCTTCCATCAGCGCGTCCTTCGGTGTCATCTCGCCGATCAGGGCGAGCTGCAGGTAGTCGCCGAGGATGGTTTCCACCTGCGCCCACTGGGCGATGCGCGGGCGCGGCTGCGCGTTCTGCAGCGCCTCGACCTGTGCCGGATACCAGCGGTACTTGCCGACCACCTCGGCGTCCTTGTAGACGCTGGCGCGGGTCGGCGGCGTGCCCGTCTCCAGGGCCAGCAGCTTCTGCATCCGAGGCGAGGTCAGGAAGTCGATGAACCGGCGGGCGCCCTCCGGGTTCCTGGCATCGGCCGGCACCGCCACCAGCCAGGCACCCAGCATCGGCGCTGGGCCCTGCACCTGGCCCGGCGCGGCCATGATCTCGATCTTGCCCGGCACCTTGGAGGCGGCGGGATCGTCGAGCGAGGGGGCCCAGGCCGGCCAGAGCTCGATGGTCATGGCGGTGGTGCCCTGCATCAGCGCATCGCGCACCTCGGTGGCGTTGTACGTCTCGATGCCCTTGGGCGCGTAATTCTTCAGTTCCAGATAGAGGTTCAGGGCATCCAGCGCGGCGGCGTTGTCGAGGCCGGCCTGGCCGTCGGCGCCGACCACGCGGGCGCCGTACGCCCAGAGGATCGGCAGGAAACCGGTGACGATGGGATTGGCCTTCTTGCCTCGGAAGACCACGCCGGAGACACCGCCTTCCTTGGCGTCAATGGTCTTTGCGGCCTCCAGCACCTCGGTCCAGGTGGCCGGACGGCTGAGACCGTGCTTGTCGAAGAGATCCTTGCGGTAGGCGAAGAGCTCGACGTTGCCGACGAAGGGCACGGCATAGAAGGGGCCGGTGCCGACCGGGTAGCGGGAGACGTCGCGCGCCGGTTTCACGAAGTCCTCGTCGACGCCGCCGCCCAGCCTGTCGAGATCGGCGAGCCAGCCTTTGGCCATGAACTCGACGGCCCAGGGGTCGTCCAGCATGATCACGTCGTAGGCACCGGCCTTCTCGCGCATGGCGATAGTGACCTTCTCGAGCAGGCCGCCGCCGGTCAGCTCCAGCTGCTCCACCTCGAGACCCGGGTTCTCGGCCTTGTATTTCTCGACGGCCAGCTTCAGGGCTTGACCATAATCGCCATCGCGGCCGGCGATGACCAGTTTCTCGGCCTGAGCCGCGCCGGCGCCGCAGACCAGGGCGCCTGCCAGCACGGCGGCAAAAAGCTTTTTCATTGCGCGTTCTCCCTCTGCAGAGTGCCATCCCTTGCGGTTGCCCGCCGTCCAGCTGCGCTGGCGCGCCGGGGTCGCTCAACCGCAAACGTTTGCATTACGGGTGACCAGTCAGCCACCGAAGCACTTCGTTGTTATAGGACATATTACATTACACCTGAGTGACGGCCATAGAAAACGTTTGCAAAAATGCCGCGCCCTTTCCCACAATGCAGCAATGAGTCGGGCCACCATCAAGGATGTCGCCAGGGAGGCGGGCGTGTCGCCCTCGGCGGTATCGCGCGTCTTCACGCAAGGGGCCAGTGCCTCGGCCAAGACCCGAGAAAGGGTGATGGCCGCTGCCGAGCGGCTGAACTACCGCCCCTCCCTTCTGGCCCGCGGCCTGGTCGGCAGCCGCACCAACCTGATAACCCTGGTGATGGGCAGCCTGGCCGATCCCTTCGATGCCCTGTTTCTCGATACCTTCTCGCAGGCCATGGCGGCGCGGGGCACCCGCCTGCTGCTGGCCTCGGCCACCTCGAACGAGCCGCAGGACAGCGGCCTTCTCCAGGCCCTGGACTACCGGTCCGACGCGGTGGTGATCGCCGCCGGCACCCTGTCGCCGGCGCACTCGGAGCTCTGCGTGAAAGCCGGCCTACCCGTTATCCTCGCCGGCCGGGTGCTGGACGCTCCGGGGGTCGACAGCGTGCTGGCCGACAACCGCGGCGGCGGGCGCCAGGCAGCCGAGTTGCTGATCCGCACCGGATGCCGCCGCCTGGCCTATCTGGGCCGGGGTGGCGCCACTTTCTCCGACCGCGAGCGTTTCGCCGGCTTTGCCGCCGCCGCCAGGGCCGCCGGGCTGAAGGTCATCGACCAGGCGGTGGCGCAGCGTGACGACACCGCGACCTTTCAGGCCTCGACGGCGCTGCTGACCGGCGATTCTCGTCCGGACGGCCTCTTCTGCGGCGCCGACAGCCTCGCGATTCCCGCCATCGAAGCGGCCCGCGCGCTCGGCCTTGGCGTACCGGAGGAAATTTCGGTGGTCGGCTTCAACAACGTCCCCAATGCCGCCTGGCGCAGCTTCCGCCTTACCACCCTCGACTATCCGGTCGGGCAGGTGGTGGAGGACATCCTCGCGCTCATCGACAGCCGCTTCAGCGATCCGCTGCGCGACAACGAGGTGCGCCGCATCGCCACCCAGCTGGTGGTCCGCACCACCACCAGGCAAAGGCCACCGCAGGAGACCGCGGCATCGTGAAGCTCGTCCTCCTGAGCGACCTGCACATCACCGACGGCGAGGCGCTGCACGGCCGGCAGCCGGTGGCCTGGCTGCGCCGGGCGGTCGACCACATCACGGCCCATCACGGTGACGCCGAGCTCTGCCTGCTGCTGGGCGACCTCGCGAACAGCGGCAGCCCGGCACAATACCGCGCGCTGCGGAACGAGCTGAGGTCGCTGCCCCTGCCGCACCGCCTGCTGCTCGGCAACCACGACCACCGCGGAAACTTCCTGCAGGCCTTCGGCGCTGCCTGCGCCGACGCGCTGGGCGCCGTCCAAGACGAGGTCGACGTCGGCGGCTTCCGTTGCGTCCTGCTCGACAGCCACCTTCCGGACACGGCCGGCGGCAGCCTCGATGGCGGCCGGCTGGAGCGGCTCGCCGCCGTGCTGGCTGCGGCCGACCGGCCCTGCCTCCTCTTCCTGCACCATCCGCCGTTGAAGACCGGCCTGCCCGCCTTCGACGCCATCGGTCTGAAGGAGCGCGACGCTTTCGCGGCCGTAATCGCCGAGCAGCGGCGGAAGGTTGCCGCCGTCTTCTTCGGCCACTGCCACATGGCGATCTCGGGCACGGTGGCCGGCGTGCCGGCCTTCGGCATTCGCTCGACGGTCTACCAGGCCCTACCCAATCTCGCCGACGCCCGCTTCCTCGACGCGCCCGGCCTGCCGCCCGCCTACGCCGTCGTGCTCGCCGACGAGGACGGGATCTCACTGCATCACGTAGAGTTCGGCTACGACGGCCTGGTGGTTGCGTCAGCGGCGGAACAGTGAGTATGGGAGCGGCACGCGAGCGGAGCCGTTCCCCGGCGTACCCGCAGGAGCGCCCCCTGGAAGCGCGGGACCGAGTGTGGCCTTGAGAGGCCGACAGTAGTTGGTCCGCCTCCGGGAGGCATCACAGGGCTGGCGTCGGCTGCCCTGCCGTCCGGATCATCCGGGATGTGACTCCGGCCTATGATCAGGCGGTTCGAATCCGATCAGGAGGCTGCCCTTGCACGCGACTGTGCCCGGCAGGTCGAGGGCGCCAGGCTGGATAGTGTGTCCCGTTTCGGGTAGGTGGCGGCGGGGTACAGGGCCAAGGGGGCGAGGCATCGATCCGCCAGGGCGAAGAACGGAGTGCGCGCACCTGTGAAGTCTGCGGCAGCCGCGGTCGTCTGCAGCTCGACGGCAGGCGCCGCGACTTGGCTCTCTTCAATCTGGCAGTCGACAGCAAGCTCCGAGCCTGCGATCTGGTGCGGCTCCGGGTCGAAGACGTCGCGCCTCACGGCTATGCCGTCCAGCGGGCAACGGTCCAGCAGCGAAAGATTGGCCGGCCGGTCAGGTTCGAGATCGCCGAACAGGCCAGGGAAGCCGTGGATGCCTACCTGGCTTGCGGTAGAAGGAAGGCTGGGCCATGGCTGTTTCCCGGCCGTGGTAGAGACCTGAAACCCCCGCTCCAACAGCGCTTCCACCACCGGGCCATGCGGCACCTCAAGGGCAACCGCAATCGAGGCCGGTGAGGCAGCGGTCTGTGCCGCCAGCCAGCCGCACAGCTCACCGCCGCCGTGGCGTACCGAGCGCTCACCCACAGACTGCCCTCTCGCATCGAGAAGGCAGACTTGGTGACTCTCCGACGCCCAGTCGATGCCGACAAGCCATCCAATCTCATCTGCCATGGTCGAGACCTCCCTCGTCGTCCGGACCAACGCGACGCTCGTCATTCCCTGTACTGGCGCTCCAAGGCGCAACCTCCCACCGGACACCCGTCGCGGCCGTCCCACCGGGGCACCAGTCCGCAACAGGTGCTCGCGGCACAGGGGGCCCTGGGTTGCTCCCGGCAGGCCGGCCCGGTCCAGCTAGTCTAGATCCCAGACCAGCTCATCGACTTTCAAAAGGTACAGGGGGCCTACAGAAACCACCGATACCGACACTCGCTTGCCGCGCCGGTTTGACATTTTTGGCTGCACCGCCCGGCCCTCGCCTATGCCTGAAGCCGCCTACGACAGTGTCCGGCTGCATCTGCCGAGCCTCGCAACAGGGCTAACGTAGACAACCCCCTGACCATCGTCTCCTGCCAATCTCAGGCTGCAGCTTGAAAAGGCGCACGCACCGCCATCTGCCGCATCGCTCGGCGTCTGCGGTTGATAATCATTCTCAATAAGTATAGGGTCTGCCGGAATGTTCACTTCCGGAGGGGGGCTTGGCAGAGCGGGACCTGACCGTGCTGTTTCTCGCGCACCGGCGAGAGTTAGAAGTGTACCTTGCCCGACAGGTCCAGTGTCGGGATACGGTCGCCGATCTGCTGCAGGAAACCTTCGCGCGCGTGGCCCAGCGAGGAGTTGGGCCCGGCGTGAACAATGCGCGCGCTTACCTCTATCGCACGGCCCGCAACCTCGTGATCGACCACGTCCGCCGCGAGGAACGGCGCCAGACCCGCCCCTTGCCGCCCGCCATGCTCGCCGACCTGCCCGACTCGGCGGTTCCGGCCGACCGGGCTTTCGAAGCCCGCCAGGGGCTTGAGCGCCTGTCTGCGGCCATGAAGGAATTGCCCCAGCGAACCCAGGAGGTTTTCCAGCTGAACCGAGTTGAAGGCCTTACCTATGGCGAAGTCGCTGAACACCTCGGCATTTCGGAGAGTTCCGTCCAGAAGCATCTCGCGCGTGCCCTCCTGCACGCCATGCAATGCCTGAAATCCTTGTGAAGGAAGGAGGGGTGTACGCGACGGCCGGCTTTCTCGCGTCTTATCGTCAGAGACATTGTTGGCAAAGCCCTGCAAGCATCGCAGGCCGGATCGGGTGGTGAAGTGCGCGAGCTCAAAGATAACGAGCAGGCGATAGAGGCTGAGGCCGCGGCCTGGGTGGTGCGGCTCGATGCCGGTCCACTGGACCCGGCCGAGCAACGGGCCTTCGAGGCCTGGCTCGAACGAAGTGAGCTGCATGCGGCAGCCTTCACCTTGGCCCGCTCCACCTGGGCCGAGCTGGGAGCTCTGCACACCGCGCCACGTCTGGCCGGCACATCGGCGCCGCTGGCGACGAGTCCGCGACAGCGGCGGCCGGCGGCCCTGCCCCCGCCCCCCGTTTCTCGCCGATGGGTCTGGCGTGGCTTGGCCGCCTCGGTCGTTCTGGCGGCAGGGTACAGCGCCTACCGCACAGCCGATCCACTGGTCATGCTGCACGCCGACTACCGGACCGCCCCCGGCGAGATGCGTACCATTACTTTGCCTGACGGCAGTACCGCTCAGCTCAACACCGACAGCGCCATTGCTGTTCGGTACGGCGCCAGTCGCCGCGAGGTCGAGCTGCTTGCCGGCGAGGCGGGCTTCACGGTGGCGAAAGCCGTCGAGGGCGGCGGACGGGCCTTTGTCGTCCAAGCCGCGGACGGCGAAGTCACAGCGTTGGGAACCCGCTTCGTACTGCGCCGACAGGATGCCAGGGTCGACGTAACGGTGATCGAGCACCGGGTCGAGATCTCGTTGCGGGACGCTGCGACCGGCACCCGCCAGACTGCCGTTCTGCAGGCGGCGCAGGCGGTGGGCTATAGCGAGGCGGACGGTCTCGGAGAGATCCGACGCGTCGACCCGGAGCGGGAGCTGGCGTGGCTGCGAGGCCGTCTGCTCTTCGACCGAGTGCCCTTATCGCAGGTCGTGGCAGAGCTAAACCGCTACCGCCGCGGCCGCATCGTTATCATGAATCCCGCCCTTGCTGGACGGCAGGTCAGCGGCGTCTTCCGCCTTGACGACCTGCCGGCCGTGATCGACGTCATCGCGGTGGAACTGGGCGCGCGCGTGGTGGAGGCGCCCTTCGTCACCGCCCTCTACTGACTTCGGCAGCAGACGTCTCTCGGCGAAGATCCGGGATTGGCCGCGCCTGACAAAAAAATTCCAGCAGGGATTACCGACTCGTGGCCCCTCACGCGTCATATAACCCGATGATGCGAGTGACTGTCATTCGCAGAAAGAAGGCAACGACATTGGGGCGTGAAACATGGGGAAATCCAAGGGGGCCTGCAAAGACGGCCGGCGGTGGGCGAGACCGGCGGCGGAGGCTGCGTCGCTGATCGTCGCGGGCGTGGCGCTGGGCATAAGCGCGAGCACCGCCGCGGCCGGGGACCGGCAGGAAGGATTGCTGCGCAGCGACCACGTTGCCTCGTCACAATCTGTGAGTGCTGTCGGTGAGCAGCAGCTCGCCGAAAGCGTGCAGCAGATCATGTTCGACATCCCGGCGCAGGATCTGAATGCGGCGATTCTGGCTTTCGCGGAAAAGGCAGGGCTCCAGGTCTTCTACGACGCCGACAAGTTGCGCGGCCTTAAGACGCAGGGCGTCCAAGGCAGCTACACGCCGGAGGAGGCACTGCGACTGCTGCTCGCGGGAACCGGCCTGGAATACCGCCTCACCGGGGGCACGACGGTCACACTTGAAGAGGCGGCTGCTCAGGACGACCCGGCACGGCTCGATCCAGTTGTCATCACAGCCAGTCGCGAAGGTGGCGCGCTCGACACGCTGTCCCGCAATGTCACGGTCATCCCCCGCGCGGAGATCGAGAAGCAGCAGGAAACCTCGCAGGGCGTGGCAGACCTCTTGAGCAAGGTCGTGCCGGGCATGGCACCCTCCAGCCAGACGCTCACCAACTCCGGCCAGACCCTGCGGGGCCGCGATGTGCTGGTGCTGATCGATGGTGTGCCGATGAACACCAACCGCAACATCTCCCGCGACCTCTTTAACATCACGCCGTCCAACATCGAAAGCATCGAGGTCGTGCATGGCGGCAGCTCGGTCTACGGCGGTGGCGCCGCCGGCGGCGTCATCTACATCAATACTCTGAAGCCCCAGGAGGGGCCGCCGACCTTCGAGACCACTGTCGCCGGCAGCAGCAGTGTCACGCAGGTCGACGACGATGCGCTCGGCGGCCGGCTGGACCAGAAGGTCAGCGGCAAGAGCGGTGGGTTCGACTACCTTTTCTCCGCCTCCGGCGAGCAGACGCAAGGCTTCTTCGATGCCGAGGGCGACCGCATTCCGCCGGAGCCGAGCCAGGGCGACCTCTCCGACACCGGCACGCTCGACCTCCTCGGAAAGCTCGGCTACGAGTTCGGCGATCAGCGCGTGCAGGCGACGGTGAGCTACCTCAACGCCGAGCAGGACACCGACTTCATCTCCGACCCGGCCGTGAACGCCTTTCCCGCAGGCTCGGTGAAGGCCCGCCCGCTCGACGGCCTGCAGCTCGACGAGCAGACGAGCAACGAGAACCTGATCCTGAATCTGGACTACACCAAGCAGGATCTCTTCGGCAGCAAGCTTCAGGCGCAGGCCTACTACCGCGACTACCATAGCCGCTTCTTTCCCTTCGACGGCCGGCCTTTCGGCGGCTGGAACGCGATCGCCCAAACCTATCTGAACTCCGAGGTCTATTGCGGCCGGCTCACGGTCGACACGCCGATCACCGCCATCGATGGCTTAGATGCCAATCTGCTCTGGGGCGCTGACGTCAACCGGGAGGAGACGGAGCAGCCTGCCGACCTCTTCGACGGCGCCGACTTCGATGCCTCCGGCGGCAGGGTATTCACCAAGACCGATGATGGACGCACCTTCGTGCCACTGACGACGACCGAGTCCTATGGCGTCTTCGGTCAGCTCGAGTTCTACCCTTTCGACGAGCTGGTCCTGCGGGGCGGCGTGCGACATGACTGGGTGAACGTCAGCTTTCCCAGCTTCACCACACTTGGCCAGGGCAACGAGATCGACGGCGGCGAGATCGACTACTCCGAGACGACGTTCAACGCCGGGGCCGTATTCTCTCCGGTCGACGCCGTCGACATCTATGCCAACTTCTCGCAGTCATTCGAGCTGCCCGACATCGGGCTTCAGCTCCGCTTCGCTCCGAGCGGGTTCGACGTCAACGACTCCAACCTCGCGCCGCGGATCACCGACAACTACGAGGTCGGCGTCCGCGGTTCATGGCGCGGCCTCACCGCCGGGCTCGCCGGCTTCTACAGCAAGTCCGACCTGGGCGCCGTCTCGATCCAGGACTTCTCCCTGGTACAGCAGCGCACGCCGGAGCGGATCTACGGCCTCGAAGCCCAGGCGGACTACCGCTTCGACGACCGCCTCGGCGTCGGCGGGACCTTCACGTGGCTCAAGGGCGAGCAGAAGGCGGCCGGCAGCGACGACTACATCGCGCTGAACTCCTTCCGCATTCCGCCGGTCAAGCTGACGGGCTACGTCGAGTATCGGCCCTACGACTGGTGGAACCTACGCCTGCAGGCCCTCTACTCCGCTGACCGAGACGACGCCTTCGACGATGGTGTGGGTTTCGGCGGCCGCAAGGTCGACGACTACACCCTGGTCGATCTCTACAGCGCCTTCGATACCGGCTATGGGACGATAAGGGTGGGGGTCGAGAACCTGCTGAACAACCAGTACCACACCGTCTTCGGGCAGCTTCTCCGCGACGGCCGAAACACCAGCCACCTCGCCGCCAGAGGAACGACGGTGCGGGTGGCCTACAGCTTCAAATGGTGAGCCGGCGCCGAAAGGCGGCGGCTTGCCAGAGACCCACTTGACCGTCACCACAAATGCGAAAGACGAGAAGGCAGACGGCGCGCAGCCTGTGGCGAAACCTGCATCTCGGCCTTGGGCTGGTCGCCGGGCTTGGCTTCGCCTTCCTTGGGGTCACCGGAAGCCTCCTCGTCTTTTACAAGGAGATCGATGCGGCGCTCAATCCGGCTCTGTTCACGCGGCAGAGCAGCAGTGGCAAGAGCGCCGCCATCGCCGCCCTTGCGGCGGCGGTGGTCCGGGACATTGGTCCGGTCCTGCGCATCGACCTCCCCGCGGATTCCAACGGCGTGGTGCGCATCCAGGCCCGGCGCAGATCGGTGCCGCAAGATCTGCTCGAAGTCTTCGTCGACCCGGGCGACGGACAGATTCTCGGCACCCGGCCCTGGCGCAGCAACATCGTCGCCGTCGTCTACGATCTGCACTACAGCCTGCTCGCCGGGCGAAGCGGTCGCGACATTGTCGGTTTTGCCGGAATGGGACTGCTCCTCTCGCTCGCCCGCGGCCTCTACCTCTGGTGGCCTCGAGCAGGCGGCCTGCGGCGAGCTTTGCATGTCAAGCGCCGCGCCCCATTCGCGCGACGGGTCTACGACATCCACAAGAGCGCAGGGCTACCGGCGGTCGTGCTGCTGAGTGTCAGCGCCCTCTCCGGCATTGCCATGGAGTTTCCGGAAACGACGCAGGCAATCACGCACACCGTGTTGCCGGCCGCCTCCTCCCAAACGAGCTCACGAACGGCCTTCGCCGATTCCGAGCGAGATTCCGCACTGGCCGCCGCGATCGCAGAGGCTCGGGCGATCGTTCCCGATGGCCGTATCAGGCGAATCCTAATGCCGAACGCTACGGCCAACACTTACCGCCTCTATCTTCGCCGACCCGGCGAGATGCTGAGATCCAGCGGCCTCAATATCGTCACCATTGATGCACGGACAGGTGAGGTCACAGAGGTGAAGACCACGCGCGCCTATCGGGCAGCCGATTGGTTCCTGGCTTGGCAGTTTCCCCTGCACAACGGCGAGGCGTTCGGCGTCGCCGGGCGATTGGCAGTGTTCGTGCTCGGCCTTTTGCCGGCCACACTCTACGTCACCGGCCTGCTCATCTGGTACAACAAGCGCTACGCGCGAAAGCGTAGCGAGGATGCACGGCGTCTTCGCCTTCAGTGACGCTGCGGCCGCTTCTCGCTTCCTAAAGGAAGGTGCCGCGCACCCTCATGTCAGGTCTCAGGTAAGCCCTATTGCGAATGCGTGGCAGTTTCATTATGATTCCGGGACGGGGCGCCATCGACGCGGGGGCCACCACAGTATGCCCCTCAGATGCCCTGACCGCCGTCGCGGCGAGCGGGCCCGATATCAAGCGTGCGATTTCATACAGCAGGGTTCACGCAGCCTCATGGCCCCAAGCTTTGTTGCAAATCTTGCGCACGGCGGCGACGCCCCGGCACTCGTGTTTCCGAACCGCTGGGTGATCACCTACGCGGAGCTTGCCCGCCGGGTCGATCGGCAAGCCGAATGCTTCGGATCCCGCAAGCGGCTGGTGGCGGTGGAGGCCCGCTCCTCCGAACACGCGATCATCGCCTATCTGGCGGCCCTCAAGATGGGGCACGCCGTCGCCCTGCTGCCGCCGGACGATGCGGAGGCGGCAGCCCGTTTCGAGGCCGATTTCCGGCCCGATTGCCGCTATCGGATGGTTGACGGCCGCTGGCGCACGGAAGCGGCCGATGACGTGCCGCCGGGCGACCTCCACCCGGACCTCGCGCTGCTTCTCTCGACATCCGGGAGCACGGGGCTCAGCCGGTGGGTCCGGCTTTCGGCGGCTAACCTCGACGCGAACGCCACGGCGATCGCGGCCTATCTGGGTCTCGACCGAAGCGACAGGGGCGCGCTGATCCTGCCCCTGCATTACTGCTACGGGCTGTCCGTTCTGCACTCCCATCTGGCGGTCGGGGCCAGCCTCTTCGTGGCGGACAAGTCCATCGTCGATCCCGGTTTCGTGAAGGACCTGCGCCGGAGCAAGTGCACCAATCTCGCCGGCGTTCCTTACTCCTACGAGCTGCTGGAGCGGAATGGGTTCCGCGACGAGCACCTTCCGGATCTGCGCTTCATGACGGTGGCCGGTGGCAGGCTGTCGCCCGAGCTGGTCGGGCGCTACCACGGGCAGCTGTCGGGGAACGACAGGCAGTTCTTCGTCATGTACGGGCAGACGGAAGCGACCTCTCGGATCGCCTTCGTGCCCCCGGACCGGCTCGGCGGCAACACGGACAGGATCGGTGTTGCCATTCCGGGCGGCGCGCTCCGCCTGGTCGACGACAAGGGCCGGACGATCGATGCGGACGAGACGCCCGGCGAGCTCGTCTACTGCGGTCCGAACGTGATGATGGGATATGCGGCCGGCCGGGCCGACCTCGGCCGCGGCGCGGAGATCGCCGAGCTTCGGACCGGGGATCTGGCGGTGCGTGACCGCCACGGCCTGTACCGGATCGTGGGCCGCTTGCGCCGCATGTCGAAGATTGCCGGGCTGCGCATCGGTCACGACGCCCTGGAGCACGCCCTCGCCGGACACGGCATCGAGGCGGCCATCGTCGGCGACGACCGATCCGTCCTGGCGGCCTACTCATCCGCGCATTCGGAAGACGAGGTGCGGCGGCTCCTGGTCGCGGCGAGCGGCTTGGCACCGTTCCACGTCAAAGCTCGGGCCGTCGACGCCCTGCCGCGCCTGGAAACCGGCAAGATCGACTACGAGCAGCTGCGGGCGGGCCTTGCTGACCAGCGCGCCCGGCGCGCCGACAGCATTCGGGACATCTTCCGGCAGGCCTTCTTCCCGCACCGCGTCCGGGACAGCGACAGTTTCGCCTCGCTTTCTGGCGACTCCCTGCGCTACGTCCAGCTGTCGATGGGCCTGGAGCGTGTGCTCGGGCACATTCCGGCGGGTTGGGAGCACAAGCCGATCGCCGAGCTCTCGGCGTTGCGGCGCGACAAGCCCGACACGCAGGCCCTGGGCGCGGACCTGGTCGTCCGGGCCTTGGCGGTCCTGCTCGTGGTCGTGCACCACGCAACGCTTTGGCCGATCCCAGCGGGCGCCGCCGCAATGGTCATGTTGATCGGCTACAGCCTGGCCCGTTTCCAAAGCAACGCCCTGTTCGCGGGCGACTACTCTCGCGTGCTGCGGCCTCTGGCGGCCGCCCTTGCGCCCTATTACCTGATCGTCGCCGGATACGGAATCGCCTGGGGAGAGGTCCCCTGGGCATCGGTCTTTCTGGTCGGGAACTTCGGCTTTGCGGATCCGGTCGATCACACGATGGTCCCGTTCCTCTACTGGTTCGTCGAAGTCTACGTCCAGTTGATGTTGATCTGGTGTGGGCTGTTCCTCGTGCCTCCGATCCGGCGGCTGGCGTTGCGCGATCCCTTCGCCTTCGGTCTGGCGCTTCTGGGCGCGGCGCTGGCGGCCCGCTTTGTCGTTCCCCTGCTGTGGCCGATCGGCGGACGTCAGATCTTCACCATTCCCTGGATCCTCTATCTCGCCGTCTTCGGATGGTGCATCGTGTTCGCGGATACCCCGCGCAAGAAGCTCACGCTGCTGGCCGCCGGCGTGATCGTCTTCCCCCTGGTGGCTTACTTCGGCGGCAATTGGGTCGGCTCCTGGGTCAGGTATCTGGCTCAGTTGCTATGCCTGTCGGTGCTGCTGTACGCGCCGCGCCTTCGGGTGCCGCAGCCAGCCGTCGGCCTGATCCTGCCGATCGCGGCGGCGAGCTATCACATCTATCTGTTTCATCGCTTCGCGCCTGAACTCATCCTGCTTCCCTTGCAGTCCGAGCTGCCGGAGCCGGTGTTTACCCTCGCCGCGATCGTGAGCGGCGTCGCCGTCGGACTGCTGGCCCACGGGATACAGAAGATCGCGGTCCACCGTATCGTCGGGGCGAAGCCGTTGCTGACCGCGAGCGCAAGGGCCGGTCGCCTCAGCGGCATCGCTGGTCGCGCTCCGAACGCTTGAGATCGCTGCATAGGCCTAGTTTTCGCCTACCTGATCCAGCAGGTGGTCTGGCTCCCTATCCGCGTCGCCGTCAGCCAGCGGTTTGATCGGATGTCTGGATAGGGGTGCCCGGGTTCAGAGGAGCATCCGCTGCTGCAAATAGCGGGACTAGCCTCCCCTGCCCCCGGTTCGGCGAAGTTAGAGCACGTTCTTCCGGCGCTGGATGAGTTCTGTGCCGGTTGGATTCAGGGGCACGCAACCGACTGTGCCGAAATCGGTACGGGTTGAGCTAGGCGACGGCACCGCTGGATGTGTTTCACGCCCTGGAGGCCGTGAACGCCGACGGCCAGCTTCAATGAGGCCGAGGCGCGAGCGCCTCGGATGACCGGCACAAGGCTCGATCTGCTGGACGCGCCCGGCGGCCGCTATGTCCCCGTCGTCGATCCCGAACTGCAATTCGCCCCCGCAGGCGAGAACATCTCACGCTACCGCATCAGGAACAACCTGCCTGGCACCCCTGACTTCTGCCCGCTGGTCTTTCGCACTGAAGCGCTCGACCGCTTCATCGCCCTGAACCTGCCGCAGCGCGCGCAAGAGATCGTCGCCGATGTACCGCGCGACCTGCTCGCGCGCACGGCGGCTTTCCTTCGGCTTAAGGATTCAAGATCGAGCTATGCGATCGAGGGCGAAAGCCCACCGCAGGACCGCATCCAGCGCTGGGGCCGCGCGATCGGTGAAGCCGGCCGCCGACCCCTGGATCGGGAAGAGCTGCTGCGCCTGCAGAAGATCGTGATCGGTGACGCGCGCTTCGTAAAGCTCGGGCTCCGGGCGGAAGGCGGCTTCGTCGGCGAACACGACCGCGAAACCCGCATGCCCCTCCCCGCCCACATCAGCGCCCGGCCTGAAGACCTGAGCGCCCTCGTTGACGGCATGATCGACTTCGATCGCGGCCCGACGCAATCGTTCGATCCCGTCATCGCCGCCGCGGCCCTGGCCTTCGGCTTCGTCTATATTCACCCCTTCGAAGATGGCAACGGTCGTATCCACCGCTACCTGATCCATCACATCCTGGCCGAGCGCGGTTTCAATCCGCCCGGCGTTGTCTTTCCGGTCTCCGCCGCCATCTTGGAGCGGATGGATGAATACCGCAGCGTTCTCAAAAGCTACTCAGATCGCCTGCTGCCGCTCATCGAATGGGAGCCGACCGACGAATACAACGTCCGGGTCCTGAACGACACTGGCGACTTCTATCGCTTCTTCGACGCGACACCCCACGCCGAGTTCCTCTACGGCTGCGTCCAGAAGACAATCGACGAGGATCTGCCGTTCGAGACCGGCTTCCTGCGCAATTACGATACCTTTCGAAGCCAGATCGAGACCGTGATCGACATGCCCGAGCGCATGATCGACCTGCTCTTCCGCTTCCTGCATCAGAATGATGGACGCCTGTCGAACCGCGCCCGCGAAAGGGAGTTCAGTGGGTTGTCAGATGAAGAGGCAGAACGGGTCGAAGCAACCTATGAGGCGACGTTTAAAGAAGGCAACGTCTGAGGCCGCCACGTACTAAGCGCCACGCGCACTTGACCCCTATGAACTCTCCGCAAAGACGGCTAAAACAGACCGGCGATCGGTGACATATCGCCATGTTCAGCACCCAAGGCCTAAGCTGGCGCGAAGTGGCGCAACTCACCCGGCTCTCCACCCAGAAGCCGTTGCCCCCCTTTGCGGATCAGGACCACACCCCCCTGCGCAGGAGGGCGAAGGCGGTCGCGGAGCGGAGCCGAAGCCCGATCATCCGCGAGCAGCACGGCATCCGCGAGGCCACCGTGGCCGCATGGGGCCTGCTGCCGTCGTGGTGGTCAAAGTCCCTCGCGGAAAAGACGTTCGACACCTTCAACACGAAGATTGAACAGGTGCGCGAAGCGAAATCCTATTGGCACGCGCTGAGACATCAGCGCTGTCTCGTGCCGGCGGCCTGTTTCTATGCATCGACCGGCCCCAAGGACGCAAGGGTCAGGCACCGATGCTCGGTCGGCGCCGGCGGCCCCGTCTTGCTCATGGGCCTGTGGGACTACAATTGGACCCATGAGCTGCTGACCTTCACGATTCTGACGACCGAGTCCGGGCCGCGTTTCCGGCGCTTCCACAACCGGGTACCGGCGATCGCGCCCACGGCCGACGCGGCGGACGCCTTTCTCATCGGCGATGTTGACAGGGCCCTGGACCTGGCCAGTCGGTCGAACGATGACCTCATCGCCATTGACCCTCCGAAGCCTGCCTAGGCCGCGGTGACCGCCGCGTCGCACCGGCTGCTGCGGCACTGGTCGGGCAATCTTAGCGGCAGGTCATTTCCGAGACACCGAAAGAACGGCAGGCGTGATAGACTGGCGCTGCGGCCGCGCACCCGGGTCCGCCTTCGGGGAGGCCGGCTCGGACGCTCGCTCAGGATCCAGTCCCCGGCGCCGCCCACAAGGGGGTGCACGACGGCGGATACGCGGTTCGAGCAACAACGGATATTGCTGCGCTTGGGCAGATAGACCTCTTGCCAAGGCGAGCCGTGGTCGTCCGATCGTTGGTGGATTGGCCTTGCGCATCCGCCATAGCAGGGTTGTCGGTGCCAACCCAGGGGCAACGGAAGGCGTTCCGGACGTCGCTGGTTCGCGACTGGCGGAACCCCTTTCAGCTACCCGCGTTGTTCGACTTGGTGCTTCGGCCGTCAGCGACCGGGCCAAACGCAAGAGGACGCATTTGGGCCATGGCGAAGGACACCCGAATCTCCCTCCTTCTCGAGCGTGCTATTCTGACGGAAATGCTGGGCGGCTTGTGGCTGACACTGCGCTATTTCTTCCGGCCGAAGGTCACGCTCAACTACCCTTACGAGAAGCCCCCAGAGCCCGCGCTTCAGAGGTGAATTAGCTTTGCGGCGCTATCCCAACGGGGAAGAACGCTGCATCACCTGCAAGCTCTGCGAGGCGGCTTGCCCCGCACTGGCGATCACCATTGAGTCGGAGCCGCGGTCGGACGGCAGTCGGCGGGCGACACGCTACGACGTCGACATGACGAAGTGCATTTACGTCGGCTACTGCCAGGAAGTCTGTCCGGCGCATACCTCATCGAATACGGCAATCCGTCCGGGTATCTGCCGCTGCGCGAACATCTTGCGGTCCTGCTCGACGAGATCGGAATCACAGCGGTGCCGTCGCAGATCGTGCTGACCCACGGTGCCAGCCAAGCACTCGATCTCGTCATCCGCCATCTGCTCGCACCGGGCGACGCGGCGCTCGTCGATGATCCAGGCTACTACAACCTGTTCGGTAACCTGCGGCTCAGCAACGTGCAGATGCTGGGCGTGCCGCGCAACCCCGATGGACCGGACATCGATAGCCTGGAACGTCTCGCCGCGGAGCACCGGCCGAAGGTCTATTTCACCCAGTCGGTCATGCAGAACCCGACCGGCACTGACATGAGCCCCCATGTCAGCTTCAAGGTTTTGCAGATCGCCGAACGTTACGGCTTCTATGTCGTGGAAGATGACATCTTCGGGGATCTGCAGGTGAAGACCACGCCGCGATTGGCGGCGCTCGATCAACTCCGCCGTGTCATCTATGTACGCAGCTTCTCCAAGACGCTGTCGGGGAGCCTACGCGTGGGCCTCGTTGCCTGCTCCCACCAGCTGGCAAACGATTTTGCCGAGATCAAAATGCTGACCAGCATCACGAGCTCGCAAGTTACGGAGCGGCTTATCTACCTGATGCTGGTCGACGGCCATTACCGCAAGTATCTTGGCCGCCTACAACAGAGGCTCGACGATGCGCGCCAATGTGGTCAAAGCGTTCGAGCGAACCGGCCTCGAATTGTTTGCCGAACCCCAGGCAGGAATGTTCCTATGGGCGCGGTTCCCACATGTCGAGGACTCCATGGTCTTGGCCGAGCGCGCCTTGGGCGAAGGCTATATGCTCGCCCCGGGCAGTATATTCCGTCCCCATTTGGAGCGCTCGCCGTGGATGCGTTTTAACGTCGCGGTGTGCGGTGATCCTCGCGTCCAGCCTTGGCTGGAACGGATGGCGGCTGACATGACGGCGGACGGATGAACGAGCATGTCGCGAAGGGGGCAACTCAGCTCAAACACGGTTAAGCCGGCCGCGGGACAGGGAGATCACCCGGCCTGCACGGAGCGACCGGTCCGCCGGAGCCCTGGCGAAGGCGGCAGCGAAGGAAGGCCGGGGGACGCCCCGCGGCCGCCCCCTGGGCTTGGTCTTGATGGC
>WHTV01000063.1 GCA_009377535.1 Kiloniellaceae bacterium
CAGCGGGCTTCCTGACGCGATGACGCTCCGCCATAGTTTGAGAAGTCCGGGCTAGGCCTCTTCCAGTGCCGTCTGCAGCTCCAGCCAGCGGTTCTCGGCTTCGGCGAGGGTCAGTTTGACCTGGCCGAGCTTGATCTGCAGCTCCTGCAGCTTTGCCGTCGGCCCGTCGTAGACCTGCGGGTCGGCGAGCCTGGCTTCCAGCTCTGCCCTCTGCTTGTTCAGCCGATCGATCTGGGCTTCGGCCTGCTTGGCCGCCTTGCGCAAGTCGGCCACGGCAGCCCGGGCCTCGGCGGCGGCGCGGCGCTTGTCCTTCTTGGAGAGCATCTCGTCGCGCTGCGGCTTGTCGGCGCGCTGGCGGGTGCGCTCCATACGGCGCTGCTCCATCAGCAGCTTGCGATAGTCGTCCATGTCGCCGTCGTAGGCCGAGACCGTGCCGTCGGCGACCAGCCAGAGCCGGTCGGCCGCCAGCTCCACCAGGTGCGGGTCGTGGCTGACCAGGATGACTGCGCCCTCGAAGGCGCCAAGCGCCTGGATCAAGGCCTGGCGGGAATCGATGTCCAGGTGGTTGGTCGGCTCGTCGAGGACCAGCAGATGAGGGGCCTCGCGGCTCATCAGGGCGAAGAGCAGCCGCGCCTTTTCGCCGCCGGAAAGCTTGCCGACGGCGACCTCCGCCCGGTCGGCGCCGAATCCGAAGCGGCCGAGCTGGGCGCGCAGCTTGGTCTCGGTCTCCAGCGGCAAGAGCCGCGCCATATGGGCAAGCGGCGTTGCCGTCAGGTCGAGCTCCTCGGCCTGATCCTGGGCGAAGTAGCCGATCTTCAGCTTGCCGGAGCGGGTCATCCGTCCGTCCATCGGCCTCAGGCGCCCGGCGAAGAGGCGCGAGAGGGTCGACTTGCCGTTGCCGTTGGCGCCGAGCAGGGCGACGCGATCGTCCATGTCGAGGCGCAGGTTGAGGCCCGCGAGGATCGGCTTGCCGGACTCGTAGCCGACCGCGGCGTCTTCCAGGGTGAGGATCGGCGGCGACAGCTGCGAGGGCTCGGGGAAATGGAAGGTGACCGTGCGGTCCTCCATCACCGAGGCGATGGGCTCCATGCGGGCCAGCGCCTTGAGGCGGGACTGCGCCTGGCGCGCCTTCGACGCTTTGTAGCGGAAGCGGTCGACGAAGGCCTGTATGTGGCGGCGCTCGGCCTGCTGCTTGGCATGCTGGGCGGCCTGATGTTCCAGGTGTTCGCGGCGCAGGCGCTCGAAGCGGTCGTAGTTGCCGGTATAGGCGGTAAGTTTGCGGTTCTCGACATGGATGATGCGGTTCACCGCACGGTTCAGCAGGTCGCGGTCGTGGGAGACCAGCAGCAGGGTGCCGGGGTAGCTCTTCAGGTAGCCTTCCAGCCAGAGCGAGGCTTCCAGGTCGAGGTGGTTGGTCGGCTCGTCGAGCAGCAACAGGTCCGGCGCCTGGAACAGCAGGGACGCAAGGGCGACGCGCATGCGCCAGCCGCCGGAGAACTCGCCGCAGGGGCGCTGCTGGGCGGCTTCGTCGAAGCCGAGGCCGGCGAGGATGCGGGCGCCGCGGGCCGGGGCCGAGTCGGCCCCGATGGCCGCCAGCCGCTCGTGCAGCTCGGCGACACGGTGCGGATCGACGGTGTGCTCGGCCTCCGCCAGCAGGGCGCTCAGCTCGCGGTCGGAGCCCAGCACCGTATCGATCAGGCTGGTCTGGCCGGAAGGCGCCTCCTGGGCCACCTTGCCGACCCGGGTCAGGCGCGGGTAGGTGATGCTGCCCCCGTCGGGATGCAGTTCCCCCGAGATCAGCTTCAATAGCGTCGTCTTGCCGGCGCCATTGCGGCCGACCAGCCCGACCCGATCGCCCTTGTTCACGGCGACGGTGGCGTGGTCGAGCAGCGGCTCGCCCTGAACCCGGAAGACAAGATCGTTAATGTGCAGCATGGGATCAACTCTGTTCCGGCCGCGGGTGATAGCATGCCCGGCGGGCCGGCGAAAGGCGCTCGGCCGGCCATCGCGAGGCGGCCCGGAATGGGCGGGAGCAACGGCAAGCGGCGGCAGGCGGGGCGTTGCCCTGGCCCGGCAAAGCGTTTATAAGCCCGGCGCGAAACGCAATCGGGCGGCGACCAGCCCCCGCCGCCAGGCGAGGGGCCCGGAACCGCCCGACCAGAGCAATCAGAAGGAGAGCCGGAGTCCATGGCCACCGAACGAACCTTTTCGATCATCAAGCCGGATGCGACCAAGCGCAACATCACGGGCAAGATCATCGACCGTCTTGAGCAGGCCGGCCTCCGCGTGGTCGCCAGCAAGCGCATCCACATGAGCCGCGAGCAGGCCGAAGGCTTCTACGCAGTGCACAAGGAGCGTCCCTTCTTCAACGACCTCTGCAGCTTCATGGTGTCGGGCCCGGTGGTCGTCCAGGTGCTGGAAGGCGAAAATGCGGTGGCGAAGAACCGTGAAGTGATGGGCGCGACCAACCCGAAGGATGCGGCTCCCGGCACCATCCGGGCCGACTTCGCCGAGTCCATCGAGGCCAACTCCGTGCACGGCTCGGACGCTGCCGACACTGCCGCGCAGGAGATCAACTATTTCTTCACCGACGCCGAAATCGTCGGCTGAACCGCGGTGTGATTTTTTTCCGGCCTCTTGGGCCGGGCAGCGGAAAGGGGCGGGGCCTTGTGGGGCCCCGCCCTTTTTGTTTGGCTGCGGGTTGTGGATCCTCGACGGGAACAAAAAGGCTGGCCCGAGAGTTTATAGGGCAATGGAAGTGCAACTGGCATTTGGCTTTCGCGCTTCTGCCATAACGATGAGGAGCACAGGCATGCGAACCCTGAAAGCTTTGGCCGTTGCCTTTGGCGCGACGGCGATGCTGCCGGCTGCGGCTATGGCCCAGCAGAGCAGCCCCACGACGGAACCTCCGGCGACGGAGCCTCCTGCGATGGAGTCCACGGAAACGCCGTCAATGGAGTCGACGGACTCGACGCAGGCGGCCACGCCCGATGCACCGGCGGTGCTGACCGAACAAAAATCCGATGAAGTGCTGTCGGACAGCTACATCGGCGCAAAGGTGGTCGCGAGCTCGACCGAGGGCGTTGAGGAAGTCGGCAAGATCGCCGAGCTCGTCTTGGGCCCGGACGACAAAATCGTCGGGGTGATCGTCGACGTCGGTGGTTTCCTTGGTGTGGGTGCCAAGCCGGTCGGTCTTTCCTGGACTGCGCTGACCGAAGAGGCGGGCGACGGCGAGATGCTGCTGAAAACCAGCTTGACCCGCGCGGAACTCGAAGAGGCTCCGGAGTTCAAGACTCTGTCGGATATCCAGAGCGAAAGCGACCAGCAAACGACAGCGCCGGTTCAATAACGTCGGCGATGAGTCAAGGGCGGCCTGCGGCTCCTGTCGCCGGGCCGCCCGACGTTGCGTTTGTCAGCATAGGCGGTATCACAGGAGCCAGGGGGTAACACCATGACAAGCCGCAGGCTCGCACTGGTGACCTGCCTTTTTCTCGCCCCTGCCCTCGGCGCTGGCGATGCGGTCCGTGCGCAATCGGGCGAGGTCGACGACACCACCAAACTGGCGGATGAGATCATCGGCTGCTCCAGCCTCGAGAACAAGGACGCCCGACTGGAATGTTACGATGCCTTGGCGCAGCCGCTGCTCGGCATCGAAGAGCCGACCGCGGAGGACGAGGGAAGTGCCCTGCAAAGCTTCACCGGCACCGACGACTGGGATTCAGAGGTTCTGGAAATCGATGCTCCCTGGCGTCTGGTCTGGCAGAATCAGGGGAGCATGCTAACCGTTGAATTGTGGACGTCGCAGAACGAGATGCTGGATGTCATCGGCAACCAGATCGGCCGGGGCGGCGGTCGCTCGGAAGTGCTCGACCCAGGCAGCTACCGCCTGGCGGTGCGCGGCCTCGGCGGCTGGCGCATCCAAGTGGTCAGCGAGGAACGCGGATAGAGTAGGTGGTCAACAAGGGCCGCGGGGAAGGCCGCGGCTAGAGGAGGAAGAGGGCCATCAGCGCCAGGGTGACGATCACGAGAACGGTGGAGATCGTGATGAACCGCACGAAGCCTTTCCAAATCTGCTGGTGTTCGTTCAGCAATTGATCGTCCGCCATTTTCCAGTCCCGATCTGTTTCCTGTCCGCCGCGGCCGGCCATGGCCGCGACCTCGATTTCCGGAGGCTTTTCTAGCCCGAGATCCGGGCGCGGGCAAGCTTTGCCGGCAATCCGCTAGGGCCGGAGGGGCGGATTGAAGATCTGCGCCGCGCCGTCGCAGTCCAGGGAGATCTCCACTTTCCCATCCACCAAGCGGGCCCTGCCGTCGGCCACCAGCCGCAGGCAGGCCGGGTAGAGGCGGTGTTCGGCCGCGAGCACCCGGGCCGCCAGGCTGTCGGGATCGTCGCCGGCCAGCACCGGCACCGCAGCCTGGCCGACGATCGCTCCACCGTCGACTTCCTCGCTGACGTAGTGGACGCTGCAGCCGTGCAGTTTCACGCCCGCGGCCAGGGCCCGCGCATGGGTGTCCAGTCCGGGAAACAGCGGCAGCAGGGAGGGGTGGATGTTGATCATGCGGCCTTGCCAGTGGCGCACGAAAGCGGGAGTCACCACCCGCAGGAAGCCGGCCAGGCAGACCAGCTCGACCGCGGCGTCTTCGAGGGCTGTGGTGAGCGCCGCCTCGAAGGCCGCGCGGCCGTCGTAAGCCTTGTGGTCGACCACCGCGGCAGCCACGCCCGCCGCGCGGGCATGGTCGAGACCGCCAGCGCCCGGCTGGTTGGAGAGCACCGTGACGATTTCCGCTGGAAAGCCCGGGGCGGCGCAGGCCTCGAGCAGGGATTTCAGGTTGCTGCCACGCCCCGAAATCAGAACCCCGACTTTCATCTTCCCAGCCATGACCGCTGCTCAGCCGCCCGTGGGCCAAGTCTGTTCGAGATTTTCGATGACGACCGCGGCGACGCCTTCGCCGCGCGCCTGGATGCGGCCAATCTCGAAGACCGTCTCGCCGGCGGCCTCGAAGGCGGTGCGGACCTCGGCGGCGCGCTCCGGCGCTACCACGACGGCCATGCCGACGCCGCAGTTGAAGGTGCGCAGCATCTCCTGCGGTGCGATGCCGCCGGTGGCGGCCAGCCAGCGGAACACGGCGGGGATCGGCCAGGTGATGCCGGGCAACACGACGCCCAGGGTCTTCGGGAAGACTCGCGGCAGGTTCTCCGGGAAGCCGCCGCCGGTGATGTGGGCCAGCGCCTTGATGCCGCCGGTTTCGAGGACGGCAAGGCAGGAGCGCACGTAGATTCGGGTCGGCACCAGCAGGGCCTCGCCGAGGCTGGTCTCCGGCGCGAAGGGTGCCGGCTGGCCGTAGTCGAGGCCGGCGCTCTCCACCACCCGGCGGACCAGCGAGAAGCCATTGGAATGCAGACCGGAGGAGGCGAGGCCGAGAAGCAGGTCGCCGGCCGCGACACGCTCGCCGGTCAGCACCTGGTCGCGCTCCACCGCGCCCACCGCGAAGCCGGCGAGATCGTAGTCGCCGGCCCCATAGAGGCCGGGCATCTCGGCGGTCTCGCCGCCGACCAGCGCGCAGCCGGCTTGGCGGCAGCCTTCGGCGATGCCCCCGATAATGGCGGCGCCGACTGCGACCTCCAGGCGTCCCATCGCGTAATAGTCGAGGAAAAACAGCGGTTCGGCGCCCTGGACCACCAGGTCGTTGACGCACATGGCCACGAGGTCGATGCCGACGCTGTCGTGGCGCCCGGCGGCGATGGCGATCTTCAGCTTGGTGCCGACGCCGTCATTGGCGGCGACCAGCAGGGGGTCGCGAAAGCCCGCCGCCTTGAGATCGAACAGCCCGCCGAAGCCGCCAAGCCCGGCGTCCGCCCCGCTGCGGGCGGTCGAGCGGGCCAGCGGCTTGATGGCCTCGACCAGGGCATTGCCGGCATCGATGTCGACGCCGGCATCCTTGTAGGTCAGCTGGTTGTCGCGCGAGTTCCGGCTTGTTATGGCGTCCTCCGGTCACATGGGGTATTTAGGGGAAAGAGGCCTTTCTGCCCGCTGTGCCGGGCGAAGATAGAGAATCCGGGACGGTTTGCAATGTGGTTTCGCCGGGTAAGCGGCGCCTTGGCAATGGCTTTCACTCTGCTGGCTGCCGGCGGAGTCCAGGCCCAGGGCAATAACGACATCTTTACGGTGCGCAACGTGGCGGTCGACGAAACGGCGCAGACTGCTGCCGACGCGCGCCAGGCGGCGCTGGCCGTGGGCCAGCGCCGGGCCTTTCGCCGGCTGATGGGCCGCCTGGTGCCGGAGGATCAGCAGGCGCGGATCCCGGACGTCGATGCGAACCTGTTGCAATACTACGTGCTGGATTTCTCGGTGAACAACGAACGCACCTCGACGGTGCGCTACCTCGCCGACCTGACCTTCCGCTTCAACCCCCACGAGATCCGCAAGCTGTTGCGCGGCGCGGAGGTCGCCTTCGCCGAGACGCGCGGCAAGCCGGTCGTCGTGCTGCCGGTCTTCAGCGATCCGGTCACCGAGCCGACCCTCTGGACCGACGAGAACCCCTGGCGCGAAATCTGGGCGCAGCGGCCCGGCGACGACGGCCTGGTTCCCCTGACGGTGCCGCTCGGCGACCTCGGCGACCTCGCTGCCATCGATGCGCCGCAGGCGCTGGCCGGCGACGCCGCGGCGTTGCGGGCCATCGCCGAACGCTACGGCGCAGAAGACGTGGTGGTGGCGGAGGCGACCTTGAGCGGCGATCCGGAAAGCGGTTCGGGCGTGCTGCAGGTGGTGTCCCGGCGCTACAACGACGGCACCGCCGGTGCCACCCAACGCGACAAGCTGGTGCAGGTGAGCGGCGAGCCCTATGACGGCTTTCTCCAGCGCGCCGCCGCGCGCATCGACAGTTCGATACAGGAGACGTGGAAGCAGCAGTATCTGCTGCAGTTCGGCAATCAGCGCTCGCTGCTGGCTTTCATTCCGCTCGGCAGTCTCGACGACTGGCTCATCCTGCGGCGCCGCCTCGAAGGCGTGGCCGCGATCCAGCAGACCGGCCTGGTGACCCTGTCGCGCGAGGAAGCGCAGATGGAGATCACCTTCGTGGGCGACGAGCAGCGCCTGACCCGTGCCCTGGCGCAACGCGACCTTTTCCTGGCGCTGCGCCCCGACAGCAATTGGGAGCTGACGCTTGCCGACAGGCGGCCGCGCTCGCCCGCCGGGGCTTCCGAGCTGCCGCCGCCGGCCACGGCGCCGCTGCCGCAATGAATGCAGGCGAGCCCGGAACGCCGGAGCCCGCGGCGGCGCCCCGCCTGACCCCTGGGCCGTCCGCCAGCCAGTTGCGTTTCTGGCTGATCCTGCTGGCTGTCACCCTGATCGGGGTCTACCTGCTGCGCGGCGTGCTGCTGCCCTTCGTGGCCGGCATGGCGGTGGCTTATCTGCTCGACCCTGTCTGCGACCGTCTGGAGAGCTGGAAGCTGTCGCGCACCTGGGCGACCACGGTGGTCACGCTCTGCTTCATTCTGCTCTGCGCTCTGGTGCTGCTGCTGGTCATTCCGACAGTGGTCAGCCAGGTCGCGACCTTCGTCGAGCGGGCGCCCGACTACTTCTCGGCGTTGCAGCGCGAGGCTACCGCGCTGCTCGAGGTGATGCGCGACCGGCTCGATCCGGCAAGTGAGGAAAAGCTGCAGTCCCTGCTGCGCGATTCGGCCGACAAGGTGGTCGTCTGGATCACCGGCGTACTTGGCGGCGTCATCTCCGGCGGCGTGGCCTTCTTCAACTTCATCGCACTCCTGGTGATCACGCCGGTGGTCGCCTTCTACCTGCTGCGCGACTGGGACCGTATGATCGCCAAGGCCGACGACGCGCTGCCGCGCAAGCATCAGGCGACGATCCGCATGCTGGCGCGGGAGGTCGACGAGACGCTGGCCGGCTTCCTGCGCGGGCAGGGGACGGTTTGCCTGTCTCTGGCGGTGTTCTATGCCATCGGCCTGACCATCGTCGGACTCGACTTCGGCCTGGTGGTCGGTCTCATCGCCGGCTTCCTTTCCTTCATCCCCTACGTTGGATCGCTGGTCGGTCTGGTGCTCTCGGTCGGCCTCGCGGCGGCACAGTTCGACAGCTGGGTGTCGGTCGCCATCGTCGCCGCGGTGTTCTTCGTCGGCCAGGCGCTCGAGGGCAACGTGTTGACGCCGAAGCTGGTCGGCGAGAAGGTCGGTCTGCATCCGGTCTGGGTGATGTTCGCGCTCCTGGCCGGCGGCGCGCTCTTCGGCTTCGTCGGCGTGCTGCTGGCGGTGCCGGCGGCCGCCGTGGTCGGTGTCGGCGTGCGCTTCGCCGTCGGCCAGTATCGTCTCAGCCCCTACTACACAGGCCACGGCGGCGCGGGAGAACCTGCCGCCGGATCGGACGAGGCGCCGTGACCGCGCCGGCACAGCTGCCGCTCGAACTCGACCATCGCCCGGCCCTGGCCCGCGAGGACTTTCTGGTCGTGCCGAGCAACGAAGTGGCCGTCGCCTGGATCGACCGCTGGCCCGACTGGCCGGCACCGGCGCTCGCCCTCTACGGGCCGCCGGGCAGCGGCAAGACCCACCTCTGCCAGGTGTGGCGGCGGGCCTCGGGCGCCATCGAGATCGATGCGGCGATGCTGCGCGGCGCCGAGCCGCCGGCCTATCTCGGCGAGGCCACGGCCTGCGTGGTGGAGGACGTCGCCGGCTGCCTGGAGGCCGAGCCGGAGATCGCCCGCCGCCTGCTGCATCTCTACAACATGATGGCGGAACGGCGCGGCTACCTGCTGTTGTGCGACCGCGCCGCGCCGGCGCGCTGGCGCTGCCCGCTGGCAGACCTGCGCTCGCGCCTCTCGGCCACGCAGGCGGTGGCGCTGGGCGAACCGGACGAGCTACTCATCGAGGCGGTGCTGGTGAAGCTCTTCATCGACCGGCAGCTTGACGTCAGCCTCGAGGCGGTGCGCTTTCTGGTGCCGCGCATCGAGCGCTCCTTCGCGGCGGCGCGGCGCATCGTGGCGGCCGTCGATCGCGCCGCCCTGACCGCCAAGCGCCGCCAGATCACCGTGCCGCTGGCGCGTGCGGCATTGCAGGAAATCGAGACCGCCGAGGCGGACGACAGCTTAAAGGGAGCTTAGAGATGGATTTGGGAATTCGCGGCCGCAAGGCATTGGTCTGTGCGGCGAGCAAGGGGCTCGGGCGGGCCTGCGCTTTGTCGCTGGCGCAGGAAGGTGTCGACGTCACCATCGTGGCGCGCACGCGCGAAACCCTGGAGAAGACCGCCGAGGAAATTCGCAGCGCCACCGGCGTGGCGGTTACGCCGGTGGCCACCGACATCACCACGCCGGAGGGCCGCCGCCTCGCGCTGGAGGCTTGCCCGCAGCCGGACATCCTGGTCAACAACGCCGGCGGCCCGCCGCCGGGCGACTTCCGCGACTGGGACCGCGACGACTGGATCAAGGCGCTGGACGCCAACATGCTGACACCCATCGAGCTGATGAAGGCGACGGTCGACGGCATGATGGAGCGGCGTTTCGGGCGCGTCGTCAACATCACCTCGGGCGCGGTGAAGGCGCCGATCGATATTCTCGGCTTGTCCAACGGCGCGCGCGCCGGGCTGACAGGCTTCGTCGCCGGCCTGGCACGCAAGACGGTGATCAACAACGTCACCATCAACAACCTGCTGCCCGGGCCCTTCGACACCGACCGCCTGCGCACGACCCTGAAGGCGGCGGCCGACAAATCCGGCCGGAGTCTCGAAGAGGTCAGCAAGGAGCGCGCCGCCGGAAATCCGGCCGGCCGCTTCGGCGACCCGGTGGAGTTCGGTGAGGCCTGCGCCTTCCTTTGCGGCGTTCATGCCGGCTTCATCACCGGCCAGAACCTGCTGCTCGACGGCGGCGCCTTTCCCGGGACGCTGTAGAGCCTTTCCCAAATAAGGCCATTTTGGGGCGCCGGGGATACTCTCGGCGCCCTTTTGCGTAACTACGATCACAGGAAGGCCAGAAGGCAGCTTCGGAAGGATCGGAAATATGTTCAGCAAGATCGCTTTGGCGCTTTGCGCCGTCTTTGTTCTGGCGAGCGCGCCCGCTCTTGCCGACGACAACAAGCGGAGCCACGGGCGCACAACCACGCAGTGGCACGCCGGGTATGACAAGAATCACAGCGGCAGGCACTACAAGAAACATTACAAGAAACACAAGCACTACGGCCGGCCGGCCAGGCACGGCAAGGCAGTCGTCGTCTGGCACGGCAACCGCCATTGGAAGCCGCAGCCGAGGCGGCACGTGCCGCACTACGTGTACCGGCAAAGGCCGGTGCACCGCCACTATCACCGCGCTTACAAAGGGCGCGAGCGCGACAACTGGGCGCTCTACGCAATCCTCGCCCTGCAGCTGGCCGACGTGCTGAACGAGCGCCAGCAGTACAGCTACGCCCAGGCCCAGCAGCGCGCCGTGGCGGTCCCCCTCGGCGAATCCATCCAGTGGTCCGACGGCGGCGTCTATGGAAGCGTCACGGCGACCCGCGACGGCACAGACAGGGGCGGGCGCTATTGCCGCGAGTTCCAGCACGAGGTCACGGTCGGCAATCGCCTGCAGTCGGCCTACGGCACGGCCTGCCGCCAGCCCGACGGCGACTGGGAGATCATTTCTTAGCACGACGTCCGGGGAGCCGACCGGCAGCGTCGGAAACCGCGGCACTGCACCAAACGTGAAGGGCCTTCCCGCCGATCCCGCGGAGGTCGGTCGGGAAGGCCCCGGCTCATGGGGCTGGGTAGGGTCACCCACGGGCCGCTTCCGATATAGCCGAGGCCGCGTCCGGCGGCCTTGACGTATATCAAAGCGGCTGTCTCCCGCTGCTGCCCGTTCGGCGGCGTCCTTGCCGCGCCGGGCGTCGGAGTCCATTATTCTGCAATAATTTGGTATTGATGATCGTGATATGAACGGAGAAGGCGTCCGAGGGCGTTTCCCGGCCGGGAGAGGATAGCGTGGAAGAAAGTGAAGTCGTTGCGCTGGAAGTGGAACCGCTGGCGCAGGAGTCCGACCTGCCGGCCGGCTCCAGAGTGGCTGCGATCGACCTCAATTCCCCTGAGCGTTTCATCAACCGCGAGATTTCCTGGCTCGGCTTCAACGAGCGCGTGCTGGAAGAGGCCTACAACATCAACCATCCGGTGTTGGAACGGCTGCGGTTCCTGTCCATCTCTGCCAGCAACCTCGACGAGTTCTTCATGGTCCGCGTGGCCGGCCTGCGCGGCCAGGTGCGCGCAGGCGTCAAGACGGTTTCGCCGGAGGGCCTGATGCCCGACCAACAGCTCGCCGCGATCAACGAGCGGGTCGCCAAGCTGATGCGCTGGCAGCAGGATAAATGGCTGGACCTGATCGTCGAGCTGAAGGAGGCGGGGATCTCGGTGGTTGGCGCCGACGAGGTGACGCCCAGCGAGAAGCGCTGGCTCGATGCCTACTTCACTGCCCATCTCTATCCCGTGCTGACGCCGATCGCCATCGATCCGGCGCATCCCTTTCCCTTCATTCCCAATCGCGGTCTCTGCGTCGTCGTCGAGCTGCTGCGCGGCCAGCACAGGTCTCAGATCAACGGCCTGATTCCGATCCCGGCGCTGGTCGAGCGCTTCATCCGGCTGCCCGGCGAAGCGCGGCGCTTCATCCGTCTCGAGGAACTGCTGCGGCTCTATTTCGACGAGCTCTTCCCCGGCTTCCAGGTGAGGTCGAGCGGCTTCTTTCGCGTGCTGCGCGACAGCGATGTAGAAGTGGAGGAAGAGGCGGAGGACCTGGTCCGGGTCTTCGAGAGCGCCCTGAAGCGCCGCCGCCGCGGCTCGGTGATCCGTCTTTCGGTGGGCGCCGACATGCCGCCGGCACTGCTCGACTTCGTCGCGCGCGAGCTGCAGGCCGATGCGGAGAGCGTTTTCGCCCTGAATGGCATGCTGGGCCTGGTCGACACCAATGAGCTGATCGTCGACGACCGCCCGGACCTGGTGTTTCCGGTCTACAATCCGCGCTTTCCCGAACGCATCCGCGACTTCGGCGGCGACTGCTTCGCGGCGATCCGCGCCAAGGACTTCGTCGTCCACCATCCCTACGAAAGCTTCGACGTGGTGGTGCAGTTCCTGCGCCAGGCGGCCAACGATCCGGCGGTCGTCGCCATCAAGCAGACGCTCTACCGCACCTCCGAGGACTCGCCGATCGTCAAGGCGCTGGCCGAGGCGGCCGAGGCCGGCAAGTCGGTGACCGCGCTGGTCGAGTTGAAGGCGCGCTTCGACGAGGAGCGCAACATCCGCTGGGCGCGCAATCTGGAGCGCGCCGGCGTGCAGGTCATCTATGGCTTCCTGGAGCTGAAGACTCACGCCAAGATCTCGCTGGTGGCGCGGCGCGAGGGCGGTTCCATCCGCACCTACGTGCACTTCGGCACAGGCAACTACCATCCCGTCACCGCGCGGATCTATACCGACATCTCGTTCTTCTCCTGCGATCCGGTGTTGGCGCGCGATGCCACGCGGCTGTTCAACTACATGACCGGCTACGCCACCCCGAAGGCCATGGAGAAGATCGCCTTTGCGCCGCTGACCCTGCGCCAGAAGCTGCTGAAGCTGATCGAAGACGAGATCGCCCATGCCCGGGCCGGCGAGCCGGCGGCCATCTGGGCCAAGCTGAACTCGCTGGTCGACCCGGAGATCATCGACGCGCTCTACAAGGCCTCGCAGGCCGGCGTGGCCATCGATCTGGTGACCCGCGGGATCTGCTGCCTCAGGCCGGGCGTGCCGGGGCTGTCTGAAAACATCCGGGTGAAGAGCATTGTCGGGCGCTTCCTGGAGCACAGCCGAATCGTTTGCTTCGCCAACGGCAAGCCGCTACCGTCCCGGGAAGCCAAGGTCTTCATTTCCTCGGCGGACTGGATGCCCCGCAACCTGGACCGCCGGATCGAGACCTTGATTCCGATCGAGAATGCAACGGTTCACCAGCAGGTCCTCGACCAGATCATGATCGCCAATCTCAACGATGAAGCGCAGAGCTGGATTCTCGAGCCCGAAGGGACCTTCCGGCGCGTGCGCTCTACGCCGAAGTCGTTCAGCGCACACACTTACTTCATGACGAACCCCAGCCTGTCCGGCCGCGGCTCCGCCCTGAAGAAGTCAAAGAAAGCGCCAAGGTTGGTTCTGAAGAAATCCTGACGCGGGAATGACAAGTCGGCAGGAGGCAGCGGTTATGTCCCTGGCCAAGGGCAGCGCCAGGGACGAGCGTGTCGCCGTCGTCGACATCGGCTCCAATTCCATTCGACTGGTGGTCTTCGACGGCCTCAAGCGCGCGCCGGCGACGGTGTTCAACGAGAAGGTGCTTTGCGGCCTCGGGCGCGGACTGCAGACCAACGGGCGCCTCTCGCCCGAGGGCGTGGCGATGGCCGTGCCCAACCTGGTGCGCTTCACCTCGCTGGCCCGCTCTATGGGGGTCGGCCGTATCGACCTGATCGCTACCGCGGCCGTGCGCGAAGCCTCCGACGGCGAGGCCTTCCGCGAGACGGTCGAGCGGCTCTGCGGCCACCGCGTGCGGGTGCTGAGCGGGGAAGAGGAGGCGGAGCTTTCCGCCCTCGGCGTGATCGCCGGCAATCCGCGGGCCGACGGCATCATGGGCGACCTCGGTGGCGGCAGCCTGGAACTGGTCGAGGTCAATCGGGGCAAGGTCGGCCGCTCCACCACCTTGGCGCTCGGTCCGCTGCGCCTCATGGAGAGCTGTGTCGACGACCGCCAGAAGGCGCGGCGCGTCATCGACAAGGCCTTCGATACGGTCGACTGGCTGGCCGAGGGCAAGGGGCGCAGCTTCTATCCGGTCGGCGGCACCTGGCGCAACCTGGCGCGCCTGCACATCGAACAGCACCGCCATCCGCTGCACGCGATTCACGGCCATACGGTCGGCCGCGAGGAAACCATCGCCCTGACGCGGCTGATCAGCCGACTTGGCAAGTCCTCGCTCTCCGGCATTCAGCAGGTCTCGCGCCGGCGGCGCGAGACGCTGCCCATGGGTTCGCTGGTACTGAGCCGCCTGCTGCGCAAGATGCAGTGCGAGCGGGTGACCTTCTCGACCTACGGCCTGCGTGAGGGCTATCTGTTCCATCAGTTGCCTGAGGAGATCCGGCGAGAGGATCCGCTGCTGTCCGCGGCGGCCGAGGTCGCCGAGCGGGAAGGGCGCTTCGGCGGCCTGGGCGAGGGACTGATGACCTGGTGCGATGCGCTGTTCCCCGACGAGGACGAGGAGGAGCGCCGCCTGCGGCTCGCCGCCTGCCACCTCTCCGACCTGACCTGGCGGGAGCACCCGGACTTCCGGGCCATCCAGGCACTGCGGCGCATCCTGCAGTACCCGCTGGTCGGCATCGATCACCCGGGCCGCGCCTTCATCGCCTACACGGTCTTCCTGCGCTACGGCGAATCGCCGGGCTCCAAGGAGGCGGCGCAGGCGGCGGCTTTGCTCGACGAGCGCTGGCGTTCCCGGGCCATCCTGCTGGGCGCGGCGCTGCGGCTGTCCTACCGGGTCTCGGCGGCGACGCGCTGGGTGCTCGACCACTCCTGGCTGAAGGTCGACGGCAAGGTGCTGGTGCTGAAACTGCCGGATGACGGCTCGGTGCCGGACGGGGAAGCAGTGCAGCGCCGGCTGAAAACGCTCGCCCAGGCCGGCGGTTTCGAGGAAACCCGGATCGTCGTCTAACGAACCGTTACGGTCTTGCGCACCGCCAGGACGGTTGCCGGCCACTCGCCTTGCATCCGGCGTGCCCGGTAAAATCCGACGTACTCGCCGGGAAGCAGGTCGCCGTCGTTCTGGCGCACGCCGAAGTGAGACGTCCAGATCGCCTGGTTTTTCTCGAAAACGCTTTCCTTCCTGAAGAAGGTGGTCCCGTCCGGCTTCAGGATGAGAAGGCTCAGCAGATCTCCTTCCCGCAGCCCCCAGGCGCCGACAAAGAAAACCAGGAGCCTATCGGTCGCGGCAATATCTGCCGGATCCGCGATCCCGGCCAGGATCTCCCGCTTCTCCGGAATTCGGCTTAGGAAGCCTGCCGAGAGCAGCCCGCCGGCGCGGTAGGCGAGTTCGGCCTGGGCCGCCGGCGACCATAGGCTACCGGCCGTCTCGCCGCAGGCCACGCTCGGTTCCTGTCCGGTGAAGGGGTCGAGCAGCAGGTTCTGGTAGGTGATGGCGAAGTGGACATGCGGAAAGTCACTGTTGCCGGAGAGGCCGATGAGGCCGAGCTTCTCGCCGCGCGCCACGCGCTGGCTCTCGTGCACCGCCACGCTGCCCTTCATCAGGTGGGCATAGGTGGTGACCCAGCCGCCGCCATGGCGGATGGCGACCCAGTTGCCGTTGCGCTCCTCGCGGGTCTTGCCGGGCCCGGTGTCCTGCATCAGCAGGTCCGGCTGGCCGTCCTTGGCGAGGATGACCTCGCCGTCGGCGGCGGCGACCACCGCCACGCCGCGGCGCATCTCGATTTCCGTCGGCACCCGGATGTCGATGCCGCGGTGGCCGTCGTAGCTGAGCGGGCCGCAGGTGTGGTCGCGCCAGCCCGGGCCGGGATCGTGGTCGATGTAGTTCTGCACCGTGCAGAGGCTGCCCATCGGGCAGTCGACCGGCAGGCCGAAGCCGCCGCCGGGCGGTGCCGGGACCTGAGCGAGAGCGGGCAGGGCCGCCGTTGCGAAAAGGCAGAGCAGCAGGGTGAGGCCGACGCTGCGCAGGGCACAGCGTCCGGCCATCAGCGCTTGTCCGCCTGGGCGACCGGGACCACGCGCACCTTGCTGCCGGAGGCACTGAGCGCCAGCGTGCCGTGCTTCAGGGCGAGGGCATCGCGGCCGAAGATCTCGAAGCGCCAGCCCCTGAGGGCAAGGACGTTGGCCTTGTCGCTCATGGCGATCTGCTCCAGGTCGGCGCTGCTGGCGATGAGCTTCTGGGCCACGTCGTGCTCTTCGCAGCGCAGCTTCAGCATCACCTTCAGAAGATCCATCAAAGGTCCGATTCCATTGGCAGATTGCAGCTTCGGCGATGGCTTTGGAAGGGCCGAGTCCGGCAGGGCCAAGGCGCCGGAGATGGTCTCCAGGATGGCCTTGCCGATGCGTCCGCGGGCGAGGTCACGGTTGATGCCGCGGGAGCGGGCGAGCTCCTCCTCGGTGGTCGGGTGATGGGCGGCGATGTCGAACAGCTGCTCGTCGCGCAGCACCCGGCCGCGTGGCACGTCGCGCTGCTGGGCCTCGACCTCGCGCCAGGTCGCCAGCGCCTGCAGGACGGCCAGGTAGCGGCGATCGTTGGAGCGGGTCTTGAGGCGCTTCCAGGCCTCCTCCGGCTCCAGGCGATAGGTTTCCGGCGAGGTCAGGATCGCCATTTCCTCGTCGAGCCAGGTGGCGCGCCCGTTCTTGTCGAGGCGGCGGGCCAGCTTCAGATAGATCGTGCGCAGGTAGGTCACGTCGGCCAGCGCATAGGTGAGCTGGCGCTCGGCCAGCGGGCGGCGCGACCAGTCGGTGAAGCGGGAGGACTTGTCGATCTGGGCGCCGGTCAGCTTGCGCGCCAGGGTGTCGTAGCCCACCGACTCGCCGAAGCCGCAGACCATGGCAGCGACCTGCGTATCGAAGATCGGTGCCGGCAGCCGGCCGGTCATGTGGAAGAAGATCTCCATGTCCTGACGCGCCGAGTGCAGCACCTTGACGATGGCCGGGTCGTCGAAAAGGGCGAAGACCGGAGCCATGTCCAGCCCCTCGGCCAGCGGATCGACGGCCGCCACGTCGCCCTCCTCGGGCCCGGCGATCTGCAGCAGGCAGAGCTTCGGCCAGTAGGTGGAGTCCCGCAGGAATTCGGTGTCGACGGTGATGTAGTCCGCCTTGGCGAGGCGTGCGCAGAAAGCCCGGAGTTCTGCGCTGTCGGCGATCAGGTTCATGGCGCCGGTATACACGCTATCGCGGAGCGGCGAAAGCGCCTAAGCAACTGTCGGGCAAGTGGCGCGAGGGCCTTTCGGGCGTCCGGGCCGGGCCGCCGGAGCGGCGCCTCCAGGCTTGACAAAAGCCCAGATTCCCGGCCTCTTGCGCGCTGATTCCACGCCCTGGTCGACACTTTTCCGGAAGCCGTCTTCATGCATCCCTACCGTACCCATACCTGTGGCCAGCTGCGGCCCTCCCACGCTGGCGAGCGGGTCCGTCTGTCCGGCTGGATCCACCGCAAGCGCGACCACGGCCAGCTGCTGTTCGTCGACCTGCGCGATACCTACGGGATCACCCAGTGCGTCATCGACGTCAGCAGCCCGCTGTTCGAGCAGCTGGAGAACGCCAGGGTGGAGAGCGTCATCACGGTGACCGGGCCGGTGGTGACCCGCACCGCGGAGACGGTGAACGCGATCATGGCGACCGGCGAAGTCGAACTGCAGGTCGAGGAGGTCGTCGTGCAGTCGCGCGCCGCCGTGCTGCCGCTGCAGGTGAATGCCGACGAGGATGCCGGCGAGGAGACGCGCCTGCGCTTCCGCTATCTCGACCTGCGGCGCGAGAAGATGCAGGCGCGCATCCGCCTGCGCGGCCAGGTCATCCAGGCCATTCGCGAGGGCATGGTCGGGCAGGGCTTCCAGGAGTTCCAGACGCCGATCCTCACCGCCAGCAGCCCCGAGGGTGCGCGCGACTACCTGGTGCCGAGCCGCCTTCATCCCGGCAAGTTCTACGCCCTGCCGCAGGCGCCGCAGATGTTCAAGCAGCTGCTGATGATCGCCGGCTTCGATCGCTATTTCCAGATCGCGCCCTGCTTTCGCGACGAAGACAGCCGCGCCGACCGCTCGCCGGGCGAGTTCTACCAGCTCGACTTCGAGATGAGCTTCGTCACCCAGGACGATGTCTTCGCGGCGATCGAACCGGTGCTGCAAGGCGTCTTCGAGAAGTTCGCCAGAGGCCGCAAGGTGACGCCGGCGCCGTTCCCGCGCATTCCCTTCCGCGAGGCGATGCTGAAGTATGGCTCCGACAAGCCGGACCTGCGCAACCCGCTCATCGTTGCCGATGTGAGCGAGGCCTTCCGCGGCTCCGGCTTCGGCATCTTCGCCAGGGCGGTCGAGGCCGGCTCCGTCGTGCGCGCCGTCCCTGCGCCAGGCGCCGCCGCGAAACCGCGCAGCTTCTTCGACAAGCTGAACGACTGGGCACGGGGCGAGGGGGCGGCCGGCCTCGGCTACATCATCTATGGCGAGGACGGTGCGGCCAAGGGACCGATCGCCAAGAACCTGGACGACGCGCGGCTGCAGCAGATCAAGGAGATGGCCGGCCTGAAGGCCGGCGACGCGGTGTTCTTCTCCTGCGACAAGGAGCTGCCGGCGGCCAAGCTGGCCGGCCAGGTGCGCAACCGCCTCGGCGAGGAGTTGGACCTGCTGGAGAAGAACGTCTTCCGTTTCTGCTGGATCGTCGACTTTCCGATGTTCGAGCTGGACGATGCCGGCAAGGTCGAGTTCAGCCACAATCCCTTCTCGATGCCCCAGGGCGGCCTCGATGCGCTGGAAACCAAGGATCCGCTCGACATCCTGGCCTACCAGTACGACATCGTGTGCAACGGCGTGGAGCTGTCCTCCGGCGCCATCCGGAACCATCTGCCGGAGGTCATGTACAAGGCCTTCGCCCTGGCCGGCTACAGCCAGGAGCAGGTCGACAGCCAGTTCACCGGCATGATCTCGGCGCTGAAGTTCGGGGCGCCGCCGCACGGCGGCTCGGCTCCGGGCATCGACCGCATCGTCATGCTGCTGGCCGACGAGCCCAACCTGCGCGAGATCGTCGCCTTTCCGATGAACCAGCGGGCGGAGGACCTGATGATGCAGGCTCCCGCACCGGTCAGCGCGCGTCAACTGCGCGAACTGCACATCAAGCTCGACCTGCCGCCGGAATAGCATCGGCGGCGCGGAGGCAAGAAAGCGATGGCTCAGCGGACGCCGGTCGACGACGACTTCTTCATGCCGGCCGAGTGGGCGCCGCATGATCGTTGCTGGATGGCCTGGCCCTGCCGCGAAGAGCTGTGGGGAGGGGGGCTGGCGGCGGCGCGCAACGCCCACGCCGAGGTGGCCAAGGCCATCGCCGGCTTCGAGCCCGTCATCATGCTGGTCAATGACGGGGATGTCGCAGAGGCCGCCAGGCGCTGCGGCGCCTCGGTCTCCTGCCAGGCGATGCCGCTGGATGATTCCTGGATGCGCGACAGCGGCCCCAGCTTCATCATCGACGGGCGCGGCGGGCTGGCCGGCGTCGACTGGCGCTTCAATGCCTGGGGCGACAAATTCCTCCCTTACGACCGGGACGCCCTGGTCGCCGAGCGCCTGCTGGAGCGGCTGTCGGTCAGGCGCTACGCCGCGCCGCTGGTGCTCGAAGGCGGCTCGATCCACGTCGATGGCGAAGGGACGCTGCTGACCAGCGAGGAATGCCTGCTGCATCCCAACCGCAACCCCGACCTCGACCGCGCGGCCATCGAGGACCTGCTGCGGCGCTATCTCGGCGTCAAGGCCTTCGTGTGGCTCGGCCAGGGCCTCGACAAGGACGAAACCGACGGCCATGTCGACAACATCGCCTGTTTCGTGCGTCCCGGCGTGGTCATGGCCGTTACCTGCGACGACCCCGCCGACCCCAATCACGCCATCCTGGCAGACAACCTGGCACGCCTGCGCAAGGCACGCGACGCCAAAGGCCGGGCGCTGGAGATCATCGAGCTGCCGCTGCCGCGCGAGCCGCGCTACCTCGACGGCCCGGGGAACGGCCAGCGCCTGGCGCTGTCCTACGTGAACTTCTACATCGCAAACGGCGGCATCGTGATGGAGTCCTTCGACGACGCCAACGACGCCCAGGCCCGCGCGATCGTGTCCAAGGCCTTTCCCGACCGTCAGGTGGTGCAGCTGCCGGCCCTCGACATCCTGGCCGGCGGCGGCGGCATCCACTGCATCACCCAGCAGCAGCCGCGGGTCTGAGCGGGGTGGATTAGGGCATTTGTGCCCTAACCGGCCATTGAATATAGGGCATATATGCCCTATAATGTACGCATGAACGGGAGCGAACTCCTGGGCAAGATCAGGCGCTACGCCAAGGGCCGTGGCCTGCAGGTGGAGCTGGTCACCCGCAAGGGCAAGGGCTCGCACGGGCGTCTCTACGTCGGCGGCCGCTTCACCACCGTCAAGGACCGCAAGAAAGAGATTGGGCCGAGCCTCCTAGCCAAGATGCTGCGCGACCTGGGGATCGATCCCAATGACCTGTAACCTCCGAAACCCCGAACTGGATGTCTTCAATGGCTAGCACCACGCTTTCCTACCCCTTCGAGGTCCGGGAGGATGAAGGCGGCTTCTTCCTCCTGACCTTCCCCGACGTGCCCGAGGCTGGCACCGACGGCGCGACCCGCGCCGAGGCCGAGGCCGGGGCGCTCGACTCCCTCCTGGCCGCCCTGGGGGGGTACATCGAGGCCCGTAGGGACCTCCCTCTCCCCTCCCGCCGGCGAGGTGCCGGCCGGGCCGTCCTGCCCCCGCTGGTGGCGGCCAAGCTGGCGCTCTACCAGGCTATGCGCGAGGAGGGTGTCACCCAGGTGGCACTGGCGAAGCGCATCGGCCGCGACCATAAAGAAGTTCGCCGCTTGCTCGACCTCGACCACCGCAGCCACATCGGCCTGGTCGAGGACGCGCTCGAGCAGCTCGGCCGGCGGTTGGTGGTCAGCGTCGAAAAGGCGGCCTGAATTGATAGTGTGTACAGATAGGGTAATAGCCTGACAGGTACCGCTCCTGACGCGCGAGATCGTGTCCAAGGCCTTTCCCGCCCGTCAGGTGGTGCAGGTGCAGGCCCTCGACATCCTGGCCGGCGGCGGCGGCATCCACTGCATCACCCAGCAGCAGCCGCGCCCTTAGAGCCTTTTCCGGCGGAAACGCGGCGACGCCACGACAAGTGGACCGATTCCCAATATTCTCAATAACTAATACCGTTTAGTCGAATGCTGCTAATGAACAGCTTGTCTAAATCACGCGGTTAAACGGATTGGCCTGAAATTAAGACAAGATTCACTTGATTCCCCTAGTACTGCGGGATGGCCCGCTGTGTCCTGCGCCAGGAGCTTCTGGCGCGGGCAGGGCCAGACCGTTTTGAACAGAAGGGGTTTCCGGGACCATGACCAATCGTTTCTTCCGCAAGGCGCTGATGCCCAGCCTGGCGCTTGCTCTGGCCGCTACCGGCAGCATCGCTGCCAAGGCCGAAGTCGGCGTGACCGACAGCACCATCATCTTCGGCCAGGCGGCCGCGCTCGAGGGGCCCGCCGGGGCGCTCGGCAGCGGCATGCGCCTGGGCCTGCTGGCGGCCTTCGCTGAAGCCAACGCCAACGGCGGCGTCGGCGGACGCCAGCTGGAGCTTAAGAGCTACGACGACGGCTACGAGCCGGAGGTCTCAATCAAGCACACGCAGACCTTGATCAACCAGGACCAGGTCTTTGCCCTGATCGGCGCGGTCGGCACCCCGACCTCCAGCGCGACCCAGCCGATTGCCACCGAGGCGGGCGTGCCGTTCGTCGGCCCCTTCACCGGTGCCGGCTTCCTGCGGGCCCCGGAACTGACCAACGTGGTCAACGTGCGCGGCACCTACGGCCAGGAAACCGAAGCCTGGATCAAGCACCTGACCGAAGATCTCGGCTACGACCGCATCGCGATTCTCTATCAGGACGACTCCTTCGGCCGCGTCGGCCTCGATGGCGTCAACAAGGCGCTCGAGAAGCGCGGCCTGAAGCTGGTCGCCGAGGGCAACTACAAGCGCAACACCACGGCCGTAAAGTCGGCCCTGCTGGACATCCGCAAGGCTGAGCCGCAGGCGGTGGTCATGGTCGGCGCCTACAAGCCGATCGCCGAGTTCATCAAGCTTGCCCGCAAGGTCAAGATGGACTCCACCTTCGTGAATATCTCCTTTGTCGGCTCCGATGCGCTGGCCAAGGAACTCGGCCCCGACGGCGAGGGCGTGGTGATCACGCAGGTGGTGCCATTCCCCTGGGACAACTCGATCCCGCTGGTGCAGCAGTACCAGGCGGCCCTGAAGGCCCACGATGCCAGTGCCGCTCCGGGCTTCGTCTCGCTCGAAGGTTACATGGTCGGCCGCCTCACCATCATGGCGCTCGAGAAGGTTCAAGGCGAGGTGACTCGCGAAGCCTTCCTCCAGGCGATTGCCCAGACCGGCACTTTCGATCTCGGCGGTGCCACCCTGACCTTTGGCCAGGGCGACAACCAGGGCATGGACGATATCTTCCTGACCGTCATTCAGGCAGACGGCACTTTCAAGGCGGTGCATCGCCTCGGCGGTTCCAGCTGACGCAGCAGGCGGGAGCGTTCCGGAAACGGGCGCTCCCGCCGCGCTTCGACGCGGTCACGGCAGTCATGCCGCGCCGCGTTCGCCATTCGGGTTTGAAGTTCGAGTTTGGGGAAGAAGCTTATGGGCGAAGCGACTAAAGCGGGCGCACTGCAGACCGCGACGCAGGAAGAGGCCGTCGAGATGAAGACGACGGAGGCCGCTGACAAAGACAACGACGCGAAACTCAGCGGGGGCAAAGCGGTCGTGGCCAAGCGCGCCAACCGCCGTGTCGGCATCGGAGTCCGCCTGTTCGGTGCCTTCGGAGCGGTCGCCTTTCTCACCCTCGCCGCGAGCGCCATTGCCTGGTTCTCCTTTGCCAATGTCGGCAGCGTGCTGCAGCAGGTTACCGGCCGCAGCGTGCCGGCAATGACGGGAGCCCTGCGGCTCTCCACGGTAAGCGCTTCGCTCTCCGCCGAAGCGCCGGCGCTGGTTGCCGTCAAGAACGATGACGAACGCAGCACCCGGAACGCCGAGCTGCAACAGAAAATTTCCGACATGACCGCGACACTGGACGACTTGCGCAGCCGGCTCGGCGCCTCCGACCAGCTGACGGCCGTCGTGCAGCTTACCGAGCAGACCACCGAGAATCTCTTGGCGCTGGATGGCGCCGTGGCGGAGATACTGCAGCTGCGCGCAGCCCGGGAGGCCAAGGTCGCCGAAATCGCCAGCGTCCACGGCGAGATCCTGGCGCTCACGGTACCGATGGTCGACGACGTGAAATTCGAGCTGGTGATCGAGGCCGAGGAAGCCGCGGTCTACGGCGGCAAGGCGGTGACCGATCTCTTCGATACCGGCGTTTCGGCGCTTGTGGCGGTGCTGCAGACCGAGGCGCAGACCAACCTGCTGGACGGCATCCTGCGCGATGCCGCGCAGGCCAACGATCCCAACCGCCTGCAGCCGCTGCGCGAGCGATTTGTCGCGGCCCGGGTGTCGCTGCAGGAAAGCGTCGAGAGCATCGCTGCGGGAGAGCAGGCCGATGCCTTGAAGGCTTTGACCGAGAGCCTCCTGATGATCGGCGGTGGCGAAGGCAACATCTTCGATCTGCGCGGGGCCGAACTCGCCGCCGGCAGCCGCGCCGCCGAGGTGCTGGAGCGCAGCCGCGCGCTCTCAGCCGAGTTGGCGGCCGAGGTCGACCAGCTTGTTGCCGTCGCCGGCAGCGAACTCGATGCTGGAACGGCATCCTCGGAGTCGGCGATCAGCGCGGGCAAGCTCTGGCTGCTCAGCATTGCCGGCGTCAGCCTGCTGTTCTCGGTGGCGATCGCCTGGCTCTACGTCGGCCGCAACCTGGTAGCCCGGCTTAGCGCCACGGCGGCCTCCATGCGCGAGATCGCCGACGGCAAGCTGGACGCCCGGGTGGTCGTCAACGGCAGCGACGAGATCACCGAGATGGCGAAGACGCTCAGCGTGTTCCGCGACGGCCTGGCCGAGGTGGAACGGGCCAACGCCAAGATCGCGGAAGAGCGCGAGGCGGCCGCGCATGAGCGCAGCGCCGCGATGGTCAAGCTCGCCGACGCCTTCGAGACCAGCGTGATGGGCGTCGTCGAATCGGTGACCAAAGCCTCCGGCGAAGTGCAGACCTCGTCCAAGGGAATGACCGTCACGGCCAAGGACGCCGGCGCCAAGGCCGATGCCGCCGGCTCTGCGGCCGAGCGTGCCGCTTCCAACGTGCAGACGGTCGCCAGCGCGGCCGAAGAACTGGCGGCTTCGATCCAGGAGATCGGGCGGCAGGTGAACCAGTCTTCGACCATTGCGGCCAGTGCCGTGGAGAAGGGTCAGAAGACCAACGAACAGGTCGAGGGCCTTTCCCAGGCGGCGCAGAAGATCGGCGAGGTGGTCAAGATGATCACCGACATTGCCGAGCAGACCAATCTGCTGGCGCTCAATGCGACCATCGAGGCCGCCCGTGCGGGCGATGCCGGCAAGGGCTTTGCGGTCGTGGCGAGCGAGGTCAAGGGCCTGGCGACGCAGACCGCCAAGGCCACCGAAGACATCGCCGAGCAGATCAAAGGCATTCAGATCGCGACTCGCGACGCCGTGACGGCGATCAAGGAGATCACCGGCACGATCTCCGAGATCGACACCATCGGCACCGCCATCGCCTCGGCGGTGGAGCAGCAGTCGGCGGCGACGCAGGAGATCTCGCGCAACGTCCAGGAAGCCGCTGCCGGCGCGCAGCAGGCGGGCGCCAACATCTCCGGTGTGCACCAGGCGATCGGCGAGACCAGCATGGCCGCCGAGCTGATGCTGGGCGCCTCCACGACGCTGGCCCAGCAGGCCGGCGACCTGAAGACCCAGGTGACTCAGTTCCTGAAGCAGGTGCGCAGCGCCTGACCTGCGGCACTCCGGCTGGCGCCAGCGGTTTACTAAAGATGGGGAAAGGCACCCTCAAACTTGAAGAGCGGACGTCCCCGAGCGCAGCATTGAGGTTGCAAGTTGACCTAATGCGGACTTGAAGAACTGCGCCGACAGATAGGCCTGCAGAAAGCGGGACGTGGCTGACGCAGATTTAAGCTTATCTCAGACTCCAAGGGCGGCAGCTTGCCGAAGACGGCAGGTCGTAAGGCACGACGCCTTCCGAAGAGACCGGATCCTTGCTGCGCACCCACCAGTGGATGAACGGAAGCAAGGATGAGGGTTGCGCCTGTTGCGCGTGTGGTCAAAACTGAGTCGACCATTCAGTGCGGGAGGGGCC
>WHTV01000064.1 GCA_009377535.1 Kiloniellaceae bacterium
GTTCTCGACGACATTCATGAACGCGAAGGGCTTCAAGGTCGAATTCCTCGTGCCCAATCGCGGTTCGGAAGACCACATGGGTAAGCCAACGCCTATGCCGACGCTCGGCGGGGTCGCCGCACAGCCTCTGAGATTCCTCGATTTCCTGATCAAGAATCCCGTGCGGTCGGTCCTGCTGCATGGCGGCGGCGTAGCCGTGACCGTCGCGGCTCCGGAGCGATATGCGCTGCACAAGATGATCGTCTCGACGCGGCGTCGTGATGAAGCCAAGGCCACGAAGGACCTTGGGCAGGCGGCGTTCCTCATCGAAGCCATGACGCCATTGCACGCCGCCGAACTTGTTGATGTCTGGGTAGAAGCCTGGGACCGTGGTGCGAAATGGCGGACCTGTCTCTTGCGCGCAAAGTCGCGTTTGCCGGTTGAAATCCGCCAACGGATCGATTCGGCGATTGTCTCTTGCTGTGCGGACTTCGATCGGACCCCGACGTCACTCGGTGTCGCGCCATTGGATCCTGCGTCGCCGGCGGATCTTGCGTCGTGAGCGGTGCATGGGGTGCGCGGGCCACCCTTAGGCAGCGCCGATGAGACGTCGGGCGGCTTTTCCTGGGATGGCTCGTGCGCGTTAACCGTCAGGCGGCGCGGCCTTCGGCGGCGGGTTCGATCGCTCCGTACCGCAATCGCGATGCTTATGTCGTCGCCACGACCGGGCTGATCGTCACGATGGCATTTGCTTCTCGTTCCCGCTTCGACTGAAAGACACGTAATGGAAAATCTCTTCTCCCAGTTCGCTCCCGTCCTCCGTGACGTTTCCGACACGGAACTGGCAGCGGAAACGGCATCTCCTCAGCGACTGTTGATCGACAGCGCGCCACACGGACAAAAGCGGCTCGACGTTGCCTACGCGCCATTCGACCACGTCAATATGGCGGCCGACATCGTCATCGTCGGGCTCACCCCGGGTCGCCAGCAGATGCGCAATGCGCTGATGGAAGCACGGCGTCTGCTACGGCAGGGCCGCAGCGAGGCCGAGGCCATGGAAGCCGCCAAGGTTTTCGCCAGCTTCTCCGGCCCGATGCGGGCGAAGCTGGTTGCCATGCTGGACAGCATCGGCGTCAATCGTTTGCTGGGGCTTCAATCGACGGGCTCCCTCTGGAACGGCGACGCGCGTCGGGTGCACTTCACGTCAGCCTTGCGATACCCCGTCTTCGTCGACGGCGCCAACTACTCGGGCATGCCCTCGATACTGTCGACGCCGCTGCTGCGCGCGCATCTGATGAAGTGGTTCGCGATGGAGATGCACAGCCTGCCCAACGCCATCTTCGTGCCACTCGGTCCGAAGGTTGCCGAGGCTGTCGAGGTCGTTGCTCAGGAGCGCGGCGTCGATCAAGAGCGAGTCCTTGCCGGACTGCCGCACCCGAGCGGCGCCAACGCCGAGCGCATTGCCTTCTTCCTCGGCCGCAAGGACCGCGCCGACCTCTCGGCGAAGGTTGTGCCCGAACGCCTGCTGGCGGCGCGGGCCGCATTGGAGACAAAGATCGGCATCCTGGTGGATTGATGCGGCCAGCCCCAGAACGGTGAAGGCACTGGTACTTATGCGGGAAAATCCCGCCTGCGTAAGTCGCTGCCAACTCGCCTTTTCGAGAGTGCTTCGGACGGGCTCACGTCAGCCGATCGATGGCGCGACGGGCTGATCCAACCTGGCACCCCCGGTGGCATTCTCCAAATTCAGGATTCCTTCGAGCCGCGGAAGTACGCTCGCACGAGATCGAGGTCGAGGTCGGGATACTCGACCTTGTCGCTCCACTTCTCGAGTTCCGGCAGAGCCGGCCGGCTCCCATAGACATCCTTGCGGGACCGCCCCATGAGCGTGAGACGCACCAATTCCGGCATCATATCGGCTTGATTGCGAAAGCAGTGGCGGAAGCTGTGAAACGACTTCCTTTCGCTCGTAACGCCGAGGCTGCGCGTGAAGGGCGCCCAGTAAGAGGAGAATTTGCCCGTCGGCCCCTGATTGCTCGTGTGGTTGAGCGCCGGGAAGAGATGCCGAGACTTCAGACCTTGCACGTAGTCGAGAAATCCCAGTTCGAGCACTATCGGGTGCAAAGGTACCATGCGTACCGCATTGCGCGTCTTGAGGCTCTTCTCGCCACCGACGATCACGACCTCGGCTTCATCCTCATCGGAGAGCGTGGTGATCGCAAGATAGTGAATGCCGAGTTCCTTGCGGACGTCGGCTCGATGAAGCTGGCCGAGCTCGGTCAATCGCGCGCCCTGAAAGAGCCCAAGGATCGGCAGCCAGCGGCTGTGCTCGAACGTCAGCAGGCTCGGGTGCCGGATACGCCCTTGAGGCGGCGCACCGCCGAAGAGGACTGAGCCAAAGATGAGGTTGAGATCGTCAGTTGAATAGGGAAGGCGCTTGTCCTCAGCGGCAACTTTGTCGACCTGGCTTACGCGGTCGGCGGGGTTGCTTTCGATAATTCCGTTGTCGACAGCGAGGTTGAGCATGCGCTTCAGCCAAAGCAGGCTCTTGTTAATGGTTGCCGGCTTGAGCAGCGGATGGTTCTTTCCCTCGATCTCCTCAATCTGTTCCAAGGCTGGGAGCTTGGCGATGTCCTTTTTCGGATTCTTCGGAAGTTTGCGCAACGCAGCCCGAAACTGCTGGGCATGAGTCCGGGTAGCCCCCGAGACCTTAACGTCGCCGAAAATTTCGACGAAGCGGTTCTTGGCCTTGGTCCATTCCGTGATGGTCTTCTTGCCTGGGTTGCAGTCGTCGATCCAGAAATCGTGCATTTCCGAGATCGTCATGTTCGCCTTGTTCCGCTCGGCCCAGAGCGCCGCATGGTGCGCGTCGGTGGCAGGGATGGCGTTGTCGATGTGGTCCCGCGCCACAGTTGCGATTGCACGGCCCAGGCGTCGGCGGCCCTGATCGTTCAGCGCGGCGCGCTCTTTGGGCGTCATTATCGTGTGTGCAGCCCAGGCAATCCTGCTCAGATCACCGCTCCGCTCGACATCCTTTAGCCAGTCGCCCGGGAGCAAAAGGGCATCCTCCGGATCGCATCCTGGCTCATGCTGTTGAGCATCGACAAAGTCCCAGATCAGATTCCAGTCGTCGTCACGGATCCGATGCCGCCAGGCCTCGGCGAGTTCCAGGGCGCGCTCGGGCGTCACCTGGCCAGCCGATGCCCTGGCGAAGAGCGCCTCACACCGAGCCGCCTCGGCGGCAAAGCGCTGCTTTGCCTCACCCGGGTTGCTTGTATGCAAGGAGACCTTGATCTCGCGCTTGCCGATGGCTGAACGCAGCGCCTCCGGCACTGCGCGGCGGAAGTAGAAATTGCCGGTCTTGGGGTGCTGCCACGGCGTGGCCATGCGGGGGGAAGAACCCATGTTTTGTACCACTCCTTTGTACCAGGAGGCGGTAAAAACCCTAGGATTCCCTTAATGTCTGGCTTTCTGCGGTATGGCGTCCCCTAGGGGAGTCGAACCCCTGTTTTCGCCGTGAGAGGGCGACGTCCTAGGCCACTAGACGAAGGGGACCAATGGCCGGAAGGCCGGTTGTGTAGCCCAAGATCCTGCGCCGTGCAAGCCCCCTTCACGCAGCTTTCCGTTCGCCTCCGGCCGCGCCTGGCCGCCCCTGGCCGGCCGGCGCCCTGCTGCCGCGCCCCTACTGGCCGCCGGGCAGCGCGCGCACCCGGCCGAGCAGGCGACCGCTCGCCAGATCGACCACCAGCACCTGCTGGCAGTCGCGCTCGGCGAGGCCGTCGAGGCGGATCACCAGGCGCTCGCCGGCGAGCTCGGTTCCGGCGATGCGGCAGCCCTCGGGCACCGGCAGGTCGAGGTCGCCGACTTCGCTGGCCGTCTCCCCGCCGCCCATGCGGGTCATCAGGCCGTAAGCCAGCAGTACCATGCCGGCGACGATGAGGACGGCCATGAAGATGACCAGGGCTTTCAAAGCTTGCATCGGGCGGGACCCCTTACTAAGGACGGGAGGCCCGGGTGCGGGCGGGCATCGGGAGCGAGGAAGCATGAGCGCGGGTTCGGGTCAAGAGGACCAAGAGGTGCGCCACGAGGTGACCGTGGAGCCGGAGGCTGCCGGCGGCCGGCTCGACCGCCTGCTGGCCGCCGCCCTGCCGGCGCTGTCGCGCAGCCGTCTCAAGGCGCTCATCGAGGAAGGCCAGGTGAGCGCCGCCGGCCGCGCCGTCACCACCCCAGCGGCCAAGGTGAAGGCCGGCCAAACTTTCGCCATCATCGTGCCGCAGGCTCGTCCCGTCGCCCTGCAGGGGCAGGCGATCCCGCTGGAAATCCTCTACGAGGACCGCGACCTCATCGTGCTGAACAAACCTGCCGGCCTCGTGGTCCACCCGGCCGCCGGCAATCCGGACCGCACCCTGGTGAACGCCCTCATCGCCCACTGCGGGCCGCAGCTGAGCGGCATCGGCGGCGAGGCGCGCCCCGGCATCGTCCACCGCCTCGACAAGGACACCTCCGGCCTCATGGTGGTGGCCAAGTCGGCGGCGGCGCACCAGGGCCTCAGCGAGCTCTTCGCCGCCCGCGACATCGACCGCGCCTACTGGGCGCTGGTCTGGGGCCTGCCCAGCCCGTCCGCGGGCACCATCGCCGGCAACATCGGCCGCAGCCCGCGCAACCGCAAGAAGATGGCGGTGCTGCGCCACGGCGGCCGGCCGTCGGAGACCGGCTACCGGGTGCGGCGCAGCTTCCAGCACGGCCGCGTCAGCCTGGTGGAGTGCCGCCTGAAAACCGGCCGCACCCACCAGATCCGCGTCCATCTGGCCGAGCTCGGCCACCCCCTGCTGGGCGACCCGCTCTACGGCCGCGCCGGAACTGCGGGGCGGCGGGCGCGTTTGCTGTCTGAGGGCGCGCAGGCCGCACTGGCCGTTCTCGGGCGCCAGGCATTGCACGCGAAAACCCTCGGTTTTCGCCATCCCGTCAGTGGGGATGACTTGCAATTTGAGAGCGAATTACCATCTGACTTAAGTGCCTTGATTAGTTCCTTAGAATGATTTTAAATATATCTGACCAATCCAGTCAGATTTGGTGTCGGCGCAGGGGACTCCATGCTCGTCTGCAGGACTGCGCGGTAAGATCTCCCGGTCGCGACGGCATGTGCCGACGTCCGGGTTCGGCAAGTTCGGTGAAGGGCCACCGCAGTTCAGGCCCCGAGGCAGCGGTCGGCAACGACCCCGAGGAGTGCAGCAATGGCGGCAGCAAAAGTTCCGGTTCTGGTTCCCGAAGGTAATCTCAACGGCTACCTGCAGGAGATCCGTAAGTTCCCGATGCTGGAACAGGATCAGGAGTACATGCTCGCCAAGTCCTGGCGCGAGCACGGGGACACCGAGGCGGCGCACAAGCTGGTCACCTCCCACCTGCGCCTGGTGGCGAAGATCGCCATGGGTTACCGCGGCTATGGCCTGCCGCTGTCCGAACTGATCTCCGAAGGCAATGTCGGCATGATGCAGGCGGTCAAGCGCTTCGATCCGGAGCGCGGTTTCCGCCTCGCCACCTACGCCATGTGGTGGATCCGCGCTTCGATCCAGGAATACATCCTGCACTCCTGGTCGCTGGTGAAGATGGGCACCACGGCCTCGCAGAAGAAGCTGTTCTTCAACCTGCGCAAGCTGAAGGGTCAGCTGAAGGCGATCGAGGAAGGCGACCTGCACCCGGAGAACGTCTCCAAGATCGCTGAAACCCTCGGTGTGCCGGAGCACGACGTGGTGTCGATGAATCGCCGCCTCTCGGCGCCGGACCACTCCTTGAATGCGCCGCTGCGCATCGACGGCGACGGCGAGTGGCAGGATTGGCTGGTCGACGATACCGAGGACCAGGAGTCGCTGCTCGCGGAGTCCGAAGAGATGGGCAAGCGCCGCACCCTCCTGAAGGCCGCCATGGCCAACCTCAACGAGCGCGAGCGCCACATCCTCGAAGAACGCCGCCTGAAGGACGAGCCGACCACGCTGGAGGACCTTTCGCAGGAATACGGCATCAGCCGCGAGCGGGTGCGCCAGATCGAGGTGCGCGCCTTCGAAAAGCTGCAGAAGGCGATCCGCAATGCCGCCATCGAGGAACGCTTGGCGGTCAGCTGAACGGACTGACGCGCGGGGAGAGGGCAACAAAAAACGACGCTCTCCCCAGCGTGGGAGAGGGTTGCGCAGCCTTAGCGAGATCGTCAGAGCGAGCTTAGGCGAAGCTGGGCGAGGGGGACTTTGGTTGAGTCCTCAGCGCGCCCGGCTCGGCTGCACCAGTTCGGCTTCGGTGACCACGGAGCCGTCGTCGTCCTCGACCGCTTCTGCTTCTTCTTCGCCGTCGTCCGCTTCGTGGGGCATCACCCGGCCGGTCCCGTCGGTGACCGCATGGCCCCATTCCGCGATCAGCGCCTTCTGCTGCTTCACGAGACCCCTCATGCGGGCGTCCGTGGTCATGCGGTAGTAGCTGCCAACTACGGTCGGCATGAAGGCGAAGATCATCCAACCGCTGAAAGCCGCGCCGTAGGCCACCACCCAGACGAAGAGGTCGGTGATGAGCGTCATCGCCATCTGGTGGCTCTGGCCGCGTGTCCACAGTTCTATGATGGCCGGCAGGGTGCCGGCGAAGTTCAGCATCCCGACGGTGACGGCAAGGGACTTGTCGCGCGCGCGATCGGTGATGTAGGCGACCCAGGTCGGCGCCATCATGACGAAGAACACCAGCGTCGTCGGCAGCAGCACCGCGGCGAAGGGAAACAGGATGACGACCGCCAGGATCTTCACCCAGCGCTTGGGCGCGCGCGACCTGCTGCGGGCCGCCGCTTGTCCCTTGCCCTTCGGTGGCGCCTTGCCCGCGCTGGCCTGTGCCGCCGCCTTGGCCATGCTAGAGCACCGACGTCAGGGTGATCAGCAGGACGGCCGCCGCGGCGACGACCCCTGCGACGATGGTCGAGGCTTCCCGGGCACCGGCGCGCACTGCCGCCGGCTTGGTCAGGCCGCCGTTGCGCAGCCAGCCCATCTGCTCCACCAGGGAGGCGAAATGGGCGCGGGCACGCCGGAAGCCTTCCTCGTCGACCGCCTGCCGCTCGGGGCTGTCGACCAGCTTGAGGAGGGACGCCAGATCGCCTCGGGCGGCGAGCTCGCGCAGCAGCCCGTTCATCTCGCGCCGACGGGTGCGGTTGCGGAAGCGGTCCGAAACCGGTTTCAGCAGGTCCGCACACCAGGCGGCCAGATGCGGCAGGCGCTCCGGCCCCGTCGTCCCCTGCAGGTCGGCCAGGATGCGCACGACACCCAGGTTGAAGATTTCCGGACGCTCGCTCTCGCTCATCTCGTTGAAGGCGCGGTCCGGGGCCATCTTCAGGCGGGCGGAGATGAAGCCGCCGATATGCCAGTCCATCGGCACGCGGTCGGTCTTGCCCTGCTGGGCCAGGCGTTCAAGCGCCGGCAGCAGGTCGCTGACGTCGGCGACGTAGTCGTCGGCCAGCATCGGGCTCTGGCACGGCCAGGAACCGTTCAGCGCGTAGAGCCCCCGCTCGAGGCCATAGCCGATGCGCGGCTTGGTCAGATGCATGCCGGCCATATCGAAGGCGCGCACGAAGGCGACGATGTCGACGCGCAGATGCGGCTGCGCCTCGATCCACATCTGCGGCAGCTTGTGCAGGATGACTTCCGCGAAGGTCTGGCGTCTGTCTTCGTTGTGGTAGTTGACGGCGAAAGCGGCGGAGAGTCCCTGGATACGCACGGCGACCTGCTTGTAGCGAAGCGGTGCCTGGTGGTCCAAGGCGATGAGCACGCGCGACAGCAGCCGGTCCTCGAGGCCGGGGGCGCCACCACCGACGCCGATCACCACCTGGGTCGCCGCCGATACCAAGCCGGCCCGGCGATCGTCGGACAGCGAGCGCCGGATCCAGCGCTCCAGCTCCTGCGACTTGACGACCTGCAGTGCGGCCGCCCATTGGCGCCCCATGGCATAGGACAGCGCCGCAGCATTGTTGTACTCGGCGTTCTCGAAAGGAAACAGCCGCGCCGCCTTGGGCGGCAGCAGCGCCTGCTTCGGGCTGAGATGACGACCGTTGAGCCAGAGCTGCAGGTCGTCGTGACGCCAGCGCTCGTCGGGATCGTCGCAGAGCAGGCCGCGCAGCACCTCCACCATCGGCAGCGACAGCCGCGTCTCGCCGATCAGGGCGGCGTAGGAGCCCTTGCTGATCTTGGCCTCGACGAGCTTGTACTCGTCGAGCTGAGGCACCGGGTTGCCGCCGCAGAGCAGTACCAGGATGAGCACGCCGAGCGCATAGTAGTCGTCCGCCGGCAGACCGTGGCCGCGCCCCTCGGGCATCGCCATGGCACTGTCGATCGGCTCGTAGATCGACGGCTGCGCCATGCCCGCCGGCAGAGAGAAGCACTCGCCGAGCACCACCGACTCGCGGGTGGCGTCGGAGAAGAACAGGTTGTCCGCACGGATCGCGCGGTGGGTCAGGTTGCGCCCGCCGAGCTCCTTGAACACCGGCATCAGCGGGTTCATCACCAGGCGCACGACGCGGTCCTCGCGCCAGGCTTCGATGCTGGCGCCGGCAGCCGACAGGATGCGCTCGCCGCCAGGCTGATGCAGGATGATGACGAAACGGCGGGCCTTCTCCGGCGGCCAATAAACCACGCCCCATCGCAGGGGGGTGACCAGCGGCAGGCGGTTGAAGCGGGCGAACTGGGTCAGAACGTCGCTGCGCGGCGCCACGTCGCGGCGGCAGACCAGCGCGAAGAGCGCCTTGGGCGAGCCACGCTCGTCGGTGGCCTGGAACGCTTTGATGCCCCCCGGCGCATCGAGCGCGGGGAGTGGATGTTCGGGATGGACACGGTAGCGCTCGGCCATGGTGACCGGGCCGCTGTCGTCCCCCGTCCAGGCGTTGCCCGCCCGCGTCTGACTGCTCATGGCCGCTTCAATGCCTATGGCTCTGTGCCGGGTGCCGGATCACCAGAACCGGCAGCCTGAAGCTAACCGCAATAAGGCAAAGAGATCGTTAAGAGGCAGGGCGCGTGGCGGCGGGATCCGCAGATTCCCGCCTCTCCCGCCCCGGTCAGTCGGCGAAGGGATCGCGCACCAGGATGGTGTCGTCGCGCTCCGGCGAGGTGGAGAGCATCGCCACCGGCACCTCGATCAGCTCCTCCAGGCGGCGGATGTACTTCACCGCCGCAGCCGGCAGCTCGGCCCAGGAGCGCGCGCCCATGGTGCTTTCCGGCCAGCCGGGAATGGTCTCGTAGACCGGCCTGGCCTCGGCCTGGCGGGACGGCTGCGCCGGCAGATAGTCGAGCCGCTCGCCGTCGACCTCATAGCCGACGCAGATCTTGAGCTCGTCGAAGCCGTCGAGCACGTCGAGCTTGGTCAGGGCGATGCCGTTGATGCCGGCCACCTTGGCGGCCTGGCGCACCATCACCGCATCGAACCAGCCGCAGCGCCGCTTGCGCCCGGTCACCACGCCGAATTCGCGTCCGCGCGCGCCCAGCAGCTCGCCGGTCTCATCGGTCAGCTCGGTCGGAAAAGGGCCGCTGCCGACCCGGGTGGTATAGGCCTTGGTGATGCCGAGCACGAAGTCGAGCGCGGCAGGGCTCATACCGGAGCCGGCGGCGGCGCTGCCGGCCACGGTGTTCGACGAGGTGACGTAGGGATAGGTGCCGTGATCGACGTCCAGCATGACGCCCTGCGCGCCTTCGAAGAGGATGCGGCGGCTGCCCCGGCGCGCCGCGTCGAGGCTCTGCCACACACGGTCGGCGAAGGGCAGGATGCGCGGCGCCAGGGCGAGCAGGCTCTCGACGATCTCCGACGCCGTGAATTCGGGCTGGCCGAGTCCGCGCAGCAAGGCGTTGTTGTGCACCAGCAGGCCCTCGACCCGCAGGCGCAGCAGGTTCGGATCGGTGAGATCGCAGAGGCGCACCGCGCGGCGGCCGATCTTGTCCTCGTAGGCCGGGCCGATGCCGCGCCCGGTGGTGCCGATCTTGTTGTCGCCCTTGGCCGCCTCGCGGGCCCGGTCGACGGCGCCGTGCATCGGCAGGATGAGGGCCACGCTTTCGGCGATGCGCAGGCGCTCGGGCGTCACCTCGACGCCCTGGGCGCGGATGCGGTCGATCTCCTCCACCAGGGCCCAGGGATCGACCACCACGCCATTGCCGATGATGGAGAGCTTGTTGGAGCGCACGACGCCCGACGGCAGCAGCGACAGCTTGAACACCTCGCCGCCGATCACCAGGGTGTGGCCGGCGTTGTGGCCGCCCTGGAAGCGCACCACCACGTCGGCACGCTCGGACAGCCAGTCGACGATCTTGCCCTTGCCCTCGTCCCCCCACTGGGAACCGACGACGACTACGTTAGCCATGATGCATCAGTCCTTTATCTCTGAAATGCCGTGGTCGTCGAGCCAGTGGCTGCAGCCGAGGCCACGGGCCTCGGTCACCGGGTCGCCGCTTGCCGCGAGACCCGCCAGGGTGACCCAGCCTTCCGCGCGCAGACGCCGTCCCTCCTCCGGCGCGGTGCCGAAGGGCAGGAAGACGCGCTGGGCCGGCGCCGGCGACGGCAACGCCCGCAGCACGCTGTCCAGGTAGAGAGTGAAGCCGGTCGAGGACTCGCGGTTGCCGTTGGGGCCGGCAGCCTCATAGCGCCCGCCGCGGCCGAGCTCGCCGCGCACGCCCTTGGCAAAGAGCATGAAGGAGATGCCGGTCTGGTATTCGAAGCCGCGATGCTCCACCGGATCGACGGTGAGGCGGGCCTGCGGCGCCGCTTCGCGGATCAGGCCGGCCACCGCGGCCAGGCGGCGCACCTCGCCGGCGGCGGCGGGCGGCAGCTCGAGCGCTGCCAGCGCCGCCAGGGCCTTGTCGGCGGGGCCGCCGGCGCGCAGCAGCGCCTGGAACAGCTTGTCGTGGCTGCCGGCGAGATCGCACACCGCCGTAGCGTCCTTGCGGTCGAGCGCGAGGCGCAGGTCGGCCACCTGCTCGGCGGCGAGGCCGAGGCCGCCGGCCAAGGCGCCCACCAGCGGCGGCAGGTTGAGATCGACCGAGAGCTCCTGCACCCCGACGGCGCTCAGCGCCTCGATGGCCAGCAACACAACCTCGGCATCGCCGGTTTCCTCCGGCGCGCCGATCAGCTCGACGCCGGCCTGGGCGAACTGGCGCTCGGGGCGCAGCTGGCTGCCGCGCACCTGCAGCACCTGGCCTGCGTAGCTGAGACGCAGCGGCCGCGGCACCTTCTTCAGGCGGGTGGTGGCGATGCGCGCGACCTGCGGCGTTATGTCGGCGCGCAGGCCCATCATGCGCTGGCTCACCGGATCCATCAGGCGGAAGGTCTGGCCCGCCACCGCCGCGCCGGCACCGGTCAGCAGCGCCTCCTCGAATTCCAGCATCGGCGGCTTCACGCGGTCGTAGCCCTGCGCCTGAAAGCAGGCGATAAGCCGCTCCACCACCGCCGATTCGTGGGCGGCGAGCGGCGGCAGAACATCCTGCAGGCCGGCCGGTAAAAGGCCTTTTTCAGCGCGATTGGTCATGTCAGCTGGTCGGCGGAGAGATGCAGTCCGGTTCCATGGGTGAGGCATGGAAGCGGGCGGGCGCCGCTTCCGCCCTCTGTTACCAGCCTTCATATCCAGGGGCAAACAGAAAACCGGTCCTTTCGCCGGGCCGCTTCGGGGAAATACAGGGATATCAATCCCTTGAATCTGGTGGCCCGGCGGACAGGGGTGTAGACTGCGGGCGCGCCTGCCCGCCAAACTGCCGAGACCGTCCCACCCCTTGCGCCCCCTGCCCCGACTCTTCGCCGCTCCCGGCACCCTGGCCGCCGACAGCCGCGGTCTCGATCGCCTGCTCGGCCTGCTGCTGCTGGCAGCTGCCGCGGCGCTGCTGGCCGGCTGGCTGCTGCCGGTGATGACCGTGCGCACCCTGCTGGTGTTCTACGACGAGGTCTCCATCCTGACCGGCGCCTTGCGCCTGCTGGAGACCGGCGACTTTGCGCTCTTTGCGCTCATCGTGCTGTTCACCGTGGTGCTGCCGGTCGGCAAGCTGGCGGTCGCCTGGCTCGCCTGGAGCCACCTCAAGGTCGGCGATGCGCGGGTGCGCCGCCTGCTCGGCTGGATCGAGACCATCGGGCGCTGGTCGATGCTCGACGTCTTCGTCGCCGCCATGCTGGTGGTGGTGATCAAGCTTTCGCTCATCTCCGACGTGGAGATCCACGCCGGCCTCTACGTCTTCATCGCCGCCGTGGTGCTCTCGATGATCGCCGTGCGCCGCATCGCCGTGCTGGCGCATCGCCGGCTGGAGACGCTGCCCCCTTCGCAGCACCCGTAGGCTCAACGGTACAACCGCACCTCGAGGCCGTCGTCGAGCTGGAAGATCACCTCGTCCATGCCGTTGCCGTCGAGGTCCTCCAGGCGGAAGTCGCCGATGATCTGGGCGTCGTAGAGGCCGCGCCCCAGCAGCCTGATCTCGCCGTCGCTGTAACGCAGCACCCGCAGCGAGCGCCGCCGCGCCGAGGGCAGGAAGATCTCCGGCAGGCCGTCCTCGTCGAAGTCGAGGATGGCAGAGAGGCCGAGCTCGCGCGTGCCGATCACGTGGTTGGAGAAGCCGGCCAGGGAAGCCTCCTCCACCAGCTGGCCGTCCTGCAGCGAGACGATGCGCAGGATGCCGCCGATGTGGGGCGTCTCCACGTAGGCCACCTCGACCGTGCCGTCGCCGTCGAAGTCCGCCGCGCCGATGGGGTTGAGCCAGCGATGACGCTGCAGGTGCCGCGGCCCTTCGGCGAGCAGGCGCAGCTCGTCGTCGACCAGGCCGTAGAGCGTCAGCACCGCGCCGCCGTCGAGCGACGCGCGCACCACGATGATCTCGTCCTCGCCGTCGCGGTCGAGATCGGCAAGCCGCGGATGCAGATCCTCGAAGACGTGATCCTCGGGCAAGACAAGCCGGCGCTCGCTGCCGTCGCGCAGGCGCAGCAACAGGCCTCCCGCTTCGACGGCGTCGCCCAGCGCGGCGTGGTCGTAGCGCGTCGTCGGCGCGATGAGCCAGACCTCGGCGATGCGTCCCGAGCCGAAGGCGGGCTGGCCGTCCAGCAAGGCGTCGTCGGGTCGTACTACGGGTCGCAGTTCCACCTTCATGCTTCCGGAGGGTTCGGCGAAGAAGGGCCGGAAGCCGAGGGACTCCAGGCTCTGCGCCGCCACCCCGCCCGGCACCACCAGCAACAGGGCAGCCCCGAGCAGCGCGCGGGCGTTCCGACACCAGCTAGAAACGCAGCGCCTCGGCCTGCTTGGTGTGCGGCAGGGCCCGCACCTTCTCCAGCGTCTTGGCATCGATCGGCGCATCCAGCTCCAGGAGGGCGATGGCGTCCTGCCCCGGCGCCGCGCGGCCCAGGTGGAAGGTGGCGATGTTCACGCCGGCATCGCCGAGCGTGGTGCCCAGGGCGCCGATGAAGCCCGGCTTGTCCTCGTTGGTAATGTAGAGCATGTGCGGCGTCAGGGCAGCCTCGACGGAGATGCCCTTGATGTCGACCAGGCGCGGCTTGGTGCCGCCGAAGAGGGTACCGGCGACGCTGCGCGGACCGCGCTCGCTGGTCACCGTGAGGCGGATGAGGGTCTGGTAGTCGCAGTCGCGCTCGTGCTTCACCTCCGAGACGTCGATGTCGCGCTCGCGCGCCACATGCGGGGCGTTCACCATGTTCACCGTGTCGAGCATCGGCGTCAGCAGGCCGCAGAGCGCCACCTGGGTAAGGGGCCGAGTGTTGAAGTCGGCGACGTGGCCCTCGTACTCGATGGTGACCTGGGTGAGGCCGGTGTGGGTGAGCTGCCCGGCGAAGCTGCCAAGCTGCTCGGCCAGCTGCATGTAGGGCTTCAGGCGCTTGGCTTCCTCGGCGGTGAGGGAAGGCATGTTCAGCGCGTTGGTGATCGCCCCTGTCATCAGGTAGGCGGACATCTGCTCGGCGATCTGCAGGGCGACCTTTTCCTGCGCCTCCGCTGTCGAGGCGCCGAGGTGCGGGGTCGCCACCACCTCATCGAGGCCGAAGAGCACGTTCTCTCTGGCCGGCTCCACGGCGAAGACGTCGAGGGCGGCGCCGGCGACGTGGCCGGATTCGATGGCCGCCTTCAGGTCCTCCTCCACCACCAGGCCGCCGCGCGCGCAGTTGACGATGCGTACGCCGAGCTTGGTCTTGGCGAGGGCTTTCGCGTCGATCATGCCGCGGGTCTGGTCGGTCATCGGCACGTGCAGGGTGATGATGTCGGCACGCGCCAGCAGGTCGTCGAGGTCGACTTTCTCGACGTCGAGGTCGCGCGCGCGGTCCGGCGAGAGAAAGGGATCGTAGGCGATGACGTGCATGCGCAGGCCCTGGGCGCGGTCGGCGACGATGGCGCCGATGTTGCCGCAGCCGATGACGCCCAGCGTCTTGCCGGTCAACTCGCTGCCCATGAAGCGAGACTTCTCCCACTTGCCGGCCCGGGTCGAGCGGTCGGCGGCGGGAATCTGGCGGGCCAGGGAAAGGATCAGCGCGATGGTGTGCTCGGCCGTGGTGATGGAGTTGCCGTCGGGAGTGTTCATCACCACGATGCCGCGGCCCGTCGCCGTCGGAATGTCGATGTTGTCGACGCCGATGCCGGCGCGGCCGATGACCTTCAGTTTGTCGGCGGCGGCGATGATCTCCGCCGTCACCTTGGTGGCCGAGCGGATCGCCAGGCCGTCGTAGTCGCCGACGATGGCCTTCAACTCGTCCGGCTTCAGGCCGGTCTTCACATCCACCTCGAGGCCGCGCTCGCGGAAGATCTCCGCTGCGCGATCGCTCAACTCGTCCGAGATTAGAACCTTGGGCATGTCTTTCTGAAATCCTCTGCTCGCGGCACGCCAATTTCACGAGGGGGCGCGCCGGCGTTGTCTCTGTGGTGACTGTCTTCAGGAAAGGAGTCGCTCAGGCCGCCGCCTTCTCCGACTTCACCGCGCCGTAGGCCCAGTCGAGCCAGGGCAAGAGCGCCGCCATGTCGGCAGGCTCCACCGTGGCGCCGCCCCACAGCCGCAGCCCCACCGGCGCATCGCGGTAGCTGCCGATGTCGTAGGCCACGCCTTCCTCCTCCAGCAGGGAGGCGATGCGCTTGGCCGTGGCAGCCTGCGCATCGGCATCCAGGGAGAGGAACCAGGGGTCGACCATCTTCAGGCAGATCGAGGTGCAGGAGCGGGTTTCCGGCGCCTCGGCCAGAAAGTCGGCCCAGCCGGAGGCAGCGACCCAGCCGGCCACCGCCGCGAGGCTCGCCTCGGCGCGCGCAATGAGCGCCGGCAGGCCGCCGATCTTCTCGGCCCACTTCAGGCCGTCGAGGGCGTCTTCCACCGCCAGCATGGAGGGGGTGTTGATGGTCTCGCCCTTGAACACGCCCTCGATCAGCTTGCCGCCCTTGGTGAGGCGGAAGATCTTCGGCAGCGGGCGGTCCGGCGTGAAGCTTTCCAGGCGTTCCACCGCACGGGGGCTGAGCGCCAGCATGCCGTGGGCCGCCTCGCCGCCCAGCACCTTCTGCCAGGACCAGGTGACAACGTCGAGCTTGTCCCAGGGCAGGTCCATGGCGAAGGCCGCGGAGGTGGCATCGCAGATGGTGAGCCCCGCGCGGTCGGCGGCGATCCACTCGCCGTCCGGCACCTTCACGCCCGAGGTGGTGCCGTTCCAGGTGAACACGACGTCGCGGTCCGGCGACACCTGGCCGAGGTCCGGCAGCGCGCCGTAGCCGGCCTTGAGGACCTGCAGGTCGGCGAGCTTCAACTGCTTGGCGGCATCGCTCGCCCAGCCCTCGCCGAAGCTCTCCCAGGTCAGCACGTCGACGCCGCGCGGGCCGAGCAGCGACCACAGCGCCATCTCCACCGCGCCGGTATCGGAGGCCGGCACGATGCCGAGCCGGTAGTCGGCCGGCATGCCGAGCAGCTTCCTGGAGCGCTCGATCACTTCGGCCAGCTTGGCCTTGCCGGGCTTGGCCCTGTGAGATCGACCGACCGCCGCCTCGCTCAGAGCGCCCAGGGACCAACCGGGCCGCTTCGCGCAGGGTCCTGAGGAAAAGCAAGGATTCCCAGGCCGGCTGGCCGGGCGGACGGCGTTCATATGGCTGCTCCTAGAGAGGGGTTCGAAACCGGCGCTCACAACTGCGGGGCGCGCGCGGGCCGGATACTAGCACCGTGCTGCACCGCGTCAATTCTTGATCCGCCGCTTTCCGGCGCCAAAGCGTCGCTGCTGGGTAAGTTGACCGCGGGGTCAGGAATTGTGGGCACAGCGAGGCCCGTGGCTGCATTTCCACCCTGGCATCCGGGAACGGCCTCGGCAATACTAGCCCTCAACCTGGAGATTAGTGGCCAAGGAGACGGAGCCACGCTGAATGATCCTCAAGTACGCGCTCGCCGCGACCCTCCTCGTGTCCTTTGTCGGGATACTCACTTCCACCGCTGCCACGATCTACTACGGCGCCAGGTGCATGGCAGCCTGCAACGATCCTGACATACCGAAACACAAGAAGCTTGGGATGCTGCTCTTCCCGGCATTCGTCCTCCTGCCCTGGGCACAACCCCCTGATAAGAGAAAGTACGCCCACCGCTTTGCGATTTGCATTACTTGCCTAGCTGCTTGTGTTGGCATTTATGAGTTCGCAGAGTTCCAGGTCGAGGCGGTCAAATGATGCGAACCATCGGCCAGCTCACTGCTGACGAATGGGTACTTGGCCACTTCCGTGCGGCTTCCGTCCTCCTCCTGTCGCTGTTGCTCGTCTCGGCCTGTGCGCCCCGCTTGGAGGGGCAGGCAGAAATCCACTCTTTCGCCATCGGCCTTGAAACTAGTCTTCCTATAACACCGGACAACATCGTGGAGATTCATAGCCGCCACGGAAAGGTCGAGGTCAGCGACCCTCGGTTTCAGGAGGTCATGGCACTGATTGATGCCGCTGGACCGGGCTCCTTCTACGCGGGAACAACACGGGTTCGTATCCGGGATTCCCACGGAACGACCGTCTACATCGACAGCGAAGGCGGTATCCGAAGAACCTTTCAGGACAGGCAACTCGGCGATGCAGATCTGGAGCGCATCGCGGGCCTTCTCGAGTCCATGACGGCTCCGCGGCCGTACACTGGCCTGCCTTCATGGGCCGAAGAGCTCGCCCACACCCACATCTCGGCGACCAGAAGTTGGACGAGAGCCGAATACTCCCTGTCGCCTGGGATGCCCGGGCCACAAGCTGAGGAGAGGCTGGTCATTGTGAAAGTCGCAAAAGTGTCCCATCGCGATCTCGTCACCCCGAGCGTCTCTGCTTACCAACGCGTGATGGCAGCGCAGAGCCACTCGTTTGAACTGCATTTCGACGCCGAAACGAGAGAGCTCATTGAAGAACTCCGCTTTCAATAACCCTACCCCGTCTTCCGCGCCAATATGTGGATCGCCGTGAAGGTCATCACTACCTCGCCCAGCTGGTTCTTCACCGCGTAGTCCATGATGAGCGTGCCGCGGTCGGGCTTGGACTTGGAGGGGCGCTTCTCGCGCACCGTGCCTGTCACCTTCAGGGTATCGCCGGGCCGCACCGGCCGCACCCAGCGCAGTTCGTCCAATCCCGGCGAGCCCATCGAGCAGGCGTTGATGACGTCGGCCTGGTAGAACATGCGAAAGGCCAGCGCGAGGGTCTGGAAGCCGGAGGCGATGAGGCCGTTGAACGGGCCTTCGGCGGCCGCCTCCTTGTCGAGGTGGAAGGGCTGTGGGTCGTAGAGCAGCGCAAAGTCGAGGATCTGCGACTCGCTGAGGGTCACGCCCTTGCTCTCGAACGTCTGTCCCGGCTCGAAGTCGTCGAAGTAAAGCGCCTGCATGGCAACGCCCCTGCTGCTGTCGAGTGATGGAGAGGAGGTCAGGCCGGCGCGGCGGCTTTCAGATCGCGGACGAGCCGGCGGACATTGTCCGGCGCATCCCCCTTGGGCGCCTCCTGAAAGCCGAGGTCGGCATAGAGCGCCTGCGCCGCGGTCATGAAGTCGAGGGTCTCCAGCACGAGGCGCTGGTGCCCGCCGGCCCGGGCGCCTTCGAGCGCGGCCCTGGCCAGACCGCGGCCGAGCTTCAGCCCCCGTAGGGCGCGCGCACCCAGAGCCGCCTCATCTCCGCCGCGCCCTCGCCGAGCGGCCGCAGCGCGATGCCGCCGGCAACCTCGCCATCGACCCGCGCCAGCCAGAGCCCGCCTGATGGCGGCGTGCAGTCGCCCGGCAGGCCGGCCAGCTCGGCCTCGAAATCCTTCAGGCAGTAGTCGACCTGCAGCCAGTCGGCATACTCGCGGAACAGCGCGCGGACGGATTCCATGTCGGCAGCGCTGGCCGGCACGATCTCGATTCGCGTCACGGCCATCAGTAGGGCTCGCCGTTCTTCTTGGTGAAGTGGCGATTGCCGTGGCGGCCGCTGGTCAGGAAGAGGTCGATGTCCGGGTAGATCACCTCGTCCTCCAGAGAGCGGTTGCCGACCTCCAGGTAGACCGCCCAGTCCTGGCCCTTGTTCGCCATGTGGTGGCCGTCGCCCTTGCCGGCGGGAAAGCCGGCCGCCATGCCCGGCTTCAACAGCTGCTCGCCGGCATCGTTGATGAGCGTCAGCTCGCCCTCCAGCACATAGACGAACTCATCCTCGTGGCTGTGCCAATGGCGCTGCGAGGAGAGCGCGCCCGGCGGCAGGCGCACCAGGTTCACGCCAAAGGCGTTGAGGCCGAGCGCATCGCCCAGCGACCGTTTCTCGCGTTCGCCGCAGGCCTCGGCCCAGGGCTCCGGATAGGAAGACCCCTTGCGGACTTCGACGTTTGCCGGATCGAGGGCGGGAATCGTCGGACGCTTGGTCATGCCGTCTCCTCATGGTCGCGTGCTGAGAAACGGCCGACAGTCTACACGCGGATGCGGCCCTCGAGATAGGGGGCGACTTTGCCGGAAATCAGCGTCCGCGCGCCGCAGTCCTCGACCGTGAGATCGCCGCCGCGCGTGGAGATCTGCCGTGCGGTCAGCTTCGCCTTGCCGAGCCGCGCCGCCCAGAACGGCGTCAGCACGACATGGGCCGAGCCGGTCACCGGATCCTCCGGGATGCCGGCATGGGGCGCGAAGTAGCGCGAAACGAAGTCCACCGCCTCCCCGCGGGCGGTGATGATGAGGCCATCGCCGGGCAGGGCCTTCACCTGCTCCAGGTCGGGATCGGCAGCGCGCACCTCGGCCTCGCTCGCCAGCACCGCCATCAGCTTGCCGCCTTCGGACTTGGCGGGCTTCAGCACCTCCTGCGGCGCGATGCCAAGGGCCTCGGCGACCGCGCCCTGGTCGTCGAAAGGCTCCGGCCGGTCCGTCGGGAAGTCGAGGGTGAAGACCTCGCCCTCGCGGGTCACCGTCAGCGGGCCGCTGGCCGAGTCGAACACCACCTTCTGCAGGCCGGGCTCGACGTGCTGGGCAATCACGTAGGCGCTGGCCAGCGTGGCATGGCCGCAGAGCGGCACCTCGATGGTCGGGGTGAACCAGCGCAGACGATAGCCGCCCTCCTGCGGCACGAAGAAGGCGGTCTCCGCCAGGTTGTTCTCCGCCGCGATGGCCTGCAGGGTGGCGTCCGGCAGCCAGGTCTCCAGCGGGCAGACGGCGGCCGGGTTGCCGGCGAAGGGACGGTCGGTGAAGGCGTCCACCTGGTAAAGCACGATCTCGGTCATGGTTCCTCTCTCCTCAGCGGCGCCAGAAGGGTTTTTCCGCCTCCTGCAGGGCATCCGCGCGGCTCAGGCCGATATCCTTCAGCTGCGCCGTCGTCATTTGCAGCAGGGCTTCGCGGTCGCGCAGGCGCTGCTGCCACAGGTACAGCAGGTCCGTGAGGGCCACGACCATGCCGCCGGCGAGGCTGACGACGCCGCCCCACCTGCTGTTGATGGGCCGGCGGCCGGCGGGCAAGGCCCGCTGCGTCAGTGGGGCCCGGGCGATTCTCGACATTGTACCCATTTTTTCCTCCTGAACGAAGAAATTGTCCCCATTCATCTCGATGCATTGTACTTAGTTGTTGCGCCATGCCGCGGTCAATTGTTATATTGTCACGATGACAAATTGGACTCCCGCGCTGGAGGGGACCGCCGGGCCCCGCTACCTGGCCATCGCCGAGGCGCTGGCCCGCGACGTCGCCGCCGGCCGCCTCAAGGCCGGCGACCGCCTGCCGACCCACCGCGACCTCGCCTGGCACCTGGGGGTCACCGTCGGCACCGTCAGCCGCGCCTATGCCGAGGCCGAACGGCGTGGCCTCACGTCAGGCGAGGTCGGCCGCGGCACTTTCGTCAATGTCCCGGTTTCCTCGGATCAATTGCACCGCTGGCACGACGCCCCGCCGGGCACCATCCATATGCGCTCGGCGCCGCCGATGCCCTGCCCGGAGGAGAGCGCGATCGCCGGGGTGCTGGCGCGCGTCGCCGCCGGCCCGCGCGCCATGGAGATGATGAACTATCAGCCGCAGCGCGGCCTGCTGGAGCACCGCCAGGCCGGTGCCTCGTGGCTCAGCCGCGAGGGCTACGCGGTGACCGCCGAGCAGATCGCCGTCACCGCCGGCGCCCACCACGGCGTGCTCGTCGCGCTGGCGGCGGTGACACGGCCCGGCGATCACATCGTCTCCGACTCGCTCACCTATCCGGGCGTGCGCAGCCTGGCTCGCATGCTGGGCCTGCGCCTCGACGGCCTCGCCCGCGACGCGGACGGGCCACTGCCGGACGCCTTCGAGGAGGCCTGCCGCACCCACGACGTGAAGGCGATCTACCTTTGTCCGAACCAGCACAACCCGACCAGCCTCACCATGCCTGACGCGCGCCGCCGCGAGCTGGCCGCCATCGCTCGGCGCTACGAGGTGGCGGTCATCGAGGACGACACCTTCGGCTCTCTCGACGGTAGCGAGCCCGCGCCCATCGCCGCTCACCTGCCGGAACTCGGCTTCTACATCGCCGGCGTCTCCAAGACGGTGTCGCCCGGCCTGCGCACCGGCTACATCGTGGCGCCGGAGCGCGCGCTCGGCCGGGTCGGCAGCGCCGTGCACAGCACCTGCTGGATGGCCTGCCCATTGACCGCGGAGATCGCCGCCGAGTTGATCCGCAGCGGTGTCGCCCGCAAGGTCGCCGAGGGCCGCAAGAGCGAGGCGGAAGCGCGCAGCAAGATCGCGCGCGAGGCCTTCGGCGGCTGGGACTTCGACTGCTCGGAAGGCGCCAACTTCCTGTGGCTGCGCCTGCCGGAGCCCTGGCGCTCCTCAGAGTTCGCCGCCGAGGCCGAGCGCCGCGGCGTGCTGGTGACGCCGAGCGATCCCTTCATGGTCGGGCGGCGCGAGAGCGCGCCGGCAGTGCGCGTCTGCTTCGGCCCGCCGCGCGACCGCGACACCCTGCGCCGCGGCCTCGCCGTGCTCGTCGATCAGCTGCACGAAGGCCCCACCTACGCCTTCAACAACGTGGTGTGAACGAAGACCGCCCGTCACCCTCCCTCTCCCACGAGGAAAGAGCGAATTTACCAGCAACTTCAATGGTTTATCTGTCTCTCCTTGCGGGAGGGGGTTGCGCAGCCTTAGCGAGATCGCAGATCAAGCTTAGGCGCAGCTGGGTGAGGGGTTCTACCGCACCCAGTCGATCAGCAGCGGCACCAGGAAAGCCGTCAGCAGGCCGTTGAGACCCATGGCGACGCCGGCGAAGGTGCCGGCCACCTCGTTGAGGTGGAACGCGCGCGCGGTGCCGATGCCGTGGGCCGCACCCCGGCCGCGAAGCCGCGCGCCCGCCAGTCGCGGATGCCGAGGGCGTTCAGCACCGGCGTGGCCAGCATGGCGCCGAGAATGCCGGTCAGGATCACCAGCACGGCGGTAAGCGACGGCAGGCCGCCGATGCGCTCGGAGATGCCCATGGCGATCGGCGTGGTGACCGACTTGGGCGCCAGGGAGGCCAGGGTCTCGAAGCTGGCGCCGAACAGCGCGGCGACACCGACCGCCGTGCCGACCGCAGTCAGCGCGCCGGCGAGCAGCGCCACCAGCATCGGCAGGATGACCGCGCGCACCTTGCCGAAATGGCTGTAGAGCGGCACCGCCAGCGCGATGGTGGCCGGGCCGAGCAGGAAGTGGACGAACTGCGCGCCCTCGAAGTATGTCTGATAGTCGGTGCCGGTCGAGGTCAGCAGGGCGACCAGCAGCACGACGGCGATGGCGACCGGGTTCAGCAGGGGATTGAGGCCGGCGCGCTCGTAGATCCATTGTGCCAGCACGTAGGCCGCCAAGGCGACCGTCAGCCACAGCAGCGGGCCGGTGCGCAGATAGACCCAGATGTCGGTGAACTCGGCGATCATGACCCGCCACCGCCCGCAACGTCGTCGTCGAGCTTCATGAGGCGGATCATGCCGCGCATGACCACGGCGGTGACCACGATGGTGGCGACGGAGCTGACCAGCAGGGCGGCGGCGATGGCCAGCCACTCCGCCTCGATGCGGCCGAGGTGCTGCAGCACGCCGACGCCGGCCGGCACGAACAGCAGGGAGAAATGCTTCAGCAGGCCGCCCGCCGTGCTTTCCAGGCTGGCGGGGACGCCGCGCCGCAGCGCCAGCGTCGCCAGCAGCAGCGCCAGGCCGAGCACCGGCCCGGGCACCGGCAGGTCGACCAGGCGTACCGCCGCTTCGCCGATCAGCTGGCACAGCAGCAACGCAGTCAGCGCCGGCAGCATGTCCCTCCCTCGAGTCCGATGCGGCCGCGCGGCCGGGTCAGCCGGCGCGCCTCGCGCCCGACCAGAGCTCGATGGTCTGGCAGATCGCGGCGACCACCTGTTCGACCAGGGTCTCGTCCTCGCCCTCGGCCATGACGCGGATCAGCGGCTCGGTGCCCGACTTGCGGATCACCAGCCGGCCGGCCGCGCCCAGGCGGTTCTCGCCGTCGCGGATCGCCGCCTGCACCTGAGCATCTTCCAGCGGCGCGCCGCCGGTGAAGCGCACGTTGCGCAGAAGCTGGGGCAACGGCTCGAACAGCCGGGTCACCTCGTCGGCGGGCCGGTCCGACTGCACCACCACTGCCAATACCTGCAGCGCGGCGATCAGGCCGTCGCCGGTGGTGGCGAAGTCGGTCAGCACGATGTGGCCGGACTGCTCGCCGCCGACGTTGTAGCCGCCGGTCCGCATCTGCTCGACCACATAGCGGTCGCCGACCGGCGTGCGCACCAGACCGACGCCTGCACTGTTGAGGTAGCGCTCCAGCCCGAGGTTCGACATCACCGTGGCAACCACGGCACCGCCGGTGAGGCGGCCGCTCAGCAGCCAGGAACGCGCGACCAGCGCCATGACCTGGTCGCCGTCGACCACATTGCCCTTCTGATCGGCCAGGATGACACGGTCGGCATCACCATCGAGGGCGAGGCCGAAGTCGGCGCCCTGGGTGATCACCGCCTCCTGCATGCGGGTCGGCGCCGTCGCGCCGCAGCGCTGGTTGATGTTGAAGCCGTCGGGATAGACGCCGATCGGCACCACCTCGGCGCCCAGCTCGTAGAGCACCTTCGGCGCCACCCGGTAGGCCGCGCCATTGGCGCAGTCGACCACGACCTTCAGCCCGTCGAGGCGCAGGCCGCGCGGAAAGCTGCTCTTCACGAACTCGATGTAGCGGCCGTGGCCGCTCTCGTCGAGGCGTTGAGCACGGCCGAGCTGGTGGGCGGGCGCCACCTCGCCGGCACCGTGGTCGATGCGCGCCTCGATCTCCAGTTCCACCTCGTCCGACAGCTTGAAGCCGTCCGGCCCGAACAGCTTGATGCCGTTGTCTTCGTAGGGATTGTGCGAGGCCGAGATCATCACGCCGAGATCGGCGCGCAAGGAGCGCGTCAGCATGCCGACCGCCGGGGTCGGCAGCGGGCCGAGCATCACCACGTCCATGCCGACGGAGGTGAAGCCGGCCGCCATCGCCGGCTCCAGCATGTAGCCGGACAGACGCGTGTCCTTGCCGATCACCACGGTGTGGCGGTGATCACCGCGCATGAACTGGCGGCCGGCGGCCTTGGCGACGGCCAGGGCCGTTTCGGCGGTGATCGGCTCCAGGTTGGCGGTGCCGCGAATCCCGTCGGTCCCGAAAAGCTTGCGTGTCATCTGAGAATCCCGTTCTGCACTGCTGCCGGTCCGCCCGGCCCGACGCCCCTTCCTTATAGCAGAGCGCCGCGCAGGCTGTCCGCCGGGCTGTCGAAGTCGTCTGCCGGCGAGGGCATGGCGCCGACGGCCTGCCATACGGCGACGGCCTGGCAGGTCTCCGCGACGTCGTGCACCCGGAGAATCTGCGCCCCGCGCTGCAGCCCGACGAGGGCCGCTGCCAGTGAGCCCCCGAGCCGCTGCTTGGGCGACGCGGCCTGCGGGGAAAGCTTGGTGATGAAGCTCTTGCGACTGGCGCCCAGCAGCACCGCGCTGCCGAGGCCCTGAAAGAGGGCGAGTTGCTCAAAGACCTGCAGGTTGTGGTCGAGCGACTTGCCGAAGCCGATGCCCGGGTCGATCACCACCCGGGCCGGGTCGATGCCGGCTGCTGCACAAGCATCCAGCCGCTCGGCAAGGTAGCGGTAAATGTCGAGCGCTGCGGAATCGTATGCCGGCTTGGCCTGCATGGTCTGCGGCTCGCCTTGCATATGCATCAGGATCACCGGGACACCGCAGGCGGCGGCGGTGCCCAGGCTTTCCGGGTCGCCCGCCAGCGCCGTCACGTCGTTGATCAGGGAGGCCCCCGCCGCCACTGCATCGCGCATGATCGCGGCATGGCGGGTGTCGATGGAGACAATGGCGCCGGCCCTGGCGAGAGCCTCGACCACCGGCAGGACGCGCGCCCGCTCCACCTCGGAGCTGACCGGCTGCGCGCCGGGGCGCGTCGACTCGCCGCCGACGTCGACGATGTCGGCGCCGGCGGCCAGCATGGCCAGGCCATCGCGCACGGCGACCTGCGGATCGGCGCGGTCGCCGCCGTCGGAGAAGGAGTCCGGCGTCACGTT
>WHTV01000065.1 GCA_009377535.1 Kiloniellaceae bacterium
GGCGCGCGCTGCCGAGAGCGCGAAGGAGCCACCCGAGCCGATTCCGATGAGGCCGCCTCGTCTGGATCCAGCAGGACGTAGCGGCCGCCGTCCAACTCGAAGCCCTTGACGATCTCGGCGGTGTCGACGGGGCCGATGTCCGGCACGATCTTCTGGTAGCGGATGCGCTTGCCCGAAGGCTTGTGGACCTGGTGAAAGGAAATCCGGGCCCCGCTGTCGGTCGCGGCATAGAGCTTCACGGGAACGGAGACCAGGGCGAGCCGCAGGGTGCCGCTCCACAGCGGCCGGCGCGAGCCCCCTGCCGGGCCAGGGCTGGTGCTCTTCCGGCTCTTGGATCCGGAAGCGGACTTCTTCTGGGCGGATTTGCGCGATGAAACCTTGGCCATGGTGCCACTCGGAGTGAAGAGCCGTCTTGAGCAAAAACCTCAAGGGCGGCAGAGAAGTTCCCCAGGCGCGGGCGCTGGTCCCTACGATTCGGAATCGTGCTCCGGAAGGCCCTTGCGCCCGATCTCGGCCAGTTCTTCAAGCTGGGACGCCGTCATCGACTCGTACATCTGCTTCGACGCACCCTGCAACTCGTTCTTCTTCATCTCGCCGCGCTTGGCAGCCAGGGCGGCACCTGCGGCTTTCTGTTGCGCCTTGGACTTGGCGGGCATGGCTTCTCTCCTTTGATCGAGTGTTACCTCGAAACGCAGCACGGACCGACGCGGTTTCCCTTGCTGCGAGCGAAGCTGGAACTCTTGCGACGAACCTACGTTCGCCAGGTAACGGCGCCGTACGGTATGTATTCCCAGGATGCTGCCATGGAGGCACGCAGGCAGTTTTGTGAGTGAGGACGGTGATGCCTATGGCCGCCCGGTCGGCGTAGTCATCGACCAGGAAGGGAACCTGTTGACGATGTCGGCAACACCGTGTGGCGGGTGACCGCTGCCGATCGGACTGCCGAGGCCAATGCTGAGAGGAAAGCCAGTGGCCAAGAAGCCCGGTAAGCGCGAAGTCGTGCGGCGTTTGCTGGAGCGCCACCCGCAGAGCTACGCCGACCGACTGCGCATCGACGTCGGCAGGAACACGCCTGCCGTCCTCTACCAATGGCTGGTCGCGTCCTTGCTGTTCAGCGCGCGCATCTCCTCGAATCAGGCAGAGGTCGCCGCAAGAGCGCTCTTCGAGGAGGGTTGGCGCACGCCGAAGAAGATGGCGGACGTCAGTTGGGCGGCCCGCGTGGAAGTCCTCAATCGCTCCGGTTATGCCCGCTATGATGAGAGCACCTCGCGCTACATCGAGGAGACGACCCGCCTGCTGTTGGAAACCTACGGCGGCGATCTGCGCAAGCTGCGCGACGCGGCAGGGCGCGATCCGGCACAGGAGCGGACTCTGCTGAAGAAGTTCAAGGGCATCGGCGAAGTCGGGGCCGACATCTTCTTCCGCGAAGCGCAACTCGCCTGGGAGGAACTATTTCCCTTTGCCGACCAAAGGGCGTTGAAAACAGCTCAGAAGCTCGGCCTTGGCCAGGACGCCAAAGGTCTTGCGCGGGTTGTCGAGCGGCGGGATCTGCCGCGCCTACTGTCGGCCCTGATTGCCGTCGACCTCGCCAAGAACGTGGGCGAGCTCCTCGAGGAGGCGGGATAACGACGCCAGGACGCCCAGCTGCTTAAGAGCCTACGATGTTTCCACCGTTTGGGTGAAGCACCTGGCCTGTCATATAGGAGGCTTCCTCGCTGGCGAGGAAGACGTAGCAGGGCGCCACCTCGTTGGGTTGCCCCGGCCGCCCCATGGGTGCGCTCGCCCCGTGCTGGGCCACCTTTTCGGCATCGAAGGAAGCCGGGATGAGCGGCGTCCAGATCGGCCCCGGCGCCACGGCGTTGACGCGGATGCCCTTGTCGACCAAAGCTCCCGCCATCGACCGTGTGAAGGCGACGATGGCGCCCCGTGTGGCGCTGTAGTCAACCATCTTCGGATATCCCTGGTAGGCGGTGATCGATGTGGTGTTGACGATCGCGGCACCGGCGCCGAGGTGGTCCAGCGCTGCCTTGGTCATGTAGAAGTAGCCGAAGACATTGGTCTTGAAAGTACGCTCGATCTGCGCGGCGGAGAGCTCGCAGAAATCTTCGACTTCGTGCTGTTCGGCAGCATTGTTGACCAGGATGTCGAGACGACCGAACTCGTCGACGGTGGCCTTGACGGCGGCGCGGCAGAAGCCTTCGTCGCCGATGTCGCCCGCAATTTTTATGGCATCGCAGCCTTCCTGCTCCACGGCACGCAACGTCTCCTCCGCATCGCTCTCCTCCTCAAGATAGACGATGGCAATGGCGGCGCCTTCGCGGGCCATGGCGACGGCGACCGCTCTGCCAATGCCGCTGTCGCCACCGGTAATCAGCGCGACCTTGCTATCCAAGCGACCGCTCCCTGAGAAGCGGGGCATATAGTCGGGCGGCGGATCCATCCGGTATTCACGACCGGGCTGGCGCGTCTGGTGCTGCGGCGGCTGCAGATTGTCTCTCATGGCAGGCCTCGTTCGCTGCGGGCTGGGGTTTGCATCGGCGCCGGCGGCTGCTGCGCCTTTGTTTTCTTTCTGGCAACCCGGTGCTATCGGCTTGGTTCCCCCGGAGGCTCGGTGGCCAGGAACATCAACGCGGTCGCCAAGCTGATGGGGCTCAAGAGGATGCCGAACCAACTGCGAACAGCGTCATCGTGGCCAGGGAGTTGCTCTCGGCGGCCATCAATCTTTGTAGACCGAAGCTGTCCAGAATCAAGAGGCCAGATCCCAGGCCGGCACCCACAAAACACCAACTGTGGCGCCGAGGACGAGATATCTCGCCGACCTGCGTTCTGGGCGGCGTATGGGCGGTATGAGACTGGAGCCGCCGATGGCCGCTCGCGGTTCCGTCCGGCGCTCATCGGGGAACGATGCTGTCGGTGCGGCGTTCTACCGGATGTGGGCGGTGATCGGCTTTCTTTGGCACACGCTCAAGGGAGGAAACGGCATGAGCCGCAAGGTGCCTTCACCGGAGGAGTTGGAGCGCGAAGTAGCGCAGACCCGCGCCGCTATCGACCGCAAGTTGGTCCTTTTGCAACAGCGGCTGTCGCCTCGTTACATTGCCGGGCAGACGCTCGGCCATGCGAGAAGAAGCGGCGGCGACTTCCTTGGAAGTCTCGGCGCGACCTTGCGGGACAACCCGGTGCCGGCTGTGTTGCTTGGCGTCGGCCTTTGCTGGTTGATGATGGCAGGTGGGCGGCAGTCCAGAGCGCGCGGCGGCGGCGCGGGTCTCCCCCGGCGAAGTGAAGCTTCGGCGGCGCCGAGGACGGCAGCCGCCTTGGCAGCCGCCCAGCCTGGGTCAGCCCATGGCGTGCCGCTGGAAAGCCCGGCAGCGGCATCGCGCGCCGTGCGGTGACGCTGGAAATGCCGCGATACTCGGTCGGGCCGCGCGGCGAGTATGCAGACCGTCCCCTCGACATGCCCTGGCGTGGCTGGTGGCAGGTGTTGAAGCGCGTGAAGGGCGAGGCGGCCACGGATCGGGTTTCTATCATTTCCGCCGGGATCAGCTACTACTGCCTCCTCAGCATCTTCCCCGGCATCGCCATGCTGATCATGCTTTACGGACTTGTTGGCGATGTCGCGGCGGCCCGCGCGCAGATAGCGAGCTTCAGTGGCATCCTGCCGGAACAAGCCTACGAGATCCTGATACAGCAGCTTGAAAGGCTCGAGGCGGCTCCCCGCAGCGGTCTGGGACTCGGGCTCCTGTTCAGCTTTGCCGTGGGGATCTGGAGCGCTTCTCGGGCGGTGCAGGCTCTGATGATCGCCATGAATGCTGCCTACGAGGAGCGCGAGCACCGCGGCTTCATCGAGCGTAATCTTGTGGCGCTCGCCCTGACGATCGGTGGCATCTGCTTCTTTGCGCTCTCCATCACGGCGATTGCGGCAGTGCCGGCGCGGATTGCCAGCCTCCACCTTGGGCCGGGGGTAACCACAGCGCTGGCGTCCCTGCAGTGGGCGGCACTTTTTATTGCCGCCGTCCTCGCTTTGGCTCTGGTGTATCGCTTCACGCCGTGCAGGGCCCCCGCCCGCTTTCGCTGGCTGCTCCCCGGCGCCGTGGTCGCCACAGGCTTGTGGCTGCCGAGCTCGCTGTTGTTCAGGTTCTACGTTGCCAACTTTGCCAACTTCAATGAGACCTTCGGGTCGATCGGAGCGGTCATCGTGCTGCTGCTATGGTTCTACATCTCCGCCTTTGCGGTCTGCATCGGAGCGGAGCTCAACGCTGAGTTGGAGCGACAGACCTATCGTGACTCGACCACCGGACCGATCCGGCCTATCGGCCGGCGCGGTGCCTATGTCGCCGACAGCACGGCGGAGTCCGCGGCTGGAACCCAAAGGGCGGGTGATCGTGCTCGCCGAGGGGAAGCCGAGCAGGGGGTCGGCAGCCTGCCGGAACCGCAGTAACGGGCCGACCTGTCCCGGTCGTGGTGGGTGATCGCCGCCCGGGCCGTCGGAACAACCTCGCCGTGCCTGCGTTTTTCGACTCTCTCAAAACAATCCTTTTTGAGCTTGGTCCGGCGGATGAAATGAAACCAGAGGAGGAAGCAGCATGGCACGAAAGACACCCCCTCGGGAACGGCTGAAGGTGAAATACGGCGATCAGACGGTGGCGCGCGGTGAGGGTGGAGAAACCCACCAGGAAGCCGGCGGCGAGGTCAAGGTCCTGACGACCCAGCAGGGCACGCCGGTTTCCGACAACCAGAACAGCCTGAGGGTCGGGCGGCGCGGCCCAACCGCTCTGGAAGATTTCCATTTCCGCGAGAAGCTGTTCCACTTCGACCACGAACGCATTCCCGAGCGTGTGGTGCATGCGCGCGGCTTTGGCGCGCACGGCTTCTTCCAGCCCTACGAGTCGCTCGCTGACATCACGCGGGCCGACCTCTTCCAGCGCCCCCGCGAGAAGACACCGGCCTTCGTGCGCTTCTCGACCGTCGCCGGCAACAAGGGCTCGGGCGATCTGGCGCGCGACGTGCGCGGCTTCGCGGTGAAGCTCTATACCCAGGAAGGCAACTGGGACCTCGTTGGCAACAACATCCCCGTCTTCTTCATCCAGGACGCTCTCAAGTTCCCGGACGTCATCCATGCTGCCAAGCAGGAGCCGGACCGTGGCTTTCCGCAGGCACAAACGGCGCACGACAACTTCTGGGATTTCATCTCGCTCAATCCCGAAAGCGTGAACATGGCGCTGTGGATCATGTCCGATCGCACGATCCCGCGTTCCTTCCGCTTCATGGAGGGCTTCGGCGTTCACACCTTCCGGCTGGTGAATGCCAAAGGCAAGTCGACCTTCGTAAAGTTCCACTGGAAGCCGAAGCAGGGGATGCAGTCGGTGGTCTGGAACGAGGCGCTGAAGATCAACGGCGCCGATCCGGACTTCCACCGTCGCGACCTTTGGGACGCCATCAAGTCTGGTGACTTCCCGGAATGGGAACTCGGGCTGCAGCTCTTCGACGACGACTTTGCCGACAGCTTCGACTTCGACATCCTGGATCCGACCAAGATCATCCCGGAGGAGGATGTGCCGCTGCGCCGCGTCGGCCGGCTGGTACTGAACCGCTGCGTCGACAACTTCTTCGCGGAGACCGAGCAAGTTGCCTTCTGCACCCAGAACATCGTGCCGGGCATCGACTTCACCAACGATCCGCTGCTGCAGGGGCGCAATTTCTCCTATCTCGACACCCAGTTGAAGCGCCTCGGCAGCCCGAACTTCACCTATCTGCCGGTCAACGCCCCGAAGTGTCCCTTCCATCACTTCCAGCAGGACGGCCACATGGCCGTCGAGAACCCCAAGGGACGGGCCAACTACGAGCCTAATTCCTGGCGCGGCGAGGCGGGCGGGCCGCGCGAGTCGCCGGAGAGGGGCTTTACCTCCTTCCCAGCCGAGGAGGAGGGCGCCAAGCGGCGCATCCGACCAGAGACCTTCGCCGACCACTACAGCCAGGCACGGCAGTTCTACCTGAGCCAGACCGGCATCGAGCAGGAGCACATCGCCGCCGCCTTCACCTTCGAGCTCAGCAAGGTCGAGGAGCCGGCGATCCGCGCGCGCATGGTCGGCCACCTGCTGAACGTTGACGAGGGGCTCGCGCGGAAGGTGTCCGACGGCCTGGGCTTGAAGAAGTTGCCGAAGCCGGCGGAGGCCGCCCGTCCGACCAGGACGGACCTCAAGGCGTCGCCCGCCCTCAGCATCATCCTGAATGGCCCGGAGAGCTTCAAGGGCCGCAAGATCGGTGTTCTGATCACCGACGGGGTCGAGATCAATCTGCTAAACGGCCTGAAGCGGGCGCTTGACCGCGAGAAGGCGCAGATGAAGATCGTCGCGCCGAAGGTCGGCGGCGTGAAGGCCAGCGACGGTAGCTGGATCACGGCAGACGAGAAGATCGACGGCGGCCCCTCGGTGGTGTTCGACGCCGTGGCCTTGCTGCCCTCGGCGAAGGGGGTCGAGCAGTTGATGCGGGAAGCGACGGCGCGTGACTTCGTCGCCGATGCCTTTGCCCACCTGAAGTTCATCGGCTGCGGCGCGGCCTGCGGACCACTCCTGGAGAAGGCCGGAGTGCCGGCCGATGCCGACGAGGGTCTGATCAGGCTCGACAAGCCTTCGTCCGCTGCCGCCTTCGTGAAGGCCTGCCGGAAACTGCGCTACTGGGAGCGCGAAACTGCGGTGAAACTACCCCTGGCTGCCGAGTAGCCTGCGTCCCTTGCCGTCCGCGGGCCGCCTTCTTGCGGCCGCAGCGGTAGCCGGATCTGAGCCTGCCAAGGCGTCAGGTTTCTTCGATTTTCCCCACGAAGAGAGCGCCATAAGTACCCCTGGGAAGCCAGTTAGGGTGAATTTAATGTCATAGAACGAGGGAAAGCTATAGGTATATGTATGAGAATAGTTTCCAAAACGCGATGGCTCATGGGAGTCATGGCAATATTGTGACAATGTTAGGTCGGCCCGCGACACCAGCAAGCAGGTCTTGCGAAAAGCAGGGGCCGGCAAAACGAGGATGGCAAAGTCGTGAGCAAGATGGCGCGGGTGCTTATCGCAGATGACGAGCCCGACTTGATCGAAGACTACCACTGCGCGCTTTCGCAGTTCGAGGCGGGCAATCCCGATGCGCGCCTGGCGGAGCTGCAGGACGAGCTCTTCGGGCCGCAACAGTCGAACGGCAGTCTGCCGCAGGTCGAGCTGGTTGCCGTAAATCAAGGCGACGCTGCGGTGCGGGAGATTTCCTTGGCACGCAGCGAGAGCCGCCCCTTTTCCGTCGCCTTCCTTGATGTGCGCATGCCGCCGGGCATGAGCGGCCTGGACGCGGCAATGAAGATCCGCGAGATCGACGCCGACCTGCCGATCGTCATCGTGACGGCCTACACTGACGTCCAGATGATCGATTTGGCCAAGAAGGTGCCGCCGGCCGACCGTCTCTTCGTCCTTCAGAAGCCATTCCACACGACCGAGATCCAGCAGTTGACCATCGCGTTGACCGCCCGGTGGGAACTGGACCGCCTTAAGGCAAGCGGCAACCCGGACGTGGCCGAGGACGAGCTGCGCCACCTGCAAGATCTCCTTGGCAATCTGCCCGGCGGTGTTGCGGTCTACGATGAGCGGGAGCGCCTGGTTCACAAGAACGGCGAGATTGAGGCGCTGTTTCCCAACATGAAGGACTCCTTCAGGATCGGCGCCGCCTACGCCACGCTGCGCGACAACTTGGCCGAGCAGCTGCTGCCGGAGCGGGTGCTGAAGCGGCCGATGCAGGCCAACACCGAGGGGGGCGGCCACATCGTCGCCCAGGGTGGGACGGCGATCAGGCGTGTGGCCGGAAACCGCTGGATGATGATCGCCGAGCGGGCGCAGCCGTCGGGCGGCTCGGTCGTCCAATTTCTGGATATCACTGCCATGAAGGTTGCCGAGCAACGGCGCATGATCAACGGCACCATGACCCACTTGTCGCGTTTTGCCGAGGAGCTTCTAAATCGGCTTGAGCCGGCAAAACGCGGCGGCGCGCTGCGCCTCGATCCAGTCGCTGAGGGCGACGACAGCGACGTCACGCAGCGGCTGCAGCAGGATCTGACGCCGGTTGCGCAACGCCTGCAGCTGACGCCGAGGGCGACAATGCTGGATGCCCTGATCAACGAGGTCGTCGCGCAACTGGTGCCGGGGTTGCCGCTGTCGATCACGCTGGAGACGGTTTCGTCCATCGGTCTCTGGCCGGTATTTGTCGATCCTGCTCAGGTGAAGCAGGCGTTGCGCGCCCTGGTCGACAATGCCGTCGAGGCCATTGGTCGCGACGGCCGCATATATGTCGAATCGATGAATGTGCGGGCGACGCGCGATGCCCTGCCGGAAATGCCGGGGCTGCGAAGCGGAGACTATGTCTGCATCAGGGTGACCGACAACGGTTCGGGCATGGCCTCGGAAGTCATCGACCGCGCCTTCATGCCGTACTTCACGACAAAGGATACGCAGGATCATCGGGGCATGGGCCTGACAACGGCCTTCAGCATCGTGAATCAATCCGGCGGCTTTCTCTACATCGACAGCGACGGCCAATCCGAGACACAGGTACGCCTGTTCTTTCCCCGGGCACCGATTGCGGCGCCAGGAAAGAGCGCGGCGATCCGCCACTAGGCTGTGCATCGGATGAGGAGCGAAGACAGCGCCATGAACGGCACCGCAAAATTGAGGCTCTTTGGCGGCTTCTCCCTCTGCGACGCCCGGGGACAAACGGTATCGCTCACCCTGCGCAAGACCGAGGCGTTGATCGCCTATCTCGCTTCGGGCGCGTCCAGAAGCCATCAGCGCGACCAACTCGCGACCCTGCTCTGGAGCGAGTCGTCGCAGTCCTCTGCGCTGCAAAGCCTGCGCCAGGCGCGCCTGATGCTGATGCGCAATCTCGAGCCGCATCAATTATCGATCGTCAACTTCAGCCGACGGGAGATCCACCTCGACGACACGGCGCTGGAGATCGATGCTGCCGCGTTCGTCAGTCTGCAGCAGGCCGGTGACCAGGACTCGCTCGTCCGGGCGATCGATCTCTACCGGGGCGACTTCCTCGCGGGACTCGATATCGAATCGGAGGCCTTCGACGAATGGCTGCAGCCGACCCGCGCCTGGTATCGCAGCCAGGTCGAGGCGGCACTTCAACGCCTGCTGGCACTGCAAGAGCAGGTCGGCCCGCACGAATCTTCGGTGCGCACCGCCAAGCGCATTCTCGCCCTCGACCCTCTGCGCGAGGACATGTATCGCTGGTTGATGCGTGCCTTCGCGGCGACCGGGCACCGCACGTCCGCCCTGGCCGCCTATGACGCCTGCCGCAGCGTGCTGCGCGAGGAGCTCGACGTTTCTCCCGAAGCGGAGACCGAGGAGCTCTACAAGGCGATCCTGCGGGGGGCCGAGACAAAGGGGCCCCCGGTGCAGTCCGCCCCTGGGGCGCTGCCTCCCAAAGGGACGCGCAGTCACGCAAACGAGGGCTCCCTAGCGCCGGATGAAGCGGCCGCTGCGCGCGCCGTTGCCAGCTTCACCCCGCTAAGCAATCTCAGCAACGCCGCCATGGAAGTGCTCCAGATCGCGGCGATCTGCCAGAATCATTTCTCGCTGCGCCTGCTCGACGGCATGAGCGAACGCCCCGCCGGACGCAACGAGGCGGCCATCCGCGAGCTGCGTCGGGCAGCGCTGCTGCAGTGGGACGACCGGTCGCAGACCGGCAAGCTGAGCGATCCGATGCGCGAGAACGTGCTGGGCCCGCTCCTGCCGTCGCATCGCAAGCATCTCCACTATGCCGCGGCCATCGCCCTGGAGGAGATCGCCGGTCCAGAGGCCCATGAAAGCTGCTTTGAGATCGCGGAGCATTTCCGCCAGGCCGGCAAGTGGGCGCAGGCCGCACCACACCAGCTGCGGCTCGCGCATCTCGAAGTCGACCAGGGGAACCTGGAGTCGGCGGAACCGCAGCTGAAGAAGGCGCGGGCCGACATTTCCAAGCTGCCGGAGGGTGCGGCGCGCGAGCGCCTTGAGATCGAAGCGGCGGTGCTGGGCTCCAGCCTTGCCGAGCTTCGCGGCGACCTCGTTCGTGCCGAGCAGATCCTCGTGGACATCTGGCCGACCCTGAAGCGCGGCGGCAGCACGCAGCTCTGGATCGCCGCGCTCCAGGCCAGGTCGCGTCTTCGCTTCCGCAGGGGACAGTTCAGGCAGTCCTATTCCCTGCTCCGGATGATCCCGCAGAGCTGCAACAGCGGCAAAACGGAAAGCGTCTGGATGCCGGCCGAGCGCTTTGCCGACAGCGCCGGCATCGCGGCCGACGAGACGGGGCGCCCGACGGCCATGCTGCAACGGCAGCGGACGGCAGGGCTGCGCGCCGGTCAGGTGGCGGACGCTGCGCTGAGTGCCTTCTGCCAGGCCAAGCAGAAAAAGTTTGCCGCTGCCTACACCGCTTGTGATCAGGCGTTGCGGCTCTCGGAAGACTTGCCGGACACCACCTGCCTCATCGTCAGTCTGCAGACTCTTGGGATCATCCAGGTGTGGGACGGCGAAGCGGCGACGGCCCTCCAGGCGCTGGATCGGGCTCAGGAGCTGGCCAGGGACAGGGGCGACCTGCTGCGCCAGTACACCTGCCACGGTTACCGCGGATATGCCCTGGTCAACGCCGGCCGCTCCGCCGAGGGGATCGAGGCGTTCAGCGAAGCCCTGGCGATGGCGGCGGAACTTCGCCTGCAATTCATGACGGCGATGTTCTCCGCCTGGCTTGCGGAAGCCCTGATCGATACCGGCGAGTACGATCAGGCGCTGGGCGTTGCCCGCAACGCCGTGCGCCTGGCGAACGAACGCAACGAGGCCTGGGCCCGTTCCGTGGCGCTGCGCGTGGTGGGGCAGGCCCTTTCACTCTCCCCGGCCGACGATGGCGGCAAGCTCGTCGACCGCATCCTGCGCTGCGCGCAGGAAATGCAGAGCAGTCTCGGTCTCACTCTGGAGACCGACCGCACCGGCGAAACCCGTGCCGAAGTCGCGCGCGCGCTGCACTGACTCTTCCGCTCTCTATTTTCTCCCAGACCCATCGACGGCAATTTTTTGCGCTCAGATCCTGATGCGTTTGACCGGGGCTGTTGCACGACTGCAACGGCGGTCGCCGCGGCCTGACGATCGACGCGAACTAATTAAACCATCCGCCGCGGTCGCATTAACCAGTTAGCCAGATCGTCATCGTCCGATTCGCCGTCGGCCGGCCGAATTCTCCCGACGGACCCGCAACAGAATCAATCCGCTCAGCCCGCCTCCTCGCAGATGACATTGGAATTGACGTTTCCGACCGATGGTTAACACCGACGCCCCTCGCGGCCAATGACGGTGCGCTGGGCGGACTCCTACGGTCGCCCGGCAATGACGTTTCGATCACGCGGCATTTGATACGACTTCGCCTCAATTGGTGCGGGGCAGGTAGCCCGTTGCAGGCGGTCCACCGCCACCGCACCGAGAAGAGCCCGTCCCAGCCCGCCACGAATGGTCGGAAAGGCGGGCCGGGGAAAACAAAGGAATGGAGAAATACAATGCGTAATTTCTTTAAGGGGCTTTGGCAGGACGAGAGCGGCGCGGCCGCGGCTGAATACGCCCTCATCCTGGCGGTCATCGCCGTCGGCATCGCCCTCGTTGCCATCGCTCTCGGCACTAACATTGAGGAGGCGATTCGTCTGGCCTGCGGCTCGATCGCCAGCGGCGTTACCGCCGGTGGCGGTACCGCGGCGGTTTGCCCATAACATCGATTTTGACCTTTGGTGGCTGGCGGTCACACCCCCGTGGCTGCCAGCGACCAAGGCAACCTAATCATCAAATGGAATTTTCATGACCGTCAGTTAGCTGGCGGCCTGAAACCCGAAACAAGAAGCGACTGACAGGACGAGGATAGAACCATGAAAGCGCGCGCAATCGGAATGCTTGGCCTGGCGGTGGTTCTGGCGGGCGCAGCGGTCTTCCTGGCCCGCAACTGGATCCAGGAGCAGGCGCGGCCGGTGGTCGTGCAACAGGCGGCAGAGCCGGAGAACACCATCACGGTGGTGGTCGCCAAAGACCGTATGACCTTCGGCAACACGGTCCGCAAGGAGCAGCTCCGCCTGGTGAAGTGGCCGGGCGACGCGGTGCCCGAGGGCGCTTTCACCTCCATCGATGCCGTGGTCGGCACCGAGGAAGAGCGGGTGGTGCTGCGCGCCATCGAGGTGAACGAGCCGGTGCTGCAGAACAAGCTCTCCGGCTTCGGCGGCAAGGCGAGCCTCGCCGCCATCCTGAGCCCGGAGATGCGCGCGGTCACCATCCGCGTGAACGACGTCGCCGGCGTCGCCGGCTTCGTGCTGCCGGGCGACCGGGTCGACATCCTGCTGACCCGCGACCGCAGCGGCGGGGCCGGCGGCACCAACGCCAACAACCTGATCACCGACGTGCTGCTGCAGAACGTGAAGGTGCTCGGCATCGACCAGGATGCCAACGAAGAGAAGGACAAGCCTTCGGTCGCCAAGGCGGTGACCCTCGAGGTCTCGCCGCAGCAGGCGCAGAAGCTGGCGCTGGCCTCGCAGCTCGGCAGCCTGGCGCTCATGCTGCGCAACCTGGCGGACGCCGAGGCCGAACAGGTGAAGACCGTCAGCACGCGCGACCTCTCGGTCGGCGAGGCGAACGACCCGCCGACGGTGGCCGAGGCGCCGAAGAAGGCGCCGGTGAGGATCGTCACCAAGGCCAAGGCGGACCCGTTCTCTGCCGTGCGCATCGTGCGGGGCACCGACGCGACCAGCTACGAGGTGCAGCCGGACAGTCGCCCTTCGCTGGCGCTGACGCCGCCCACCGCGAAGTTGGCGCCAGCGGCGCCTGCCGCGGCGGAAACTGGCAGCCCCGCGACTGGGACGGTCGTTCCGGCCGGGCCGACTTTCGTGAAGCCGCAGACGGCGCCGCTGGGCGGCGCAGGGCAGGAGACGCTGACACCCGGCGGACCGCAGCAGGCTCCGATCAGCCTGCTGCCGCCGGAGTTGAAGGCCGCCCTGAATTGACCACCGGGTCGGACCCGGGACAGCAAAACGCCCAAGACAGGCCGTTGCAGAAAGCAAGGATCAGGTAGAGGTGAGGGAGAGGGGCATGACTTTCAATCAAATGCGGTCGTTCGGGACGATCGTCGGTTTCCTGCTGGCGGCCATGGCCTTCGGCCTCGCCGCGCCGCAGCAGGCCCTGGGGCAGGCCAGCGTGACGGTCGACGCCAGCCAGGGCAGGCACGCCGGCGAATTCATGATCCCGGTGAACAAGTCGCAGGTCCTGCGCCTCGACGTCTCCTTCGCCGATCTCCTGGTCGGCAATGCGGAGATCGCCGACGTGCTGGCGCTTACCGACCGCTCGATCTACGTGCTCGGCAAGCAGCCCGGCTCCACCAGCCTCACCATCTACGGCCGCAACCGCGAGCTCATCGCCGTCATGGACCTGGTGGTCACCGTAGACGTCGAGGGACTGAAGGCGCGCCTCTTCGAGCTGATGCCCGACGAGGAGATCGAGGTGCGGGGCGTCGGCGAGTCGGTGATTCTCAGCGGCAGGGTGGGCAGCTCCGTGCGCCTCGCCCGCGCCCTGGACGTGGCCGAACGCTATGCGCCGGACAATGTCACCAACCTGCTCTCCGTGACCGGCAGCCAACAGGTCATGCTGGCCGTGCGCTTTGCCGAAGTGCAGCGGCGGGTGGTGAAGGAACTGGGCCTCAACACCCAGGTCTCCGGCTCCGACTTCGCCGTCTCGGTGGGCGATGCCCTGCTCGACGGCTTTTTCTCGGCGACTGCCATCGCCACCGGCACCGCCACCTTCGGGATCGGCTCGGTGACGCTCGACTTTCTGTTCGACGCCTTGGAAGAAAAGGGAGTCGTGAAGACCTTGGCCGAGCCCAACCTTATCGCGCTCTCCGGCGATACCGCCAGCTTCCTGGCCGGTGGCGAGTTTCCGGTGCCGGTGTCCCAGGAGACCAGCGGCGGCCAAGCCACCATCACTATCGAGTTCAAGGAGTTCGGCGTCGCCCTGGCGTTCACCCCGACGGTGCTCGACGACGGCCTGATCAACATCGTGGTCAGTCCCGAGGTCAGCCGCGTCGACCCGACCAATTCTGTGACCATCCAGGGCTTCAACGTCCCGGGCCTCACCACGCGGCGCGCCACCACGACGGTCGAGCTTCGCGATGGCCAGTCCTTCGCCATCGCCGGCCTCATCCAGTCCGACTTCCAGGACACCGTGCGCCAGTTTCCGGTGCTGGGCGACGTGCCGGTGCTGGGCGCTCTGCTGCGCAGCAGCGACTTCCAGAACGCGCAGACCGAGCTGGTCATCATCGTCACGCCGCACCTGGTGCAGCCGGCCCCGGCCGGCTCCCTGGCGACGCCGGTCGACAACTTCGTGCCGCCGAGCGACGCCGACATCTGGCTGTTCGGCCGCACCGAATCGCCGAGCTCGGGCATGGGCACCGGCGGCACCAACGCCGCCAACGCCCTGGCCATCAACGAGGCCGGCGGCGTGCAGGGCTCCTACGGACACATCATAAAGTGAGGGATGCAATGAAGACGCTATTGACTATCGCGGCGCTCGGGACCGGCACCCTCGTGGCGGCCTGCGCCCCCCAGGGCGATCTGAGCCCCACCTTCGGGAACTCCGTGCACCACAACATGTCGGTTCACATCATCAACCCGGCGCCGAGCTACAGCGCCGAGCAGCAGGTGCCGACGCTGGACGGGCCACGCGCCGCCGGCGCCCAGGGCCGCTACGACAGAGGCGAGACCATCCCGCCGGAGCGGCTGCGCACATCGGATGTCGGCGGTAACTGAGCGACCGTCGGAACCAGAGCCAAGCGGGACCAGAGGATCGGATCATGAGCCATAGTCTGCACGTCGTCGGAATGCTTCGGACGCCACAGCTCCGATCCGCATTGGCGGAAGTCTGCACGGATATGAACGGCACCCGGTTCGATCTGCGCGTCGCCCCGCTGGAGCAGATCGCGACCGGCTCAACGCTGCCCAGCTCCGACCTTCTGATGGTCGAGGTCGATCCCAAGAGCGACTCCGACATGGGCATGCTGCGGGACCTGATCGCGCGCCAGCACAGCCATACGGCGATTGTCGCCACGACGGCCGACGCCACCCTCGACGATGTCCGCAAGCTGATGCGTCTCGGCGTGATGGACGTCATTCCCCAGCCGGTGCAGCGCGGCGACGTCTTCGCCGCCCTCGAGACCGCGGCGAAGTTGCGCAAGGGCATGGCGCCGGCGTCGGGCACCAAGGGGCGCCTGGTCTCGGTGCTCAAAGGCGGCGGCGGTGTGGGGGCCACCACGGTCGCCGTGCAGACCGGCTGCTGCCTGGCCCAGGCACTGCAGAAGGGGGGCCAGGAAGCCTGCCTGCTGGACCTCGACGTGCAGGGCGGCACCGTCGCGCTCTACCTCGACCTCAGTGACCGGGTCGGCCTCGCCGATCTCGTCGACCTGCCCGAGCGCCTGGATGCCGACCTGCTGCAGGGCGCCATGACCCGCCATGACAGCGGACTCTCGGTGGTCGCGGCGCCGCGCGACGTGATGCCGCTCGAAAGCTTCACACCGGATTTCATGCGGCGCCTGACCGAGGTGGCGCGCAGCCGCTTCACCGTCGTGCTGGCCGACCTGCCGCCGGCCTGGTCCCTGTGGTCCTTCGAAGCGCTGCGGCAGTCGGACGAGGTCCTGCTGGTCACCCAGATGACGGTGCCGGGTGTGCGCCAGGCGCGCCGCCAACTCGATACCCTCAAGGCCGAAGGGCTGGATGATCTGCCCATCAAAGTGGTGTTGAACCGCTTCGAGAAGCGCTGGGGCGGCACGTTCAACATGAAGGAGGTCGAGAAGGCCCTGGGCCGCAAGATTGATTTCACCGTCGCCAACGACTACCGCACGGTCAGTGAAGCCCTCGACCAGGGCCTCTCCATCTCGGACGTCCGCAAGCGCTCCAAGGCTTTCAAATCCGTAACCAAGATCAGTGACGCGCTCGTCTCGGCAGGAAGCCGGGCGGATGGCCGGCTCGAGCCGCAGCTGGCCAGCGTTTCAGCCCGATAAATCAGGGAGATTCCGTAGATGTCGTTCTTTTCCCGCCCGCATGCACAAACCCAGGAAGGCTCTGTCGCTGTCGCGCTGAACGGCACGCCGCCCCCCGTCCCTGCGCCCCTCGCTCGCAATCTGGAAGCGCTGGATGAGCGCAAGCTTTCGAGCTACACGGAGCTGAAGGTCTCCCTCCACCAGCAGTTGCTGGACATGATCAACCTCTCGGTCATCGACAAGATGCCGGCCGCCGAGTTCCGGAGTCAGGTCGGCGAAATGGTCCGCGAACTGCTGGTGCGCGAGAACAAGCCGCTGAACCGGCAGGAGCAGACGCAGCTGGTCGACGACATCCTGGACGAGCTGCTGGGCCTCGGGCCGATCGAGCCGCTGCTGAAGGACGAGTCGGTCACCGACATTCTGGTGAACTGCCACAGCAATGTCTTCGTCGAACGCGGCGGGCAGCTCTACCCCACCGCGGTGCGCTTCAAGGACGACCGGCACCTGCTGAGGATCATCGGCCGCATCGTCTCGGCAGTCGGCCGCCGCGTCGACGAGTCCCAGCCGATGGTCGACGCGCGCCTCGCCGACGGCTCCCGCGTCAATGCCATCATCCCGCCTCTCGCCGTCGACGGGCCGCTGCTGTCGATCCGTAAGTTCGCCAAGGTCCCGATCGACATGGCGAAGCTGGTCGAAATAGGCAGTCTTCCGCAGTCGATTGCCGATCTGCTGCAGGGCATCGTCAGGTCGCGCCGCAATGTGTTGATTTCCGGCGGCACCGGCAGCGGCAAGACCACCATGCTGAACGCCATGTCGGCCTTCATCGACGGGCGCGAACGCATCCTGACCATCGAGGACGCCGCCGAGTTGCAACTGCAGCAGGTCCATGTGGCGCGCCTGGAGACCCGTCCCGCCAACATCGAGGGCAAGGGCGAGGTGACGCAGCGCGAGCTGGTGAAGAACGCCCTGCGCATGCGCCCCGACCGCATCATCGTCGGCGAGGTCCGCGGCGGCGAGGCCTTCGACATGCTGCAGGCGATGAACACCGGCCACGAGGGCTCGATGACCACGGTGCACGCCAACACCTGCCGCGATGCGCTGTCGCGCCTCGAGCAGATGATCGGCATGACCGGCTTCGAGCTGCCGACCCGCTCCATGCGCGCGCAGATCGCCTCGGCCCTGCACGTCGTCATCCAGCTCGAGCGGATGAGCGACGGCCGCCGGCGCGTGATCAGCCTGCAGGAGATCACCGGCATGGAAGGCGACGTCGTCTCCATGCAGGAGGTCTTCCGTTTCCGGCGCGACTCGACCGACAGCGAGGGCCGCATCCACGGCCACTACGTCACCACCGGCATCCGCCCGAAGTTCGTCTCGGAATTCCAGGCCCGTGGCATCCAGATGCCCGAGGGCATCTTCGATCCCAACCACGTGCTCGACTGAGGCAGCCATGGCGATCGAACCGACCTACATCCTCTACGGCGTCATCTTCCTCACCGTCCTTCTGCTGGTCGAGGGCGCCTACTACTTCTTCGTCGACTCGACGCTGACGAAGCGGCGGGCGAACCGGCGGCTCACGATGCTGGGCGCCGGAATGGAGAGTCGCGAGGTGCTGGAGCTGCTGCGCCGCCGTCCCTCCCGCCACGGCCAGTCAGTCAGTCCCCTGCTTCACCCGGTCGCCTACCTCGAGAACCTCATCGCGCAGTCGGGGATGCAGGTAACCCCGCGCCGGATCCTGCTGATCATGGCGGTGGTCGCCGTCGTGACCGTCCTGGGCCTGCAGGTGGCGCTGGCGGCCGGCCGCCTGCCGGTGCCGCTGGCGCCTGTTCATATCCAGGCCGCCTTCGCACTGCTGGTCGGCCTGCTGCTGCCGCCGCTCTACCTCTCGTACCGAGCCGCCGCGCGCAAGCGCAGGTTCGGCGACCAGCTGCCCGATGCCCTCGACATCATGGTGCGCAGCCTCAAGGCCGGCCATCCGATCAACGCGGCGATGGGCCTGGTGGCCAGGGAGATGAGCGATCCCATGGGCACCGAGTTCGGCATCATGGTCGACGAGATGACTTACGGCCTGGAGATGGACGAGGCGCTGGAGAACCTCAGCGACCGCGTGCAGGTCGAGGATTTCAACTACGTTGTCATGTCGATCGGCATCCAGCGCGAGACCGGCGGCAACCTCGCCGGCGTGCTGGCCGGCCTTTCCCACGTCATCCGCGAGCGCGCACGCATGTTCCTGAAAGTCCGTTCGCTGTCGAGCGAAGGTCGCATGTCCGCCTTAGTTCTCTGCATTCTGCCTTTCGTTGTGGGTGGAATGATTTTCACTGCCAACCCGGGCTACTTCACCAAGGTCATCGACGACCCCCTGTTCCTGCCGCTCTTGAGCATGGCTTTCGTCGATCTGCTGCTGGGGATCTTCATCATCCATCGCATGGTCAATTTTCGGGTCTGAGGCAGAGGAGGCGAGCATGGACATCATGAAAGCAGGATCCGACCTCTACGACTCGGCGGCCTACTGGCTGCTGAACAACCCGAGTGAGGCCTTCCTCGTCGTGCTGTTCCTCGCCGTCCTGCTGGCCGTCCTCGGTGTGTCCGCCATGATCGGCAATCGCGGGGCCGTCACGCGGCGGCTCGCCGGCGATACCGTCTCAGTGGGCGGCCTCGCGGGCGCACCGCGGCTGCGCTACGAGACCCGCGAAGGTTTCTGGAACAATCTTATGTCCGCCGTCGAGAAGCGCGTGCCGCTGATCGACGAGGCGAACCGCTCGCTGATGCAGCGCCGCCTGCTGCAGGCGGGCTTCATGGGCACCGGCGTGGTGCGCAACTACTACGCCGTCAGGTTCTTCCTGACCCTCTGCCTGCCGGCGGGCTTCCTGCTGCTGGCGCCGCTGTTCGGCGCCTCGCTGGGCAATCAGAAGGTCGTCTTCGCCGCTCTCGGCCTCTGCCTCGCCGGCCTTTACCTGCCGACCTTCTGGCTGTCGCGGCGCATCGCCAGCCGCCAGCGCGCCGTCGCCGAGGGCTTCCCCGACGCCCTCGACATGATGGTGGTCTGCGTCGAGGCGGGCCTGGGCCTGGATGCCGCCTTCAACCGCGTCGGCGCGGAATTGACTCGCACCCATCCGGCCCTGGCGACGCAGTTTGCCCTGGTGTCCCTGGAGCTGCGCGCCGGCAAGAGCCGCGCCGACGCCCTGCGCAACCTGGCCGACCGCATCGGCCTCGACGAGATCAATTCCTTCGTCACCCTGATGATCCAGTCGGACAGCCTCGGCACCAGCATCTCGCAGACGCTGACGGTGCATGCCGACGAGATGCGCAACAAGCGCATGATGCGTGCCGAGGAGGCGGCCCACAAGCTGCCGGTGAAGCTGACCATCCCGCTGGTGCTCTTCATCCTGCCCTGCATGATCACCGTGATCATGCTGCCGGCCATCATCGGCATCATGCGCAATCTGATGCCGGCACTGTCAGGCGGATGAGGGGGAAGGGACAATGATGCGACGCAAGCTTTCTTTGATCGTGGCGGCCCTCGGTATGACGCTGCTGCTCGGCGCCTGCGGCACCCAGCTGGAGGACGCGCGGTCGGCCTTCGGCTACAGCGGCATGGCCGGTGGCGATCCGACGCTGTCGAGCTACGAGCAGGCCAAAGCGGACTTCGCGGCGGCGCGCTACGGCCTGGCCGTGAAGCGCTTCCAGATGGCCATGGCCGAGGATCCCGCCTCCGTCGAGGCCGCCAACGGTCTGGCCGCCACCTACGACCAGGTCGGGCGCTACGATCTGGCAGAGCGCTTCTACCGGCGCGCGCTTTCCATGGACCCCAATTCGGTCCAGACGCTGAACAATCTCGGCTATTCGATGCTGCTGCAGGGCAAACCCGACCTCGCCCTGGCCTTCTTTCGCGACGCCGCGCGCGTCGCGCCCGACAGCGATGTCATCGCGGCCAATGCGGAGCTGGCCGTGGCTGCCCGGATGGAAGATCGCCGCCTCGACGCCGCCGCTGCGGCGGCAGCCGCGAAGGCGCCTCCCGCGTCCGCCCAGGCTGCCGAGGCCGCCGCCATCCCGGCCTTGCGCATCGTCCGTTTCAACGCCGTGGAGCAGCACCTTCAACTGCAGCCGCAGCAAGTCGTGATGGCCACCACTGAAGCCTCGGCGATGCCGGCGGTTCCGCTGCTGCCCGTTGAGACTCATCCGCTGCCCGCGCTGCCGGGCCGGCCGGACCCGTCGGGCCTTGCTCCGCAGCCGGTTGCGGTCCTGCCGAGCGTGCGGGTCGCCGTGTCGGCCACGGCAAACGACGCCCTGATCGCGGCCGGTCCGTCCGAGTCGGGCGCTGCAGTGGCCGATCTCACCGGCACCATCGAGGTGTCCAACGGCACCGGGCGCCGCCACATGGCTGCGCGGGTGAGGGCCTATCTGGCGCAGCTGGGCCTGACCGCGGCGCGGCTCACTAATGCCGATCACTTCGCACACACCACCACGACGATCACTTATCGCCCCGGCCATCGGGGCCTGGCGGAGGCCCTGTCGGCCTCCCTGCCGATCGCGCCCCTCCTTCAACAGTCCGTCGAGCAGGCAGCCGACGTGCGTGTCGAGTTAGGGGGCGACCTTCTCAAATTCGACAGTGGTCTTCTTCAGGCAGAAAGGAACACGTCACATGCCGACGCCGTCTGAGGTTATTTCGCTCCGTCCATCTGCTTCGGCAGCCTTTCTCCGGCGCCCGCTGGCCGCGGCTGCGGTTTGCGCGCTGCTGCTCGCAGCCTGCAGCACCGCCGCGGAGCATGAGCCGCAGGTGCAGGCCCCGCCGGCGGTCTCTCCCGAGGTTGTTGTCGTTGCCGAACAGGCGATTGAGAAGGGCCGCTACGCGGATGCGAAGCTGCTTTTGGAGCGAGTCCTCCTCTCGGATCCCGGAAACCTGCGCGCCCGCCTGGCGATGGCCGAGATCCAGCTCGCCTTCAGGAACCTCGAGGCGGCGCACAAGGCCTTCGCGGCCCTCGCCGAAATCCCCGAGGTCGCGGCCCGCGCGCAACAGGGCGGCGGCATCGCTCTCCTGCTTCTTGGACGGGATGGCGAGGCGCTGCAGGCGTTGCAGCAGGCGGTCGATCAGGACCCCGCGCTCTGGCGCGCCTGGAACGCGCTCGGTTCCCTCCACGACCGCGGCGGCGACTGGGGCCAGTCGGGCGACGCCTACGATCGCGCACTCGCCCTCAACGCGGATTCCGCTATGCTCTACAATAATCGCGGATTCTCCTATCTCCTGCGCCGCGACCCCGAAGCCGCCATCGCTGATTTCGACAAAGCCTTGCAGCTGGATCCGAAGATGGATGCGGCGCGGGAGAATCTCCGCCTGGCCTTCGCCTGGACCGGGCAGTACGAGCGAGCACTGCTCGGTGTCAGCCGCAAGGATATCGGCCGCGCATTCAACAATATCGGCTTCGTAGCACTGTTGCGTGGCGACCTGCCGGTCGCGGAATCCTACCTGCTGCGCTCCATGGAGGCCGACGCCAGGTTCAACAAGGTCGCCAACAAGAACCTCGAATATCTGCGCAGCCTAAAGTCGATGGAATCCACCAAGCCGGAGGGCCAGGGCTGATCCCGCAAGGGGCGGCGCCGGGAAGCAAGCGATGAACACCTTTCTGCTCTTCGATCTCTTCTTCTGGACCTACGTGGCGTTGCTTGTCTGCGCCGCGGTCTTCGACGTCTGCAGGTTCATCATTCCGAACTGGATTTCGATCGGCCTCGTCGTGCTCTTCACAGCGGCGTTCTTCGTTCATCCGGTGAGGGTCGACGTGGTGAGCCACCTCGGCGCCATGGGGCTGGTCCTGGTGGCGACACTGGTCATGTACCGCTTCAAGGTGATCGGCGGTGGCGACCTGAAGCTCTTTGCGGCCGTCGGCCTGTGGATGGGCCTCGATGCCCTGCCGCAATTTGCCCTCTGGGTCGCCATCATCGGCGGCGCCTTCTCGCTCGGGCTGATCGTCCTGCGGCGCCTGCTCACCGGCGTCCTGGTGGCGCAGACCGTCTTCGGCCAGGTGACGCTGCCGCGCCTGCTGCTGCCGGGCGAGCGCATCCCCTACGGCGTTGCGATTGCTTTCGGCGGCATCTGGCTGGCGCGCCAACTGCCACAGCTAGGACTTTTCGCATGAAAACGACCACTGCCATGACCGGTCAAGGAGAGGATAGGGCCATGATGCACAGAGGGAGCTGGCGCGCTGACTGGAAGGCGCGGTCGCGCAGTGGCGCCGCCGCCGTCGAGTTCGCCATCGTGCTGCCGATCTTTCTGATGCTGCTGTTCGGCATCATCCAGTTCGGCTCTATCCTGTTTCTCCACAACAACATGGTGAACGCCGCGCGCGAGACCGTGCGCCGCATGTCGGTGACCGAGCTCACCGCGGCTGATGCGGACGGCTTCGCGCAGAACTATCTGTCCGACTGGAACCTGGACTTCACTGTGTCCGCCACCGAGCCGCCGGGCACCACCGACGTCTCGGTGCAGATCAGCGTGCCGGCTGCCGATGCGGCGCTGGTGAATTTCCCCATCGCCTGGCCGGGGAATCTTGTGGCCGAGGCAAGCATGCGGCCGGAGTGAGGAAGATGCAGAAACTTCGCGCGTTCTGGGGCGACCGCCGCGGCGTCTTCGCGCCGGTGACGGCGCTTGTCCTGACCGTGATCATTGGCTTTGGCGCGCTCGCCATCGACATGGGCTACGCCTACTACATGCGCAACAAACTGCAGGTCACTGCCGACGCGTCGTCGTTGGCCGGCGCCTCGCAGCTCGAGCTTCTGCCCGACGAGAGCACAATCGTGCCCGAAGCGCTCATTTACGCCAACAACAACATGGCCTTCACCGACTACGGTAACGTGCTGGTGGCAGCCGACGTGGTCGTCGGCAACTGGGATCCCGATACCCGCACCTTCACCGCCGGGTTGGATCCCTTGAACGCGGTGACGACGACGACGCGCCAGCAGGAGTCGGCCGGCAACGCCGTGCCCGCCTTCCTCGGCGGCATCGCCGGCTTCAGCAGCTATGACGCCAACGCCAGCGCCATCGCGACCTACGGCCAGGGCGACGACCTCTTTCCCGGCGGCTGCATCATGGCGGTCAGCGAGCACGAGGAGAAAGCCTTCTACATCTTCGGCACCGCCACCATCACCGCGACGGAATGCAGCATCGAGGTCGCCTCCGATGCCGCATGCGCCATGGAAGCCCACGGCACGCCGACGATTACCTACGTGGAAGGCGACAACGGCGAGGGCATTCACGTCGTCGGCACCTACTGCCAGAAGGGCAACGTCGATATCAACCCCCCGCCGAGCCAAGACTACGCCGGCGACGTCGAGGATCCCTACCGCAACAGCGATCCCTGCAACGACTTCAGCCCCGCGTGGAGCAAGTGCAGCGACCCCTGCGACTACACCGACTACACACACGAGGGCAGCGGGACAATCTCGCCGGGCGTCTACTGCGGCGGCATCACCTGGACCGGCAGCGGCACCGCGACCCTGGAGCCGGGCGACTACATCATCCGCGAGGGCTCGCTCGATCTCGGGGCCAACATGGCCGTCGACGGCAGCGCCGGTGTCGGCTTCTACCTGCAGGGCACGGGTTCCACGGTCGATTTCGGCGGCACGGCGGACATCCATCTGGTCGCCCAGGACGGCGGCAACAGCCCGCTGGACGGTTTCATCTTCTTCGAGGACCAGTCGAAGGACCCGAAGGAGACCCACACCCTGCGCGGCACCAACGGCGGCGGTTACGAGGGCGTGCTCTACTTCACCGGCGACGTGGACATGAAGGGCACTGCGGACGCCGGCCTGGGCGTCGACGACAGTGACTGCACGATCCTGATCGCCAGCACGGTCTACTTCAACGGCACCACCGGCCTCGACGCCGACTCCACCTGCTCGGGCTTCGAGAACGGCCCGCCGGCCGGCATCGGCGACCTCGAGGTGCGCCTGGTCAACTAGCCGCCGCAGCGACACCGCATGGTATGGGGCGCCCGCTTACGCGGGCACCTCGAACGCATTCTTCTGCGCGGCATCCCTGTCAACCGACCCTCTCCGTTAAATCCTTGTCCCCAAAAACTATTTTTGGCGGCCGTTACCTTGGCACAACGCCCGATCCGGGCGAAATGGTGCTCATGGTAAGAGCTTGGTAAAGCCCCGATAAAGGTCGCCTGGCCGCGTTAACTTTTGGCGCCTTCCCGCCGCCGTCAATAGGCCTCCGTCAGGTGTCGGGTTCAGGGAGAAAACGCAATATATTCAATAGACTATGCCCCTTCTCGCCAGGGCGGCTGAGCGCCTCCGGCGGCGCTCGATGGTTAACGCCGGGCCTCTTTCCCGGCAGCGCTGCGGCGCCCGTTGTTCGACCGGCGCCCGGCCCGATGACGTTCCCATCACGCGGCATTTGATACGACTTCGCTCACTTGGCGCGGCGGGTATGCGTCGGCGATCTGGTGGTGCGCCTGGCCGCGTAGCGGCAGGCCACGGCAAGGCAAGACGCCACGACCATCATGACAACTTTTATCGCGGAGATCTGAGTGATGACCGAGGAACTCAAGCAGGTAGGCGACGAGGCACAGGCGGTGGCCGATGCTGAAGGTATGGAAGGCACAGCGGCTTCGACGGTGCAGGACTCGGCCGGCGCAGACTCCGTTTTGGGCCAGGCGTCGCGGCTCATCACGCCGCCCGCCGCCGGCGAGACGGAGGTCATCCGCTTGTCGCCGGGCGAGCGCTTCGAGCTGGCGACGAACCCGGCCAGCGTGAACCTCACGATCGACGGCAACAATCTGGTCCTGGGATTCGATCTCGACGGCGACCGTACGCCCGACAGCTTCGTCGTGCTGGAGGACATGGTTCTGGCGGCAGGCGGCGAGAACCCGCCGGTGCTGATG
>WHTV01000066.1:0-21591 GCA_009377535.1 Kiloniellaceae bacterium
GATCTCCAGCCCGCCGAGACCGTAGTAGAAGACCTCCCACTCATGGGGCTGGCGTAGACCCAGCGGATAGGCCGCCAGGAACACCGCCGCCGGAAGCCGCCCGGACCAGTACTGGGTGAAAGAGTTCATCGCCTGGAGCTCGCCGCTGCGCAGCGCGTCGAACATCTGGAACTCGCCAACCATCTCGTTGGCCCCGTAGGGCTCGAAAGCGAGTTCGCCCGAGGTCTTCTCGACGATGCCGTGGCACCACGCCTTGAAGGTGTCGAGGCCGACGCCGCCGGGCCAGGAGGTCTGCACCTTCCAGGTCGTGCCGACCTCGCGCCCGGACACCCGCGCCGGTGCCGCGCCGCTGAAGGTCTTGGCGCCCGCCAGTCCGGCACCGACGCCGACGGCCAGTCCGGCGGCCGTCCCGGCAAGAAAGGCGCGGCGGCTGCCGCGTGGCTTAGTCTCTGTGGTCATGGCTCTTGGTTCCCTTACGATCAGGGCGGCTGCAACCGCGCGGGTACGCAGCTACCGCCGATCAGTCGCCCAACGAGCCACTATGCGAAAAAATAATGGGAAAATTCTTAATATTGCGGCCCAAAAGCCGGGCGCTTTTCCCCGCGGAACGGTTGGGATTCCTAGGAATATCCGCCATCCCGCCCCGGTGCAGGGCGGCCGGTCGCGTCGGGGGCCCCGGCCGCGCCACAGCCTTCTCGGAAAACGGCTCGAGCAGGCTGCCAAAAGCCGTTTGAGCGTCGTCTCTGAAGGTGAGCGCCGGCTAGTCGTCCGGGAGAGCGGCCAGCAGCGCCAGGCCGCGCGGCGACAGGCGATAGCCCACCGCCAAGCTCTCTGTCAGGCCCAGTTCCTTCAACTGCCGGACGCGGCGCTTGAAGAGCGGCTGGTCGAGGCCGAGGCTGGCTGAGAGTTCGGCGGCCGCGGTGGCCTGCCGGGCGCCGATCAGGCGCAGCACCCGCCGGGTCCAGGGGCCCGACCGGCTGCCCGCATCGAGCCGGTCGAGGCGGGCCAGCAGCGCCGCGAGGGCCTCCGGGTCGAACCGGCTGGTCTGCCGCAGCTGGACCCGCGGATCGGCGCCGGCGAGGCGGAAGGCAATCCGGTAGAGCCTGCCCTCCCCGCCCCGGCGGAGGTCGGTCTGCAGGGCGGCCAGGTCCGTGAAGCCGGCGCGGCGGGCGTCGGCGGCGGTCAGGGCGCATCCGCCTCGATGGCGTCCACCGCGTCGATCGCCAGCACGCCGGCCGCAGTGCGCAGCCGTCCGCCCCGCTTCACCGTCGGGCGCCGCCAGCGCCGGAACGCCAGGGTCACCTCACCCCGGGCGATCTTCTCCAGGATGGCTTGCTTGAAGAGCATCCGCTGCTGACCCAGCTCGTCATAGCCCTGTTTCCAGAAAGTCAGCCGCAGCCGGATTGCCAATATTGGGCTGAACTTCGCCGTCGAGGACCGGGCAAAGGGAGTTACCGAGAGCCTAAAGCGGAAATGGAAGTTTCGGGGGTGCTAACTGCTGCTCCCGAGGCTGTTCCTTGAATACCTGCTCCATGCGCGCTGTACAGATAGGGTATTCGCCTGGCAGGTGCCGCTCCTGACCGGTCGTCGCGACCGCCCTAGAACGGGATCTCGTCGTCCAGGTCGCCGCCGCCGCCCGAACCGCCGCCGAAGCCGCCCCCAGACCCGCCGCCACCGTGGCCGCCGTCGTCGCTGTAGCCGCCGCCGCTGCCGCCGCCACCGTCCTGGCGGCCGTCCAGCATGGTCAGTTCGCCGCGGAAGCGCTGCAGCACCACCTCGGTGGTGTACTTCTCGACGCCGCTCTGGTCGGTCCACTTGCGGGTCTGCAGGGCGCCCTCGATGTAGATCTTGGAGCCCTTGCGCAGGTACTTCTCGGCCACCTCACAGAGCTTTTCATTGAAGATGACGACCCGGTGCCATTCCGTGCGCTCGCGCCGCTCGCCGGAGGTGCGGTCGCGCCAGGACTCCGAGGTGGCGAGGGACAGATTGGCGATCTTGGTGCCGTCCTGCGTGCTGCGTATTTCCGGATCGCGGCCAAGATTCCCTACCAGAATGACTTTGTTGACGCTCCCCGCCATGCCGTATTTCTCCAATTCCTGCGCGTTTTCGAGGTCGAGTTGGGGGCGGACTTTAGCGCCCTGACAGGTCGATGTCAGCAATCGCTTATCCACAACCGCCCGCGTGCCATCGGGGGCTCGATTTTCCGCCTCCCATCCTCCATATTGAGCCTACCGGTGGGTTCCTGGCCACCGGGTATCCCGACCCTGAACCCCCAGCCCCGAGAGGCCGTGCCGATTTGATGTCAAACGGTCCGCAAGGTCCTGTGATCGCGATCCGCGGTGCCCGCGAGCACAATCTGAAGAATATCGACGTTACCCTGCCCCGCAACAAGCTGGTGGTGATCACCGGTCTGTCCGGCTCGGGCAAGTCGTCGCTCGCCTTCGACACCATCTACGCCGAGGGCCAGCGCCGCTATGTCGAGTCGCTCTCGGCCTACGCGCGCCAGTTCCTCGAGCTGATGCAGAAGCCCGACGTCGATTCCATCGAGGGCCTGTCGCCCGCGATTTCCATCGAGCAGAAGACCACCTCGAAGAATCCGCGCTCCACGGTGGGCACGGTGACCGAGATCTACGACTACATGCGCCTGCTCTTCGCCCGGGTCGGCGTGCCCTATTCCCCGGCGACCGGCCTGCCGATCGAGAGCCAGACGGTCAGCCAGATGGTCGACCGCGTGATGGAGATGCCCGAAGGCACCCGCCTCTACCTGCTGGCCCCCATCGTGCGCGGGCGCAAGGGCGAGTACCGCAAGGAGCTGGCCGACCTGCAGAAGCGCGGCTTCCAGCGGGTGAAGATCGACGGCGAACTGCACGAAATCGACGCCGCTCCCGCCCTGGACAAGAAGCGCAAGCACGACATCGAGGTGGTCGTCGACCGCCTGATCGTGCGGCCGGGCATCGAAACGCGCCTGGCCGACAGCTTCGAGACGGCGCTCCATCTGGCCGATGGACTGGCCTTTACCGAGGAAGCCACATCGGGCAAGGCCAAGTCGGGCAAGGCCAAGTCCGGCGAGCGCACCACCTTCTCGGCCAAGTTCGCCTGCCCGGTCTCCGGCTTCACCATCGACGAGATCGAGCCGCGGCTGTTCTCCTTCAACAATCCCTTCGGCGCCTGCCCGTCCTGCGACGGCCTCGGCATCACGCTGTTCTTCGATCCGGAGCTCGTGGTGCCCGACCCCAAGCTGTCGCTGAGCGGCGGCGCGGTGGCGCCCTGGTCGCGCTCGGCGACCCCCTCGCCCTACTACCAGCAGACCCTCGACAGCATCGCCCGCCATTTCAAGGTCTCGACCCGCACGGCCTGGAGCGAGCTGAAGCCGCAGGTGCGCGAGATCATCCTCTACGGCTCCGGCACGACCGCCATCACCATGACCTACGAGGACGGCCTGCGGAGCTACAAGACCTCGAAGCCCTTCGAGGGCGTGGTGCCGAACATGGAGCGGCGCTGGCGCGAGACCGACAGCGACTGGGTGCGCGACGACCTCGGCAAATACCAGAGCAACAAGGCCTGCGAGGTCTGCGAGGGCTACCGCCTGAAGCCCGAGGCGCTGGCCGTGAAGCTGGACGGCCTGCACATCAGCCAGGTGGCCGAGTTCTCCGTTGCCCAGGCGGTCGAATGGTTTACCGCGCTGAACGACAAGCTGCGCCCCCAGCAGCAGGAGATCGCCGCCCGCATCCTCAAGGAGATCAACGAGCGCCTGCGCTTCCTGGTCGACGTCGGCCTCGACTACCTGACCCTGTCGCGCGGCTCGGGCAGCCTCTCCGGCGGCGAGAGCCAGCGCATCCGCCTCGCCTCGCAGATCGGCTCGGGCCTGACCGGCGTGCTCTACGTGCTGGACGAGCCCTCCATCGGCCTGCACCAGCGCGACAACGAGCGCCTGCTGGAAACCCTGAAGCGCCTGCGCGACCTCGGCAACAGCGTCATCGTGGTGGAGCACGACGAGGACGCCATCCGCAGCGCCGACTACCTGGTCGACATGGGGCCCCGCGCAGGCGTGAACGGCGGCCAGGTCGTCGCCATCGGCCTACCCGAAGAGGTGATGAACAACCCCGCGAGCCTGACCGGGCAGTACCTGACGGGGATGCGCCAGATCGAGGTGCCGCGCCGCCGCCGCGAAGGCCATCCGGGCCAGGAGATCAAGATCCTCGGCGCCACCGCGAACAACCTGCAGAAGGTCGATGCGGCGATCCCGCTCGGCACCTTCACCTGCGTCACCGGGGTCTCCGGCAGCGGCAAGTCGACCCTCATCATCGAGACGCTCTACAAGGCGCTGGCCCGCCGCCTGCACAAGGCGCGCGCCAATCCCGGCGCCCACGACGCCATCGAGGGCATCGAATACATCGACAAGATCATCGACATCGACCAGTCGCCGATCGGCCGCACGCCGCGCTCCAACCCGGCCACCTACATCGGCGCTTTCACGCCGATCCGAGAGTGGTTCGCCGGCCTGCCGGAATCCAACGCCCGAGGCTACAAGCCGGGCCGCTTCTCCTTCAACGTGAAGGGCGGGCGCTGCGAGGCCTGCCAGGGCGACGGCGTCATCAAGATCGAGATGCACTTCCTGCCCGACGTCTACGTGCAGTGCGACGTCTGCAAGGGCAAGCGCTACAACCGCGAGACCCTGGAGATCGCCTTCAAGGGCAAATCGATCGCCGAGATCCTCGACCTGACGGTCGACGAGGGCGTCGAGTTCTTCAAGGCGGTGCCGACGATCCGCGGCAAGTTGGAGACCCTGCAGAAGGTCGGCCTCGGTTACGTCCACATCGGCCAGCCGGCGACCACGCTATCCGGCGGTGAAGCCCAGCGCGTGAAGCTCTCCAAGGAGCTGTCGCGGCGCGCCACCGGGCGCACGCTCTACATCCTCGACGAGCCGACCACCGGCCTGCATTTCGACGATGTGAACAAGCTGCTGGAGGTGCTGCAGGCGCTGGTCGACCAGGGCAACACCGTGCTGGTCATCGAGCACAACCTCGAGGTCGTCAAGACCGCCGACTGGGTGCTCGATCTCGGGCCCGACGGCGGCGACCGCGGCGGCCGCCTGGTCGCGGCAGGCACGCCGGAAGAGGTCGCCCAGGTGGCCGAGAGCCATACCGGCCGCTACCTCGTCCCCTACCTGCGCAGCCCGGCCAAGCCGAAGAAGAAACGGGCGTAAAGGATCTGAGACCAGCAAGCACCGGCGGTGCCGTTGGTTTTGACGTCACCCTCGCACTTGATGCGAGGGTCCATGGCGCCGCCTGGCGCCCGGCCCATCAATGGATCCCGGATCGCGCTCGCTAACGCTCGCTTGTCCGGGATGACAGCCTGAGGGTGGCAACCGGGACAGACCTCCTTCTCGAACTTACCCCTACTCCGCGCCGCCGGAGGGCTGCATCTCCGGGTCCGACAGGCGTCGCGCCGGGCGCAGGCGCCGGGTGACGCTGCGGATGGTCACGTAGAACACCGGCGTCAGGAAGAGGCCGAAGAAGGTCACCCCCAGCATGCCGGAAAACACCGTGACGCCGATGGCCTGGCGCATCTCGGCGCCCGGCCCGGTCGCCAGGGCCAGCGGCACGACGCCGAGGATGAAGGCGAAGGCGGTCATCAGGATCGGGCGCAGGCGCAGGCGGCAGGCCTTTACCACCGCATCGACGACGCCGTCGCCGATCTCTTCGGCCTGCCTGGCGAACTCGACGATGAGGATGGCGTTCTTGGCCGCCAACCCGACCAGCACGATGAGGCCGACCTGGGTCAGGATGTTGTTGTCGAAGCCGCGCAGGGTGATTCCGATCATCGCCGCGAGCACGCTCAACGGCACGATGAGGATGATCGCGAGCGGCAGGCTCCAGCTCTCGTACTGGGCGGCCAGCGCGAGGAACACGAAGAGCACCGAGAGCGTGAAGATGAAGATGGCGGTGTTGCCGGTGTTGCGCTCCTGATAGGCCAGCTCGGTCCACTCGAAATCCGCGCCGGGAGGCAGGTTCTGTTCGGCCACCTGCTCCATGCGGTCCAGGGCGTCGCCGGTCGATACGCCAGGCGCGGCGGAACCCTGCAGCGGCACGGAGACGTACATGTTGTAGCGCTGCACCAGGTTCGGCCCGGACACATCGCGCACCTCCACCAGGGTGCCGAGCGGCACCAGCTCGCCGCTGGCCGAAGCCACCTTGAGACGCTGGATGTCTTCGCGCTCCACGCGGAACTGCTGGTCGGCCTGGGCGCGCACCTGGTAGATCCGCCCGAAGGCGTTGAAGTCGTTCACGTAGGACGCACCCAGGTTGATCGACAAGGTTTCGAAGATGTTGGGGATCGGCACGTTGAGCATCTGTGCCTTGCGCCGGTCGATCTCCAGGTAGAACTGCGGCGATGAGTTGCTGAAGGTGGTGAATACGCCGGTCAGGCCAGGGGTCTGGTTGGCCTGTCCCATGATGGCGTAGGCCGCCCCGAGGATGCGGTCCATCTCCGCGCTGTTGAGGTCGCGCAGCTGCAACTTGAAGCCGCCGGAACTGCCCACGCCGCTCACCGGCGGCGGCGGAACGGCGATTATGAAGGCCTCCTCGATGGCCTGCAGCCTGCCGAAGAGCTGGCCGATGATGGCCTGCGCCGGCAGGCCCTGCTCCAGGCGCTCGTCGAAGGGCTCGAAACCCGCGAAGACCACGCCGGCATTGGTGGCGTTGGTGAAGGTGGCGCCGGAGAACCCGGCGAAGGCAACCGCGTTGCGCACGCCGGGCGTGTTCTGGATGATTTCCGAGGCTTCCAGCGTCACCTTGTCCGTGCGGCTGAGGGAGGCGCCGTCGGGCAGCTGAATGACCACGATGGCGTAGCCCTGATCGAGGGTCGGGATGAACCCGCGCGGCGTCACCTGCAGCAGTTGCACGGTGGCGGCAATGAGGCCGGCGAAGAGCAGCAGCATGGCGGCCAAGGTGATGCGGCGGCTGACCAGGAAGCGGACCACGCTGCCGTAGGCCTCGCTCATCCTGTCGAAGCCCCTGTTGAAGCCGTCGGCGAGATAGCGGCCGACGACGGCCAGGGGGAAGCGCGAGGGCTGGCCGCCGTGAGGCTTGAAGAGAATCGCCGCCAGCGCCGGCGAGAGCGTCAGCGAGTTCGCCGCCGAGATGATGGTCGCCACGGCAATGGTGATGGCGAACTGCAGGTAGAACTGACCGGAGATGCCTGGGATGAAGGCGACGGGCACGAAGACGGCGGTCAGCACCAGCGCGATCGACACCACGGCGGAGCCCACCTCGTCCATGGTGCGGTGCGCCGCCTCGCGGGGGCTGTAGCCGAGGCGAAGGTTCCGCTCGACGTTCTCCACCACCACGATGGCGTCGTCGACCACGATGCCGATGGCCAGCACCATGCCGAAGAGGGTCAGCATGTTGATCGAGAATCCAAAGGCCGCCATCACCGCGAAGGTGCCGATGAGCGAGACCGGAATGGCGATGATGGGGACCACCGCCGTCCGCCAGGACTGCAGGAAGACGATGACCACCAGCACCACCAGCAGTACCGCCTCGAACAGCGTCTCGTAGACCGCGTCGATGGATTCGGCGATGAACTCCGTCGGGTTGTAGACGATGCGGTAGTCGAGGCCCGGCGGGAAGTCGTTCTTGAGCGCTTCCATGGTCGAGATGACCGCGTCGGCGGTTTCCAGCGCATTGGTACCGGGGCGCTGGAAGATCGCCAGCGCAACGGCCGGCTTGCCGTTGAGGTAGCTGTTGGTGATGTACTCGCGCGCGCCCAGCTCGACGCGGGCGACGTCCTGCAGGCGAATCAGCCGGCCGCCGTCTCCCGCCTTGACGATGATCCCGCGGAATTCGCTCGGGTCCTCGAAGCGGCCCTGGGTGGAGACCACGTACTGGAAGGCGTTGTCGCCCGGATTGGGCGGAGCGCCGATCGAGCCGCCGGAAACTTGAACGTTCTGATCGCGCAGGGCATCCACCACGTCGCTGGCTGCCAGGCCGTAGGCGGCCAGCTTGTCGGGATCGAGCCAGACACGGAGGGCGAACTCGCGCTCGCCGAACAGCAGCAGATTGCCGACGCCGTCGATGCGCTGCAGGATGTCGCGCACCCGCGAGCGGGCATAGTTCGACACATAGAGCTGGCCGTAGCTCTCGTCCGGCGAAAGCATGTGAACCACCATCATGAGGTCCGGCGAGGACTTGGTGGTGGTGATTCCGAGGCGCCGCACCTCTTCCGGCAGGCGCGGCTCGGCGATGGCGATGCGGTTTTGCACCTGCACCTGCGCCGTGTCGAGGTCGGTGCCGAGCTCGAAGGTGACGGTCAGCGACATCGCGCCGTCGCTGGTCGAATAGGACGACATGTAGAGCATGTTCTCGACGCCGTTGACCTCCTGTTCCAGCGGCGTCGCGACGGTGGCCGCCACCGTCTCGGCATCGGCACCCGGGTACTGGGCACGCACCACGATGCTGGGCGGCGCGATCTCGGGATACTGCGCGACGGGCAACTGGCCGTAGGCAATCAGGCCGACGATCACGACCACCAGCGACAGCACCGTCGCGAAGATCGGCCGGTCGACGAAGAAGTGTGCAAAGCGCATGGCCGGCTCCCCTACTGCGCCGCGGCGACGGGCGGCAGTTCCACCTGGTTCGGCGTGACCGTGATCCCCGGCCGCACCCGCATCAGCCCGTTGACGACGATGGTCTCGTCGCCCTCAAGGCCGTCGCGCAGCACGCGGTATCCGAAAAGACGCGGCCCGGTGCGGACCTGGCGGGGCGAGACCTTGCCCGCCTCGTCGACCACATAGACGATGCGACGATCCTGGTCCGCGGCGATGGCCTCGTCGGGAACCAGCACGCCGCGATAGGGCAGCGAGCCGGGGATGTTGATGGTGCCGAACAGACCCGGCTGCAGGATCAGGTCCGGGTTGTCGAACAGGGCGCGCACGCGCAGGGTGCCGGTGCCCCGGTCGACGCGGTTCTCGGCGAAGTCCAACTTGCCCTCGAAGGCACCGTCGCGCTCGTCGCTCAGCCGCACCTTGACCGGCATCGCCCCAGCGCCTTCCTGCAGGGAGTCGCCGCGGGTCCGCGCGTCGCGCGCATAGGCGAGGAAGGAGCGCTCGTCGATGTCGAAGTAGAAATAGATCGGATCCAGCGAAACGATTCGGGTCAGGATGGTATCGTCGGGGGAAACCAGATTGCCGACCGAGATGAAGTTGCGATCGATGCGGCCCCCAACCGGAGCGCGGATTTCGGTATAGTTGAGATCCAGGCGCGCGCTGTCGTACGCCGCCTGGGCGCCTTGCACCTGGGCCTGGGCCGCGATGAACTCCTGCTGGCGCTCGTCGAGGGCACTGACCGAGATGTTCCCCCGCGTGGACAGCTCGCGCGCGCGTTCGAGCTGCTTGGTGGTGAAGTCGACCTGAGACCGGGCGATCTTCAGGTTGGCTTCGGCTTCCGCCAGCGCGGCCTGAAAGGGACGCTGGTCGATGGTGAACAGCAGGTCGCCCTCGGCGATGATGGCGCCGTCGGTGAAGTGAACCCGCTGCAGGTAGCCACCCACCCTGGCGCGGATGTCCACCTGGTCGATCGCCTCGAAGCGGCCGATGAACTCGTCGTCCTCGACCACCTCGCGCACCACCGGCTTGGCCACGGTGACCGACGGCGGCGGCGGTGCCTCGCCCTCCTGGGCCGTGGTGCCGCCGTCGTCGCAGGCGCTCAGACTGCCGAGAAGTGCAAGTAGGAAGCCACCGACGGCCACCGGTGCGAGCCGCGGCCCTGGGGCCTTTGCCCGGAAACTGATTTGCATGCGAACTACCCCCTCCGCTGCGACCCCTGGGCCACCAGGAGGGCACCAGGGAAACTAGCCAGTTTACTTATACTGCGACGCAACAATTACAAGTCCAAGCTGAAGCCACCGGCCATGCAGTCCTTGCATAGATCACCGGCCCGCCACAAATTCTGCCGATGATCGCCCAACTGCCTGCAACGCCCGCCGCCACCGAAGACAGCGACCTCACGGCCGCGCTGCGGGCCCGGGGCCGCACGCAGGCCCAGCCGGTAACCGACTGGCTGCTGGCCATGCGGCTGAGGCAAAACCGCATCACCCTGTTGTTCGACGGCTTCCTGCGCCAGCTGACGGCGGTCGGCGTGCCGGTCGACCGCTCTACCCTGCACCTCCCGCAGTTGCATCCGCAACTGCGCGCGCGCACCGTGCTGTGGGAGGCCGAGGCCGGCGGCGCCATGGAGATCCCGCGCGCCCATGGAATCGAGCAAAGCGAACTGTTCCTCAAGAGCCCGGTGAGGCTGATTTTCGAGGGCGAACCAGCGATTCGCCGCCGCCTCGCCCGGGCCGACTGCCCGCTCGACTTTCCGATCACCGAAGAGATCAGGGCCCTGGGCTACACCGACTACACCGCCCGGCCCCTGCCCTTCAGCACGCGGCAGATTAATACCCTGACCTTGGCCAGCAAGCACGAAGGCGGCTTCAGCGACCTCGATATTGCCACCGTAGAGTCAGCAATGCCGCTGTTCGGCCTGCTGCTGGAGTTGCGCAACGCCTACCGCACCAGCCAGACGCTGATGCGGACCTACGTCGGGACCCGCAGCGGTGATCGGGTGCTGACCGGCACCATCAAGCGCGGTGACGTGGAGCGCATCAACGCGGTGCTCTGGACCTGCGATCTGCGCGATTTCACGACGCTTTCCACGGCCTTGCCGATGGAAGCAGTGATCGAGCTGCTGGACGACTACTTCGAGGCCATGGCCCGGGCCATCACGGCCCACGGCGGCGAGATCCTGAAGTTCATCGGCGACGCCATTCTGGCCATCTTCCCCATCGAGGAGAAGCATGCGGGCGATCCCTGCCGGGCCTGTGCCGCCTCGATGACGGCGGCGCGCGACGCGCTGCAGAACGCCCAGCGCCTGTCGGCCGAGCGGGAGGCCGCCGGCAAGGCGCCCTTCCGCTGCGGCATCGCCTTGCATGTCGGCGACGTCATGTACGGCAACATCGGCGCCGCCAACCGCCTGGATTTCACCGTCGTCGGACCGGCGGTGAACCTGGTCTGCCGGATCGAGGCGCTGAACCACCAGCTCGAGGTGCCGCTGGTGTTCTCCGCCGACTACGCCGCCCACTGGGGCGGTGCCGTCCGCAGCCTTGGCCGCCACCCCCTGAAGGGTTTCGCTGAGCCCCAGGAGGTCTTCACCCTGGCCGACGAGGACGCCGCTTCGATCACCGATTGAGCCGGAAGGCGACGCGAAACGGGGCTTTCGGCCCGCCCTTGCCGGCGCTATGGTCCGGCCCATGACAGAGACCCCGCGTGCGCCGACATTCAAGCCCATCCACGTGATCGGCGGCGGCCTCGCCGGCAGCGAGGCGGCCTGGCAGATCGCCCGCGCCGGCCTGCCGGTGGTGCTGCACGAAATGCGACCGCTCCGCGCCACCGAGGCTCACCTCACCGACGGCCTGGCCGAGCTGGTGTGTTCCAACTCCTTCCGCAGCGACGACGCCGCGAACAATGCCGTCGGCCTGCTGCACGAGGAGATGCGCCGCCTCGGCTCGCTCATCATGACCTCGGGGGATGCCACCAAGCTGCCGGCCGGCGGCGCCCTGGCGGTCGACCGCGAGGCCTTCTCCCAGCGGGTGACGGCCACCCTCGCCGCCGATCCGCTGGTCACCCTGGAGCGCGGCGAAGTCGACGGCCTGCCGCCGGAGGACTGGGACTCGGTGATCGTCGCCACCGGCCCGCTCACCTCGCCGGCGCTCGGCCAGGCCATCGGGACGTTGAGCGGCGAGGACTACCTCTCCTTCTTCGACGCGATCGCGCCGATCGTCTATAAGGAATCCATCGACTTCTCCAAGTCCTGGTTCCAGTCGCGCTACGACAAGCCGGGCCCTGGCGGCGGCACCGCCGACTACGTGAACTGCCCGCTCGACGAAGCGCAGTACAACGCCTTCATCGCGGCCTTGGTCGGCGCCGAGAAGACCGACTTCAAGGAGTGGGAGAAGTCGACGCCCTACTTCGAGGGCTGCCTGCCCATCGAGGTCATGGCCGAGCGGGGCCCCGAAACCCTGCGCTTCGGCCCCATGAAGCCGGTCGGCCTGCACGATCCCCGTACGAACGCGCGGCCGCATGCCGTGGTGCAGCTGCGCCAGGACAACGCTCTCGGCACGCTCTACAACATCGTCGGCTTCCAGACCAAGCTGAAGTACGGCGAGCAGGCGCGCATCTTCCGCATGATCCCCGGCCTGGAGAACGCCGAGTTCGCACGGCTGGGCGGCCTGCACCGCAACACCTTCATCAACTCGCCGCGCCTGCTCGACGCGCAGCTGCGCCTGAAGGCCCTGCCCCGGCTGCGCTTCGCCGGCCAGATCACCGGGGTCGAGGGCTATGTGGAGTCTGCCGCCATCGGCCTCCTGGCCGGGCGCTTCGCCGCCGCCGAACGGCTCGCCCAGGCTTTCGCGCCACCGCCGCCGACCACCGCGCACGGGGCTCTGCTGAGCCACATCACCGGCGGTGCCGATGCGACGACCTTCCAGCCGATGAACGTGAATTTCGGCCTCTTCCCGCCGCTGGCGCCCCCCGAGGGCAAGAGGAAGGTGAAGAAGAAGGACCGCAAGCCGGCCATGTCGGCACGCGCCCTGGCCGACCTGGAAGCCTGGCGGGACGATACCGCAGCCGCAGCCGCCGAATAGCCGGCGCCATGTCCCGCAACGACGGCTTCCTGGCCCGGCAACGGCTGCCGCTTCAGTAACGCCCGATCCAGTTGCCCCAGGCGAGGCGCCAGACGCGCCCCGGCGCCGGCGCCTGGAGTTCCGGCGCGAAGGGATCGCCGCCCGCCCGGTGCAGGCGCTTCAGATAGAGATCGGCCAGGCGCGCCGGCAGCAAGGCCGGCAGCGCCGCGCGCGGCACCGCGCGGGCGGGCCGGCGCGCCGCGGCCAGATGCTCGTCGGCCGCGCTGGCGAGGATGCCGCAGACCTGCCGCAAGGCCGGCGAAGAGCGCAGTTCGAAGACCTCCTGCAGGTCGACGCCGGCCTCGGCGCAGAGATCGGCCGGCAGGTAGCAGCGCTTCTGCCGCGCGTGCAGCGGCAGGGCGCGCAGCAGGCCGAGGTAGGCCCAGGCCGGGCCAAGGTGCTCGGCCGCCTGGCGGCTGGCGCCGTCTACGGCGCCGAGAATCCTCAGCGCGAGGTGCAGCAGGGTCGTCGAGGTGCCCTCGACGTAGAGCCGCAAGGTCTCGAAGTCCTCGGGCGGGGCGGGATCGAGATCGAACTCCCGCGCGTCGACGATGGTCTCCAGCAGGCTGCGCGGCAGGCCCTTCGCCTCGACCGCCTGGGCCAGCGGCCGCACCACCTCGTGCTGGCGCGGCTGGCCCTCGTAGATGCCGGCGAGGCTTTCGCGCCACCACTGCAGGCGGATCTGCCCGATCATCGGCTCGCTCACCACCTCCGCCGTCTTCGCCACCTCCTGGTTGAAGGCATAGAGCGCGAAGAGATGCTCGCGCTCGGCCTCCGGCGCGAAGAGGCTGCACAGGTAGCGGTCGCGGTCGTGCCCCTCGACCAGCGTTGCGCAGGGCGACAGGCCGCTCAACGGCGACGGCTCCGCGACTCCGCGAGCCCTCGGCTGGCCAACGGACTGCGCTTAAATTTTTCCACAAGAACTCCGAAAAACTCTGGTCGCGAATCGCCTAGACGGCGCAAAGTAAACGACAATGCTCGCTGCAGAATCTCCAAGAATGTAGTGCAAATTTGCTCGGGAGAGTGAAAATGGCTGGGATCCTTACTTCTTTGCGAAACACAGTCATCGCCGGCTTCGTGCTGGCGGTCGTTCTGTTGCTGATCTACCTCGCTATGCAAGGCTACGACGGCTACGCCTTCGGCACATTCTTCTTCCGCTGGCTGCACGTCCTGAGCGCCATCATGTGGGTCGGGCTGCTGTATTACTTCAACTTCGTGCAGATCCCCAACATGGCGAACATCCCTGACGAGCAGAAACCGGCGATCGGCAAGGTCATCGCGCCGGCCGCGCTATGGTGGTTCCGCTGGGCCGCCATGGCAACCATCGCGACGGGCCTCATCCTTGCCGCGATGAACGGCTACATCGTCGAGGCGATCACCTTGGGGCTGACCGACAGCGTGCCGAAGCACACCATGATCGGCATCGGCATGTGGCTCGGCGCCATCATGTGGTTCAACGTGTGGTTCGTGATCTGGCCGAATCAGCAGCGCGCGCTCGGGCTGGTCGAGGCCGATGCCGCAAGCAAGGCGAAGTCGGCACGCGTGGCCATGCTGTTCTCACGCACCAACACGCTGCTCTCGGTCCCGATGCTCTTCGCCATGGTTGCGGCGCAGAACCTTTTCTGAGGAGACCCTTCAGCAGCAGGCGGCGCCGTTTCGTTCATCGCAACATAAGCGACACCTTCAAGAACAGTGACGATCGGACCGGAGCCGCAAGGCTCCGGTCTTTTCGTTGGCCCAAGACATCTTAGATTTCACGCGGCAGCGCGCCATTCGCGCCGATAACTGTTGGAACTTTCGGCCCGGCTGACTACTTGTCCTGGGAGAAGGAGAGTGGCCGCGCTGCGCCATCAGCAGCAGCGGTCTTTGTTGGACAGAGAAACAGAAAGAGAGACGGCATGGCGTTTGAGCTTCCCCCCCTTCCCTACGCGAAAGACGCACTGGAGCCGCACTGTTCGGCCAACACCCTCAGCTTCCATCACGGCAAGCATCATCAGGCTTACGTCACCAAGCTGAACGAACTGATCGAGGGAACCGACAAGGCTGACAAATCCCTCGAGGAGATCATCAAGACCAGTTCGGGCGCGCTCTTCAATCAGGCCGCCCAGGTGTGGAACCATACCTTCTTCTGGAATTCGATGAAGCCGGGCGGTGGCGGCAAGCCGAGCGGCAGTCTGGCGCAGGCCATCGAGAAGAGCTTCGACGGCCTCGACAAATTCAAGGAGCAGTTCAAGACGGCCGGCGTCGGCCAGTTCGGCAGCGGCTGGGTGTGGCTGGTCAAGGACGACGGCAACCTGAAGGTCGTCGCGACGCCCAATGCGGAAATCCCCATGACCAAGGGCCAGACCCCGATCCTCACCTGCGATGTCTGGGAGCACGCCTATTACCTGGACTACCAGAACCGGCGCCCGGACTTCATCCAGACCTTCCTCGACAACTTGGTGAACTGGGACTTCGCAGCAGAGAATTTCGAGTCGGCCAAGGCGGCGCAAGCCGCCTGACCACCCGAGGGGGCCCGCGAGGGCCCCTTCGTCGTTTACGGGCGCTCGGCGGCCGAGGGCGCCGCGTCTTCGACAGCAGATGCCGCCTCTGCAGAACGCCAGGGCAAGCCGGCGCTCAGCAGCCCTTCGCGATGGTGTTCGAGGTCGCTTTCCTGCTTGTAGTGCTGCGTCGCCAGATAGTCCTCCACCGTAAAGTCCGGGTCCAGCCCGAGCACTTGGCGGGCGTGTTCCCGCGCCTCCGCTTCCTCGCCCAGCAGGGCATGAGCGGCGGCAAGGAAGCTGTGGTGAAACTGATCCGGCTTGGCGATGCGGTTGAAGGCGGTGACGGCCTCGGCGTAGCGGCGCGCCACGAAGTAGGCACGACCCAGGTGGTTCCAGAACCGCTCCGGGTGATAGGGGTTCAGCCGTATCGCCTTCTTGATCCATTCGATGCCCTCCTCCGGCCGCCCCAGCCAGGTCAGCAGCTCGCCGTTCTGCACGACGATCAGGTCGTCGTTGGAGTTGAGGCTGAGCGCGCGCTCCTGATGATAGGTCGCCTTGTCGTGATCGCCGTGCGCCACATTGACCGCGGCGAGGATGCGATGGACATCGCTGTCGTTGTCGTCGAGCGCGAGGGCCGTCTGCAGGGCTTCCACGACGCGCTCCCAGATCTCATCGCGGTCCGCGCACCAGCCATAGACCCAGGTCTGTCCGAGCACGCAGGCGCGCCAGGCATGGGCATGGGCGTAGTTGGCGTCGAGCGCGACGGCACGGTTCAGCAGGCGCAGCGCCTCGGCGTTCGCCTCCGGGGTGGAACGGTGGTGCAGAACCTTGCCGGCCAGCAGGCTTTCGTACGCCGCCATGTTGTCGGTGCGCTTGCGCTTCACCCGCTCGTGGCTGGCCGCCTCGACCCGGCCCGGCAGCGTTGCCACGATCGCCGTGGTGATCTCGTCCTGGATGGCGAAGATGTCCTCCAACTCGCGGTCGTAGCGTTCGGCCCAGACATGGCGGTCGGTTTCCGCGTCGATCAGCTGCACCGTCACGCGCACCCGGTTGCCCGCCTTGCGCACGCTGCCCTCGACGATGTACTGCACGCCCAGGGCCCTGGCGACGTTCTGGATGTTGGCCGTCTTGCCTTTGTAGACGAAGGCCGAGGTGCGGGAGATGACGAAGAGTTCGCGGAACTTGGACAGCCCGGTAATGATGTCCTCGGTCAGCCCGTCGGCAAAGAATTCCTGCTCCGCCTCTCCGCTCATGTTGACCATCGGCAGCACGGCGATCGACGGCATATCGCTGGCGGCGCTGGCGGCTGCCCGGACCGGCCCTGCTTGCGCCTCCTCGCGCTGGCGCAAGAGGACTCGGAAGACGCGGATCTTGCGGACGATGTTCTTGACGCTCTGCTCACCGAGGTCCTCGAAGCCGACGTCGAGACGGTCACCCAGCTGGTCGCGCACCGCGCGGGAAACACAGATGCCGCCGACCTCGGCCAGAGCCTCCAGGCGGGCTGCGACGTTCACCCCGTCGCCGAAGATGTCCCCGTCCTCGGCGATCACGTCGCCCAGATTGATGCCAATGCGGAACTCGATGCGACGGTCGGCCGGCACGTCGGCATTGCGCCGGGCCATGCGCCTCTGGATCTCCACCGCGCAACTCACGGCGTCGACGACGCTGTGGAACTCAACCAGCATGCTGTCGCCGCCGGTCTTGATGATGCCGCCGGAATTCTTGGCGATCGCCGGATCGATGAGCTCGATGCGGTGGGTCTTCAGCCGTGCCAGGGTGCCCGCTTCATCGATCTCCATGAGGCGGCTGTAGCCGGCCATGTCGGCCGCGAGGATTGCGGCGAGTCGCCGCTCCATGGCCGCCTCCCTTTGGAGCCAAGCCTGATCAGCAGCCCTAGTCTAACCGTCAATCGGCAAAAGCGACAGAGGCGAGATGCCGCCCGGGCGGGGGGTCAGTCGACGGCGATGAGCGCCGCGGCGACCCGGCGGTCCTCCGCCATCAGCACGTTGTAGGTGCGGCAGGCCGCGCCGGTGTCCATCGGCTCCAGCGCCACGCCGCGCGCGCGGGCAGCAGCGCGCAGATCGGGATCGATGAAAGCCATGGCGCGGCCGCAGCCGATCAGCAGCACCTCGACCGGCGGCTCGGCCGCCAGCACCGCCTCCAGGCTGGCAAGGTCGAGCTGGTCGATGCTGGCCGGCGGCCAAGGCGCGGACCACTCCGGCAGCACCAGCGTGGAGCCTCGGAAGGTCTCTCCGCTGACCCTGAAGCCGCCGTTGCCGTAGCTCTCGATGACCTGGCGGCCCTGGGGGATGAGCGGGGTAACATCCATCTCCGCTCCCTTCGCAAGTGTCGAGGTCAGGCCGTCGGCTTAGCCGCGGCCACCTCTTCGGTCTCTTCCTTGTCTCCCTCCCCACCGCGGCGCACCTTCAGGTACGACAGCAGCGGCACGGCCAGGCCGACGGACGAATAGGTGCCGATCACCAAGCCCCAGATCAGGCCGGCAGAGAAGCCGCGGATCACCTCGCCGCCGAAGAAGAACAAGGCGAGCAGCGCCAGCAAGGTGGTCACCGACGTCAGCAGAGTGCGCGACATCGTCATGTTGATCGCTCGGTTGAGCAGCTCGATCAGTTCAAGCTTCTTGTAGCGGCGCAGGATCTCGCGCACGCGGTCGAAGATCACCACCGTATCGTTGATCGAATAGCCGGCGATGGTCAGCACCGCGGCCAGGGTGGCCAGGTTGAATTCGATCTGGGTCAGCGCATAGAAGCCGACGGTCGCCACCACGTCGTGCGCCAGCGCGATCAGCGCGGCCACGCCGAACTGCCATTCGAAGCGGAACCAGATGTAGGTGCCGATGGCCAGCATGGCCAGCACGGTGGCGAGCAGGCCCGCCTCCCTCAGCTCGTCGCCGATCTTCGGCCCGACAAACTCCTGTCGGCGAATCTCGGCGTCGTCTCCCAGAACGCTCTTCACTTCCTCTATCGCGTCGATCTGCCCGGCGCCGTCGCCCTCCGGCAAGGCGACGTTGATCAGCACGTCCGTCGGCTCGCCGAACTGCTGCAGGGTTACCTGGCCGATGCCCAGACCGCCCAGGCGGCTGCGCAGCTCTGCGAGATCGGCCGGCTCCGAGGTTCGCACCTCGATGAGGATGCCGCCGCGGAAGTCGACGCCGAAGTTCAGGCCCTGCACGAACACCAGTGCGATCGAGGCCACCATAAGCATCGCCGAGAAGGCGATGAATATCTTGCGCCGGCCCATGAAGTTCAGGCCGAGGTCGACGGGAAGCTTGCGGATCAGCGCCATGCCTTGGGGTTCCTAGATCGCCAGCGCTTGCGGCCGGCGGCGCCGCAGCCAGAACACCACCATCAACCGCGTCACCATGATGGCCGAGAACATCGAGGTCACCAGCCCGAGCGACAGGGTGACGGCGAAGCCCTTGATCGGCCCGGAGCCGAAGTGGAAGAGCAGCAGCGCCGCGATCAGGGTGGTCAGGTTGGAATCGATGATGGTGGTCATCGCCCGGCGGTAGCCCGCGTCGACGGCGGTGACCGGCCCGCGGCCGTTGCGCAGCTCCTCGCGGATGCGCTCGAAGACCAGCACGTTGGCATCGACCGCCATGCCGATCGTCAGCACGATGCCGGCAATGCCCGGCAGCGTCAGCGTGGCCTGCAGCACCGAGAGCGCCGCCATCAGGAGGATCAGGTTGATCGCCAGGGCGATGCTCGCCATGGCGCCGAAGAGGCCGTAGGCGCCGACCATGAAGACCACCACGAAGATGAGGCCCAGCACCGAAGCGATCTCGCCGGCGAGAATCGAGTCGGCACCGAGGCCCGGGCCGACGGTGCGCTCCTCCAGGTAGGTGACCGGAGCCGGCAGGGCGCCGGCGCGCAGCAGCAGCGCCAGGTCCTGGGCCGACTGCACCGAGAAGCTGCCGGTGATGATGCCGTTGCCGCCGGTGATCGCCGACTCGATGCGCGGCGCCGAGATCACCTTCTCGTCGAGGATGATGGCGAAGATGCGCCCCACGTTGTCGCGCGTGGCGTCGCCGAACTGCTTGGCGCCGAGGGTGTCGAAGGAGAACCCGACTGCCGGCTGGTTGTTCTGGTCGAAGGTCTGGAACGCCTTGGTCAGGTGATCGCCGTCGACCATGATCCGCTTGCTGACCACGTAGCGGTCCGGAAAGCCGGCCCGGCGCTCGGTCTCGTCGGCCGGTAGTATCTCGAAGGACGGCGGAATGCGATCGCCGGGCGAGAGGTTCTCGTTGACGAAGCGGAAGCTCATCACGGCCGGCGTGCCGATGATCTCCTTCAGGCGCCGCGGATCGTCGAAACCCGGCACCTGGATGATGATGCGGTCGTCGCCGTGGCGCTGGATCGCGGCCTCGCGGGTGCCAGTCTCGTCGATGCGCCGGCGCATGACCTCGATGGACTGGGCCATGATCGCCGCGGCGCGCTCGCGCAAGGCGGTCTCGCTGAAGGAAACGCGCAGGATGCCGCCGCCCTGGTCCTCGACCGATATTCCCGTGTCGAAGTCGCTGATCACGCTGCGGGCCTGGCTCACGTCATCCGCATTGGCGAGGATCACTTCGACCGCGTCGCCGAGGATGCCGACCTCATTGGCAAGACCGGCCGCGCTCAGCGCACCGCTGACCCCGCTTTGCAGGTTCTCGCGATCCTTGTCGAAGGCGTAGTCCAGGTCGACTCCGGCCAGCAGGTAGACGCCGCCCCGCAGATCGAGGCCGAGGCTGATCTGCTGGTGCGGCAGCACGCTGCCGGCATCGGACATCTGCGCCGCCTGGTCGCGGCTGAGCAGGAGGTTCGGCGCGGCATAGATCACCCCGGCTAGAACGACCAGGACAATCAGAATGACTTGCCAACGGGGCAGGTGAACCATCAGCCGGGATGCCTTCCAGAACGGTCCGGACCCCCTGGACTAGAGCAGGCGGGCCCGGCTGGGATCAGGGTTTGTTGCCGCGCTTGCCGCCGCCAAAGCCGCCGAGCAGGCTGTCGAGCAGGCTCTTCGGCTTGCCGGGGCCGGCATCATTGGCCGGGCTGGCATCGCCGTCGCCCCTGGGCGCCGCCTCTGTCCGACTCAGCACTTCCGAAATGGTGTGGCGCACGACCCGCACGCGCACGCCCTCGGCCAGTTCGATCTGGGCCTCGGTGTCGCTGATGATCTTGGTGACGGTGGCGATGAGGCCGCCGGCCGTGACGACCTTGTCGCCGCGTCGGAGGGCCGACACCATCGCGCGATGCTGCTTCACCTTCTTCTGCTGCGGACGGATCAGCAGGAAATAGAACACGACGAAAATCAGGATGATCGGCAGGAAGGTCATGAAGGGATCACCTCCGCCACCTCCTGCGGCCTGGGCATAGGCCGGCGAAATAAACATACTTAAGACCTCTTCCGAGCAGTCAGACCGGCGGACTATAGCGGCGTAGGCGCGAATTGCAACGCCACCGAAACGCCCTGCTTCGCCGGGCCTGGACAATTGACCCAACGGCCGCGCCGCAATAGATTTTGCGGCCTAATTCAGCCTATTGTAGTTAGTTCCTTGGAGCATAGATGAATAGCCCCGACAGTGACAGCCTTCTCCCGCTTCTCCAGCGCATTGCGGAAGCTTTGGAGCGACTCGCCCCCACCCCCTCGCTTGCGGTCGCGCTGGACGGTGCCGACGCCTTCGTCTGGCATCCGGAGCACGACCGGCTGGAGCCGGTTCCCCATGTAAATCGGGTCGACCTTTCGCTGTTGCAAGGCATCGCCCGCCAGGCGGAGACCCTTTACGAGAACACCCGTCGCTTCGCCGACGGGCTGCCGGCCAACAACGCGCTGCTCTGGGGCGCGCGCGGCGCCGGCAAGAGCTCCCTGGTGAAAGCGGTGCACGCCCGGGTGAATGAAAACCGCAGCGACGGCGAGCGCCTCGCCCTGGTGGAAATCCACCGGGAGGACATTCCCACCCTGCCCCGCCTGCTGGCGCAACTGCGCGCCGTCACGCGGCCCTGCGTGCTGTTCTGCGACGACCTCAGCTTCGACGGCGAAGACGCTAGCTACAAGTCGCTGAAGGCGGTGCTGGAAGGCGGCATCGAGGGGCGTCCGGGCAATGTGCTCTTCTACGCCACCTCCAACCGCCGCCACCTGATGCCGCGCGACATGATCGAGAACGAGCGCTCGACCGCCATCCATGCCTCCGAGGCGGTGGAGGAGAAGGTCAGCCTGTCCGACCGCTTCGGCCTCTGGCTCGGCTTCCACAACTGCGACCAGGACACCTACTTCGCGATGATCGAGGGCTATGCCGACTGCTACGGCCTCGACCTGCCCAGAGACCAACTGCATGCCGAGGCGCGCGAGTGGTCGGTCACCCGCGGCGGGCGCTCCGGCCGCGTCGCCT
>WHTV01000066.1:21601-24696 GCA_009377535.1 Kiloniellaceae bacterium
CACGAAGAAAGAACCTCATGCTGAGGAGCGCCGACAGGCGCGTCTCGAAGCACGCACAATTGCCATCCAGCGCTGCGGCAGCATACTGCTCTGAAGTATCCCAGGCTCACATGCAGTCACCCGCTCACGGTTGCGGGGCTTCGGCGCGCTCGGTGAGGCCGTAGTCGCGGATCACGGCGGCGACCCGGATGCGGTAGTCCTCGAAGATCTCGTAACGCCCGCGCGCCTGCGCTGCCTGGTGCTCGGCGTGGGAACGCCAGCGGATCACCGCCGCCTCGTCGCGCCAGAACGACAGCGAGAGAATCTTGCCCTCGTCGGACAGGCTGGCGAAGCGCTCGATGGAGATGAATCCGTCGATCTGCTCCAGCTCGGGCCGCAGCGCGCCGGCGATGTCGAGATACTCGCCCTTGCGCCCCGCCTTGGGCCGCACCTCGAAGATCACCACGTGCATGTCAGGACTCCCTCCCCGGCTGTTGCGCGTCCAGTCTGGCAAGGCCGGCGCGGCCGGTCCAGCCGGCTCGTTAAGGCCGCCGTCGAACCATGGCTGCAGCCAAAGCGGTCAGTCGACGGCCGAAGCGGTGCGCGGCGAGAGCTGCGCCTCCGGGTTCACCGCACGGGTGCCGCGGCGCACCTCGAAGTGGAGCTGCGGGCGATCGACATGGCCGCTGCTGCCGACCTTGGCAATGGTCTGGCCCCGCTTCACCGGATCGCCGGCGGCGACCAGCAGCTCCTCGTTGTGGGCGTAGGCCGTCACCCAGCCGTCGGCATGTTTCACCAGCAGCAGCTTGCCGAAGCCCTTCAGCTCCTCGCCGGCGTAGGCCACCACGCCGTTCTCGGCCGCGCGCACCGGCGTGCCGCGCGGCGCGGCGATGTTGATGCCGTCGTTGTGCTCGCCGCCGCTCTTGGCGCCGTAGGACGACAGCATCGGCCCCTGCACCGGCCAGAGGAAGGCGGAGCCGGCGCGGGCCGGCGGATTGGCCAGGGCGGCGCGCACCGCGGCGCCGGACCGGGGCTCCGCCACGGCGGGCTTGGGCGGCGCGCTCGGCACGGCAGCTGCCGGCGGCGCGGCCGGCGCCGGCGGGTCCGACGGCGCATAGGCGACTTCGGTCGGGGCCGGCTCGGCCTGCACCGCCGAGCCCGGCGTCGGCAGGACGAGCTTCCGGCCGAGGGGAATAGTGTGAGGCGGCTGGATGCCGTTCAGGCGCACCAGCTCGCTGCGGTCGACATTGTAGCGTTGGGCGATGTTGTAGACCGTATCGCCGGGCGCCACCTCGTGCACCTGGGCGCGCGGCACCGCCAGTGCCTGACCGATGGAAAGGGCGTAGGGCGGCTGCAGGTCGTTGGCGTCAATCACGGCGCGGATCGGCAGGCCGAAGCGCCGGGCGATGCCGTAGAGGCTGTCGCCTGCGGCCACCACGTAGCGTCCGCCGGCCGGCGCCGGGATCTGCTCGGCCGGCACCGGCTGCGCGGCCAGTGCCTGCGCTGCCGCGGCGACCGCTTGCGGTGCCGCCTGTCGAGGCGCCGGCTGCTGCTGGCCGGCGGCCTGCGGCGCCAGTTCCTGCACCTCGACTTCGCTGCTGCCCGGACCGGAAACGCCGACGGCGCCCGCCACCAGCGGGCTGCTCCAGGCCGCCAGGTCGGACGGCGGCGACGGCTTGCGCTGCGGCAGCGGCGGCGGGTCCTTCGGCGTCACGTAGGTGACCGGGCGGTAGCTCGGCGCGGCGATGCAGCCGGTCAGCACGGCCGCGCTGGCCAGCAGCGCCAGCGGCGCCACCCAATAGCGTCCGGCCTTCACGCGACGTCTCCGCGGCGCTGGATGAAGGTGGCCTGCTCGCCCGGGACCCCCGCCACCAGCGGCACGAAGCGCACTTCGCTCAGGTGCTCCTCGACGACGCCCTCGGGGGTGCGTGTCAGGCGCAGCAGCGCCTGGTCGCGCGAAGTCTGGCCGACCGGCAGCACCATCAGCCCGCCTTCGGCCAGCTGATCCACCAGGGCTCCAGGCACGCTGGCCGCGGCGGCGGTGACGATGATGCGGTCGAAGGGCGCCTGCTCGTGCCAGCCTTTCCAGCCGTCGCCGTGGCGGGTGGTGATGTTGTGCAGGCGCAGCTGCGCGAAGCGCGCCTCGGCGTCCCGCAGCAGTTCCTTGAAGCGCTCGATGGTGTAGACCCGGCGGCAGATGCGCGACAGCACCGCGGCCTGGTAGCCCGAGCCGGTGCCGATCTCCAGCACCTTGGTGCGCCGGCTGGCGCGCAGGGCCTGGGTCATCAGCGCGACCACCTGCGGCTGGCTCAGGGTCTGACCCTGGCCGATCGGGATCGCCATGTTCTCGTAGGACTGGTGCCGGAAGCTCTCCGGCGTGAAGACGTCGCGCGGGATGCGCTCGATGGCGGAGAGCACCTCGGTATCGGCGATCCCCGCGCGGCGCAGCTCCATGATCAGGCGGATCTTGCGCGAAGCTGCCATCAGTCGAACACCCTCGCCATCCGCTTCATGGTCGCCTGATGGGTGAGATCGAGGTGCAGCGGCGTCACCGAGATGCCGCCGGTCACCGCCACCGCCAGGTCGGTATCGATGTCCGAACTCGCATCGACCTGGTAGCCGCCGATCCACACGAAGCGCCGGCCGGAGGGATCCTTGCCCTCGGTCACCGAGGTGCCCTGGTCGCGGCGGCCCTGGCGGCAGACGAAAATGCCGGTCACGTCCTGCGGCGGCACCGCCGGAAAGTTCACGTTGACCAGCAGGTCCTTGGACCACTCCATCGCGACGACGCGCCGCACGATGTCCGGCAGGAACCGCTCCGCTACCTTCCAGCGCACCGAGCCGTCGGCCCAGCGCTGCTGGCTGAAGGCGATGGCGCGCAGGCCCAGCAGGGCGGCCTCCATGGTGGCCGCCACGGTTCCCGAATAGGTCACGTCCTCGCCCAGGTTGCCGCCGTCGTTGATGCCCGACAGCACGACGTCCGGCTGGCAGTCGGCCATGATCTGGTGGTGGGCGACCAGCACGCAGTCGGTCGGCGTGCCGTCGACGGAGAAGCGCTTGGGTCCGAGCCGGCGCTGGCGCAGCGGGCGGCGCAGGGTCAGCGAATGGCTGGTGGC
>WHTV01000067.1 GCA_009377535.1 Kiloniellaceae bacterium
CCTCACCGTCCTGCCGCTGCTGTTCGTCCTCGGGCTGCAGCAGCTCTTCCGGCGGATCAAGGGCGGCACGCGTCACGCCAATGTCGCGGTCATCGCCCTGGTTGGTCTCTTCGTCCTGGCCTGCGACAGTCTCGATGCCAGGAAGCTGGGGTACTGGTGGCGCTTCGAGCCGGAGACCCGCCAAGTGATGGCCTTTGCCGCCGAGCAGCCGCCGGATATCCGCTTTGCGATATGGCCGGACGTCGAGAGCAGCCTCGAGCTGATTCCCTACATCGCCCGCCGCCCACTGCTGGTCATGCAGAAGCTCCACTATCCCGGCTACGAAAGCCACATTTTGGCGATGCGCGAGCGCCTCGACGACCTGATCGACGCCTATCTGGCCGGCGCGGAGCCGCCATTGCGGAAGCTCCATTGCCGCTGGGGGGTCGACCATCTCGTGGTGAACAAAGCGCACTTCACCGAGGGGGAGTCACGTCCCGCGTACTTTCAGCCCTTCGGCGCGAGAATCGAGGAGGTCTGGCGCAGCCGTGACGGGAAGGATTTCCTGCTGCGCGCGCCGGATCCCAGGCTCGTGGCGCTGGAGACCGAGAGCTATTTCATCCTGGATCTGCGCAGAATCGTGCCGGCGGGCTGTGGCCTGGCGGCCGCCGCGGACGGCTGAGCGCCCAGCACGTGTCTTTTGCCGCCCTGAATTGAAGCGGCCGCCTAGGCCCTGTAGGATCAACCGTCACCGCCCCAACGACGGACCCTCCGCTGATGCCCCTCGATCGCGCCGCCGATCCTGTCTTCGTCCATTCTACCTGCCCGCACGACTGCCCGAGCGTCTGTGCGCTGGAGGTCGAGCGGCTGTCGAGCACGCGCATCGGCAAGGTGCGCGGCGCGCGCGGCAATGACTACACCGACGGCGTGGTCTGCGCCAAGGTGTCGCGCTATGCCGAGCGGGTGCACCACCCGGACCGCCTGACGGCGCCGCTGCGCCGGGTCGGCGAGCGCGGCCGGGGCAGGGAGGCCTTCGAGGAGATTACCTGGGACCAGGCCCTCGACGCAGTAGCCGAGGCGCTGCTGAAGGCCGAGCAGCGCCACGGCAGCGAGACCGTGTGGCCCTACTTCTACGCCGGAACCATGGGCCTGGTGCAGCGCGACGGCATCGAGCGCCTGCGTCACGCCAAGCGCTACTCGCGCCAGCATTCGACGATCTGTACCAAGCTGGTGGCGACCGGCTGGAACGCCGCCTGCGGCGCCCGCCGCGGCAGCGACGCGCGCGAGATGGCGCAGTCGGATCTCATCGTCGTCTGGGGCGGCAATCCGGTCAGCACCCAGGTCAACGTGATGACCCACATCGCCAAGGCGCGCAAGACGCGCGGCGCGAAGCTGGTGGTGGTCGACCCCTATCGCACCGGCACGGCCGAGCAAGCCGACCTGCACCTGGCCCCGAAGCCCGGCACCGACGGCGCCCTGGCGGCGGCGGTGATCTGCGTGCTGCTGGCCGAGGGCTACGCCGACCGCGCCTACATGGCGAAGTACAGCGACTGGGATGCCGAATTGGAGGCCCACTTCGCGGCCTGCACGCCGGCCTGGGCGGCAGGCATCACTGGTCTTGCGGAGGCGGAGATCCTCGCCTTCGCGCGGCTCTACGGCGCGACCCAGCGCAGCTACATCCGTGTCGGCTACGGCTTCTCGCGGGCGCGCAACGGCGCCTCCTCGGTGCATGCCGTCGCCTGCCTGCCGGCGGTCACCGGCGCCTGGCAGTACCCTGGCGGCGGCGCTCTGCAGGGCCAGTCGGACGTCTACGGCCTCGACGAAACGCTGATTCAGGGCCTCGATGTGAAGGACAGGTCGACGCGCCTGCTCGACCAGTCGCGCATCGGTCCGATCCTCACCGGCGACAAGCGCGATCTCGGCGACGGGCCGCCGGTGACCGCGCTCTTCATCCAGAACACCAACCCGGTGGTGGTCTGCCCGGAGAGCGCCAAGGTGGCCGAAGGCTTCGCCCGGCCCGATCTCTTCACCTGCGTGCACGAGCAGTTCATGACCGAGACGGCGGCGATGGCCGACATCGTGCTGCCGGCGACCACTTTCCTGGAGCACGACGACATCTACGTCGCCGGCGGCCACACCTACCTGCAGGTCACCAAGGCGGTGATCGATCCGCTGCCCGGCTGCCGCAGCAATCACGTGGTCCTCTGTGACCTCGCCAGACGCCTCGGCGCCGAGCACCCCGGCTTCGGCATGACCACCTGGGAGATCATCGACGCAACGCTGAAGTCCTCCGGCCTGCCCGATGCCGACACGGTGCACGCGGCCCACTGGTACGATTGCGTGAAGTCCTTCGAGGAGATGCATTTCCTCGACGGCTTCGGCCATGCCGACAAGCGCTTCCACTTCCGGGCCGATTGGTCGGCCTACGGGCCCGATTTCGCGACGATGCCGAAGCTGCCCGGTCACAACGACGGCTACGATCGGGCCGATTCCGAGCGCCCTTTCCGCCTGGTTGCGGCGCCGGCGCGCTCTTTCCTGAACAGCACCTTCACGGAGACGCCTGGCTCGCTGAAGCGCGAGAAGCGGCCGACACTGCTGATCCATCCGCAGGCGGCCGCCGAGTTGGGGATTGCCGAGGGCGAGCGCGTGCGCGTTGGCAATGGTCAGGGCTCGCTGGTCATCCCTGCGACGCTCTTCGACGGTCTGCAGCCCGACGTGGTGGTGGTGGAGAGCATCTGGCCCAACAGCGCCTTCGAGGAGGGGTGGGGCATCAATCTGCTGATCAGCGCCGACCCCGGCCCGCCGGCTGGCGGCGCCGTGTTCCACGACACCGCGGTGTGGATCAAGCCCGCCTGAAACCACCCCGGGGCGTCGGTGCCAAGTTGGATTCCGCGCGGCGGGACCCTAGATTAAAGATAAGACAAACAACCGCGACACAGGGTGGATGGCCAAGGACCCCAAGCTTCCCCAGGCCTCCTCGTCCTCGGAGGTCGACGCCTTCTTGCACAAGCTGGCGGTCACCCCGGCGCCCAGCCCGGGGTCTGCCGGCAATGCGCGTGGTCGGCTGATCTTCGCCATGGACGCCACCGCCAGCCGCGAGCCTACCTGGGACCGCGCCTCCCACATTCAGGCGGAGATGTTCAGGGAGACGGAAGTGCTCGGCGGCCTCGAGGTGCAACTCATCTACTACCGCGGCTTCGGCGAGTGCAAGGCAAGCCCCTGGGTAGCGGAGTCGGTGCAGCTGCTACGCTTCATGACCGGGGTATTCTGCCTCGCCGGGCGGACCCAGATGGGCAAGGTGCTGAAGCGCGCCATCAAGGAGACGAAGGAGAAGAAGGTCTCCGCCCTGGTGTTCGTCGGCGACGCCATGGAGGAGGATATCGACCACCTCGGCCATTTGGCCGGCGAACTCGGCTTGCTCGGCGTGCCCTGCTTCATGTTCCACGAGGGCAACGACCCGGTCTCCCGCCGGGCGTTCCAGCAGATCGCGCGGCTCAGCGGCGGTGCCTTCTGCAACTTCGACTCGGCCAGCGCCCGGCAGCTGCGCGATCTGCTCTCCGCCGTCGCCGTCTTCGCCGCCGGCGGACGCCGGGCCCTGGCGGACTACAGCCGCCGTACCGGCGGTCTGGTGCCGCAGCTCACCCATCAGGTCAAATAGCCTCAGGGGCGGACCGGCGACCCATGCAGTACTTCATTCTCGGCTTCGCTCTGCTGGTCGCTCTGCTGTTCCTCGGACGCTGGTTCGTCGATGCCGACCCGCAGAAGGTTGCCAGGGGCCTGAAGTGGGGCGGTCTGGTGGTCGCCGGCGGGCTGCTTCTGCTGCTGCTGGTGAGCGGGCGCGTGGCGATGCTGGCCGCCCTGGTGCCAGCCGCCATCTGGCTGTTTCGCCGGAACAAGGCGGCGCGCGGCCCCCAGGCCGGCCAGTCGTCGGAGGTGCACACGCGCTTCCTGCAGATGAGCCTCGATCACGACAGCGGCACGCTCGACGGCCGCATCCTCGATGGACGCTACGAGGGTCAACAGCTCTCGCGGCTCGACGTGGCGGCGCTGCTGGAACTTCTGCAGGACTACAGCATTGCCGACACGCAGTCCGCCGCCGTGTTGGAGGCCTATTTGGATCGCACCCAGCCGGATTGGCGCGATAGAGAAGAGGCGGAGGCCGCCGCCGGCGACGGTCAAACGGAGGGCGGGCGGCAACGCGGCGGGCCGCAGGCTTCCGGCAGGATGACCCGTGGCGAGGCGCTGGAGATCCTCGGACTGGAGGAGGGCGCCGGTGCCGAGGCGATCCGCGAGGCGCATCGTCGCCTCATGCAGAAGCTGCATCCCGACCACGGCGGCTCCAATTATCTCGCCGCCAAGCTGAACGAAGCGAAGGAACTGTTGCTGCGTCATTGAACTGCAAATGTCTCTCTGCCAACATTTCGCCTTATAAGGCGCCATTTGTGTCACTTGTCGCCCCGGCGCCCCTGTGGCAATACAGCCGCGTTCCTCCGCACTTCCCGACATTGTGAGGTATTCCTTTTTATGACAGGCACCATTCGCAAGGCTGTCCTGCCCGTCGGCGGACTTGGCACGCGCTTTCTGCCGGCAACCAAGGCAATCCCCAAGGAGATGCTTCCCGTCGTCGACAAGCCGCTCATCCAGTACGGTGTGGAGGAGGCGCGGCAAGCCGGCATCGAAGAGATCATTTTCGTCACCAGCCGCGGCAAGGCGTCGATCGAGGATCACTTCGATCATCACTTCGAGCTCATGGCGACGCTGGAGGCGCGCGGCAAGACAGCGGAACTGGAACTCGCCCGCGGCATGCTGGCGGGCGCCGGCAAGATCAGCTACACCCGCCAGCCGGAGGCGCTCGGCCTTGGCCATGCCGTGTGGTGCGCGCGCAACCTGGTGGGGCGCGAGCCCTTCGCCGTGATCCTGCCGGACGATCTGGTGCTGCATCCGCGCGGCTGCCTGGCGCAGCTCGTCGAGGCCTACGAAAAGGTCGGTGGCAACCTCGTCGCCGTTGAAGACGTGCCGCGCGAGCAGACCAACCGCTATGGCATCCTCGACGTGGTGGAAGACGACGGCCGCCTCGCCAAGGCGAAAGGCCTGGTCGAGAAGCCGGCCCCGGCAGACGCCCCCTCCACGCTTTCCATCATCGGTCGCTACATCCTGCAGCCGGAGGTCTTCGACGAGCTGGACCGCCAGGACAAGGGAGCTGGCGGTGAGATCCAGCTCACCGACGCCATGGCGCGCACCATCGGCAGCCAGCCCTTCCATGGCCTGCGCTTCGAGGGACGGCGTTTCGACTGCGGCAACAAGGCGGGCTTCCTGGAGGCCAACATCGCTTACGCGCTGGAGCGCGACGACCTCCGCGAAAGCGCCCGCGACATTCTGCGGCGCTACGCCGCCACTTCCTGATTAGGGCCAAAGGGCCGCTGGAGAACGAGCATGCGCATTGCAATGGTTGGCACCGGCTATGTCGGTCTCGTGTCCGGGGCCTGCTTTTCGGAGTTCGGCACCCAGGTTGTCTGCATCGACAAGGACGCTGCCAAGATCGAACGCCTGGAGCGGGGGGAGATCCCGATCTTCGAGCCCGGCCTCGACGTGCTGGTGTCCAGTAATCGCGCGGCCGGCCGCCTGAGCTTCACTACCGAGCTGGCGCAGACGGTGGCTGCGGCGGACGCCGTTTTTATCGCCGTCGGCACGCCGACCGGGCGCACCGGCGGCGAGGCGGACCTGAGCTACGTCTACGACGCGGCGCGCGAGATCGCCGGCAACCTCAAGGGCTACACCGTGGTGGTGAACAAGTCGACCGTGCCGGTCGGTACCGGCCGCGAGGTGGCGCGCATCATTCGCGAGACCAACCCGGCCGCCGAGTTCGACGTCGTCTCCAACCCGGAATTCCTGCGCGAGGGCGCGGCGATCAACGACTTCATGCGCCCGGACCGGGTGATCATCGGCGTCGAGAGCGACCGCGCGCGCGAGGTCATGCGCGCGCTCTACCGCCCGCTCTACCTGATCGAGACGCCGGTCCTCTTCACCACGCTGGAAACCGCGGAACTCACCAAGTACGCCGGCAACGCCTTCCTGGCCATGAAGATCACCTTCATCAACGAGATCGCCGACCTCTGCGAGAAGCTCGGTGCCGATGTGCACGACGTCGCCCGCGGCATCGGCCTCGACGGGCGTATCGGCCGCAAGTTCCTCCATCCCGGGCCGGGCTACGGCGGCTCCTGCTTTCCGAAGGACACCCTGGCGCTGATCCACACCGCGCAGAGGGCCGGCGCGCCGGTGCGCATCATCGAGACCGTCGCCGACATCAACGACAGGCGCAAGAGGGCCATGGCGGCGCGCATCGTCGCCGCCTGCGACGGCTCGGTCGACGGCAAGACGGTGGCGGTCCTGGGCCTCACGTTCAAACCGAACACCGACGACATGCGCGACGCGCCGAGCCTGGAGATCATACCGGCACTGCTCGAGGCCGGCGCCAAGGTGCGCGCCTTCGATCCCGAGGGCATGGAACAGGCGAACGCGCTGTTGCCGGGGGTGGCCTGGTGCCAGAACGCCTACGAAGCGATGACCGGCGCCGATGCCGTCGCCATTCTGACGGAGTGGAACGAATTCCGTGCGCTGGACCTCGGTCGCGTCAAGGCGCTCATGACGGCGCCCGTGATGGTAGACCTGCGCAATGTTTACAATCCGGCCGACATGGCGGCGGCGGGCTTCCGCTACAGTTCCGTCGGCCGGCCGGCCGCGTTGCCGGCGGCATAGGAACCGACCCATGACGGCGGGGGCGTCGTTCGACCCAGCAGCTTTCGATCCGGGGGCAGCGCATCTTTTCGACGCTACCATGCTGCGCGAGTACGACGTGCGAGGCATCGTCGGTGAGACCATCACGGTCGCCGATGCCTATGCCCTCGGCCGCGCCTTCGGCAGTCTTGCCAAGCGGCGCGGCGCCCGGGCGCTGGCGGTCGGCTACGACGGGCGCCATTCCTCGCCGATGCTGGCCGCAGCGCTCAGCGCCGGGCTGGCGGCCTGCGGTGTGCGGGTGCGGGTTATCGGCCGCGGCCCGACGCCGATGCTCTACTTCACCGCCTACACCATGGATGTAGACGGCGGGGTAATGATCACCGGCTCCCACAATCCGCCAAACTACAACGGCTTCAAGCTGGTGCTGCACGAGGCTTCGGTGTTCGGCGCGGAGATCCAGGAACTGGGGCGCCTGTCGGCCGTCGCCGACTTCGAGGAAGGCGCCGGCGGGATCGAGGAGGTGTCGGTCTTCGACGCCTATGTCGCGCGCATCCTGGAAGACTTCAAGGGCGATCGGCGGCTGAAGGTCGCCTGGGATGCCGGCAACGGGGCGATGGGCGAGGCGATGGCCGCCCTGGTGGCGCGCCTGCCGGGCGAGCACTTCCTGCTGAACGCGGAGATCGACGGCAACTTTCCCAACCACCACCCCGATCCCACCGTGGCGGAGAATCTGACGCAGTTGCGGGAGACAGTGCTGCGGGAGGGCTGCGACCTCGGCATCGCCTTCGACGGCGACGGCGACCGTCTTGGCCTGGTCGATGCCGAGGCACGCATCGTCTGCGGCGACCAGATCCTCTTGTTCCTGGCGCGCGACATCCTGAAGCGCCATCCCGGGGCCACCATCATCGGCGACGTGAAGTGCAGCGAGGTGCTGTTCGACGGCATCGCGGCTGCCGGCGGCAAGCCGTTGATGTGGAAAACCGGCCACTCGGTCATCAAGGCCAAGATGAAGGAACTGGCCGCCCCCTTCGGCGGCGAGATGGCCGCCCACTTCGTCTTCGGCGACGGCTTCTACGGCTACGACGATGCGCTCTACGCCGCTGTCCGGGTGCTGTCGATTCTGCAGTCGTCGGGGGAGACCCTGGCCGGCTTCCGCGATTCCCTGCCCAGGCTGGTGAACACCCCGGAGCTGCGCGTGCCCTGCCCGGACGCGCGCAAGAAGGCAGTGGTGGAGGAGGTCAGGAAGCGCCTCGCCGCCGAGGGGGCGGAGGTCACCGCCATCGACGGAGTGCGCGTGCGTGAGGGCGGCGGCTGGTGGCTGCTGCGCGCCTCCAACACCGAGGACGCTTTGACCCTGCGCTGCGAAGCGCCGGACGCGGCCAGCCTGGCGGCCCTGACCGCACGGCTCGCCGCCCAACTGAAGGCCAGCGGCCTGATACCGCCGGCCTTCTAGCCCAGCCGGCCGCTTGACAGCGGCGCTGGCTCAAAATAACCTATCAGTTATATAAATGATAGGTTATAGAATGAACGCACCCGACCAGCTCGACGCCACCTTCGCCGCCCTGGCCGACCCGACGCGGCGGGCAATCCTCGCCCGCCTGGCCACGGGCGAGGCGTCCGTCAATGAGCTGGCGGAACCCTTTGCCATGAGCCAGCCGGCGATCTCCAAGCACCTGAAGGTGCTGGAGCGGGCCGGCCTCATCTCCCGCCGGCGCGATTCGCAGCGCCGGCCCTGCCGGCTCGAGGCGGGGCCGCTGGCCGATGCCACCGAGTGGCTGGTGCGTTACCGACAGTTCTGGGAGGACAGCTTCGAGCGTCTCGATGCCCTGTTGGTGGAACTGCAGTCCGGCGGCAAGCAGGCCTGAACGAAACAAGCAAGCGACGGAGGAGTGCGACAATGCAAGGGATCAGCCCCTGCCTATGGTTCGACGATCAGGCCGAGGAGGCCGCCACCTTCTATACCGGCGTGTTCAAGAATTCCCGCATCACCGGCAAGAGCCACTACGGCGAGGCCGGCCACGAGGTCCACGGCCGGCCGGCCGGCTCCGTCATGACGGTCGGCTTCGAACTCGACGGCCAAGCCTTCACGGCGCTCAACGGCGGGCCGGTCTTCAAATTCAACGAGGCGATCTCGCTGCAGGTCATCTGCGAGACTCAGGCGGAGGTCGACCACTTCTGGAGCAAGCTCTCCGAGGGCGGCGACCCCAACGCGCAGCAGTGCGGCTGGCTGAAGGACAAATTCGGCGTGTCCTGGCAGGTCGTGCCTAAGACGCTCATCGAGATATTCAATGGACCGGCGACCGAGCAATCCCAGCGGGCGATGGAGGCGATGCTGCGGATGAAGAAGATCGATATCGCAACCCTTGAGCGGGCCTACGAAGCATAGCGGGAAGGGGGGCTGCCGGCTTCCGAGCGCAGCGTCGGTGCGCTTCAGTTGGAGCCTTGGGCGACGTGCTGCACCACCACGCAGTTGATGCTGGCGGCGGCCAGTTCCTGGCAGGCGGTGCGGGCCTGCTGTTCGTACAGCCCGGCAAGCTGCGAGCGGTAGAGCGTGCCGGCGGCATCCGACTCGATCCGCTCGATCGCCACCCGCGCACCTTGGAGCGCCTCCGGCGCGGTCTCCAGCGCCGTCTTGGCACTGAAATGGGCGGCCTTGAAGCGGCTGAAGGCGCCGACCTGCACGGCCCATTCATCGGTCAGAATCTCGGTGTCAACCTCAAGGTCGCTTAGGTCGCTGGCATCGGAAGCGGTGGCGATCTGCGAGGAGGCGACCACCGGCTTCACCGCGCGGCTGCGCGTGGGCGCCGGCGCCGGCGGCTCGACCGCCGCGACCTCGATCGTCGTCGCGTCCGGGTTCTGGAAGGGGTTGCGCCCGGGCACCGGCGGGACGGCCTTCACGCCCATCGAAGCCATCTTGGTGAAGCTGCGATCGAGCAGCTTGACCATATGATTGTCGCGCGACTTGGCGGTCTTGCCGCCGAGCACCACGGCGATGACGTGCCGGCCGTTGCGCTGGACGGAGCTCACCAGGTTGAATCCCGAGGCCCGGGTATAGCCGGTCTTAATGCCGTCGGTGCCCCTGTATCCCTTCAGCAGGCGATTGTGGCTGCGGTAGGTGCGGCCGGCATAGCTGAAGCTCTCGATCGAAAAATAGTGATAGTACTGCGGATAGTCTTCCATCAGCGCCTTGGCCAGGCGGATCATGTCGCGTGCGGTGCTCTTCTGGCCGCGGTTGGGCAGGCCGGAGGCATTGCGGAAGGTGGTCCGGCTCATGCCGAGTTCCTGTGCGCGCTTGGTCATCAGTTGGGCGAAGGTGATCTCCGTGCCGCCCAGCGCCTCGGCGAGGACCACCGCCACGTCGTTGGCCGACTTGGTGGTCAGGGCCATGATGGCGTCCTCGACGGCGATTGTCTCGCCCACCTTGAGGCCGAGCTTGGAGGGCGCCATGCCGACGGCGCGCTTCGAGGCGGCCAGCCGCTGGTCGAGCTTCAGGGTGCCCTTCTCCAATGCCTCGAAGACCAGATAGAGCGTCATCATCTTGGTCAGGGAGGCGGGATAGTTAAGGGTGTCCGCATTCACCGCGTGCAGGACCTGGCCGGTCTCTGCGTCCACCACGATGGATGCGTAGCGCGCCTGCGCGGCGGCCGGCGTCAAGGCGACGCCGCCGGCGAGGGCCAACATCATCGTGAGCAACAACGCGATCTTTCTGGACATCAGCACTCGCTTTGCAGTCGAAAGTTGGCTTGTGACACAGCACGGCAGCGGCGCGGACGTCACATTAACTATTTTCGGTAATCCCCCGAAAAGGCTATAAATTCTACGGCATCACTTGAATTCCTGTCCAGTGTAATGCCGCACCGATTACAATGTCGTTAAAATCCCTTCATTTCAGCGCTTTGGAACACCAGATTCCTGCCAGATTTCTCTGGTGTCCCGTTGCGGCCGCCCTTTTGCTACGGCCTGCCCCTCTTGCGCGACTCAAAGGGGCGCGAGACGCGCAGGCCAAGGAACAAGATTTGCGATGACTGGTGCAGCTTTCCGTCGCGGCGCCTGGATCTGGGCCCTGCTGGCCGGCAGCCTGCTTGCCGCCTGCAGCTACCGCGGAGACATCGACAACCCGCTGACCCTCAAGGCGACCTGGCTCAGCTACCTGAACGGCGATGACATCCGTGCCGCCTGCGTCGAAGGGGCGCCGCCCCGCTATCGCCTGATCTACAACGCCGACTACGACGAGCAGCTGCGCAGCTACGAGCTGGTCGGCGACGGCGCCGGCGGGGCGCAGCTGACCGCCCGTGTGCTGGGGCCGAGCGGCCTGGTGGTGAACGAGGTGACCTTTTCCGACCCGCTGGCCTTCACGCGCTGGACCAGGAGCGAGGCCCGGTTGGACGCCGGCCGGCTGGCGGAATTCGACGCCGCCCTCGCGGCGAGCGGCGCCTTTGCGCCGGCACCCCAGGGGCTGCAGCTGTTTTCCAAGGAAACCTACTGGATCTCCAACCTCTGCCGCGACGGCGTCTTTCATTTCAACGCCTGGCGCTTTCCCTCCGACCGCTATGCGGCGATCACCTTCGACGCGCTGCTCTTCGCGCTCGACGAAACCGGCATTCCGGTGCGTGAGCCGGTGGCGGTGCCGGTGGGCGCCTCCGCCAAGGCAAACGCGCCCCGCCGCAGCGACAGCGACGATTCGCGCGGCAACTACTTCAACGTCAAGGTCGGTGAGAACGGCCTGACGAACCGCCTGGCGTTCTGACAAGTCGAAAAAATGTGTGCACCGCAGTGACTAGTCTGCCGTCTCACAGCAGAGAATCTTCCAGTCCTCCACCAGCGGATTGAAGAATCCAACGCTCCTGTATCCCTTCCGGATCAGCCCCCTGTAGTGGAGTGCCGCCAAGCCGACCTGCAACGCGTCGAAGACCTCCTTGGCGTGAGGCGCCAGTTTCGAAACCGCCACATGCCGTGTCCCTGGCAGGGCAATCTTGATGCCTGGGACGGGTGTGAACCGGTAGCCGTTGATGTATTGCGACAGGTCACTGACGCCGGGAAATTCGCCAACCAGGAAGTCCACTCTGCGCCCTTCGACCGTTCCTCCCATCAGGGCATAGCGGGAAACGGTGAACGTCTCGATCTGCATGCGCTGGAGTGCGGTCCAGTCATAGATCCAGGTTTCGTTGGAGACGGCCTTGAATTTCCTGAGCTCCTCCAGCGTTCTGACTTGCAGGAGTTCCGTGTGGTCGGGGCGGGTGTAGATGCCCTTGACGAAATCGCCAACCCGCAAGACGGCATCGCTGCGATAGAGGTCCTCATGGCTTGCGAAGTCGCCCCACGGGAAATCGACCATGATGGCGACGGAGCCTTTCAAGAGCTCCGCCCGCGTGCGCGCGGAGTTCGGATAGCTGACAATGGTGTAAGTCGCCTCAAGCCCGCCCAGGTGGATCGCGCGGCAGGCAATGATAAACTCCAGAGCCGTGCGCAGCCACTGGTCCGAAAAGAACTCTTCCTCGCTACAGAGGTTCGGATACTGGTCCATGATCTCGACGATGCTCGGGCCGAGACTGTCCGACACGCCGATGCTTATTTCGATGGGCTCCGAAACAGCCGGTGATGCGAAGGATACAGCAAGTACCGTGGAGAAAAGCGAAGCGCCGAGGCGAAACGCTTTGCGAATTCCACGCCGGCGCGCGCGCTTGGTCAGCTTTTCACGGGCTATGCCACAGGCGAGCCGGCTGCAGGATTCCGCCTGGGAAACGGCCATGGCCGATACTCCGACGACGCTGACAGGCCGAGTATCCCGCTTTCATGGGTGTACGCCAACAGTAATGGATGCCGCGAGAGGGAAAGTGGGGCCACAAGGCCTCAGCTCTTTCCCTTGTCTTCCGACACCACCGTCAGGCGGGCGGTGTTGCTGCCGGGTTTCAGTTCGCCGGCCCAGGGCCCCTCGGGCATTTCGATGGCAAGCTTCTTGATGTGCTCGTTCCACCAGATGCGCTGTTCGCGCAGGTCGTCATAGTCGTAGTGCGCCCTGCGCCAGCGGCGCTCGCTGCGACTGAAGGTCGCCAAGTCGATCGGGAAGCCGACGTCGGCCGATGAAAAGCGCGAGGAATCGAACGACAGGTAGGCCAGCTTCAGCGCCGTGGTCATGGAGGTGTCGTAAGTCAGCGCCCGATCGAGGATCGGCTTGCCGTAGGCCGTGGCGCCGATCGACAGGTAGGGCGTGCGGCGGTCGACCTCGATCCAGTTGCCCTCCGGGTAGACCAGGAAGACGCTGGGACCGTCGTCCTCGGGCTGCGCACCGGCGATCAGGCTGTGCAGGTTGAAGGCGAGGTCGGAATCCGCAAGTTGCTCACGATCCTCCTTGGCGACTGCCCGCAGGCAGTGGCAGTAGGCGGTCACCGCGTCCAGCATGGTGGCAAAGCCGGCCGGATGCTTCTGGCGCATGTCGCGTTCGAGGTAGGCCAGCGTCTTGTCGCGCAGCGAGCGCAAACCGGAGGTCATGATCACGAACTGGGCCGAGCCGCTGCCGTGTATGGAGAGTTTCTGGGCGTTGGTGACCTGGTTTCCGCTGGTAATTCGGCCATCGGCAAGGCAGACGAGGCCGTCGGCAATACTGATCCCCAGGCAATAGGTCATTCGTCATCCATCGCGAATCGCAGGCTCGGGCTATCTGCCCGCCGCGATACTGACAGAGGGCATTTTTGCCAGCAAGCGGGCTTTCGCGGCGGCGCAGCAGGGGCTTGCGATGCGCGCGGCGCGATCTCCCTCACGCCGCCTGGAGGCTGTCTATGCTGCAGCGCACAAAAATCCCTTGACTTGCCGGCGCGGAATAATACATTTTTCGACTATGTTGCAGCGCACCATATGGCTCGGTTTGCTGCCCAGCGCCCTTGAGCGCTTCCGGGAATAGCCGCCCGCGGACGGCGCCGGCGTCTTTTGACAGCGAGCCACCGCCGCGATTCATCCCTAGTTGCGAAACCCCAGTGCGGGAGTGTTCCAATGCCCACTAAGAAGTCCCCCAGCAAGACGACGATTGCCAAAAAGACGGCGCCCGCCGCCGAGACTCCGGTGGCAACGGCGCCCGCAGAGGTCGCCGTGACCGCCCATCAGGAAACCATGGAGACGGTCCTGAAGGCTGGCACACAGGCGGCCACCAAGGGATACGAACAGGCCATCGCCCTTGCCCAGGAACAGGTTGACAAGGTCTCCGACAGCATCTTTCTGCGCTACGACGAGGTCGCTTCGCTCGGCAAGGAGAACGTGGACGCCTACGTGCGCTCCACGACGGTCTTTGCCAAGGGCGTCGAATCTCTGGGCAAGGAGCTGATGGGCGTGGCGCAGAGCCTGGTCGAGGCCAACGTGGCCGCCACCCAGGCGCTGTTCGGCGCCAGCACGGTACGCGAGGTCATCGACCTGCAGACCGAGTTCTCGCGCAGCCGCTTCGACGAACTGGTGGCAGAGAGCGCCAAGCTGACCGAGCTGAGCATGACCCTCGCCAACGACGCCCTCGAGCCGATTCAGCTGCGCCTGAACGCCACCGTCGAGAAGCTGATGAAGCCGGTCGCGGCGTGACGGCGCGGATCTCATCACGGCGATCGAGGGGCCCGGCGCCGTTGCGCCGGGCCCTTTTTCGTTGGCGCCGTGGGAGCGTCGATGGCCCCGTATAGGATCAAATGCCCATCACCATCTGGCCCCTTCGGCGCGGCTCTGGGTCATGGCATAGTGTTGCTCTTACTGAAGGGTGGCGACTGCGCGGCCGGCAGGGGAACGTCCGGGCCAAGGCATAGGTGAATTTCGCCGGCCGGGACCCTCAGGCCTTTTCCCGACGTTAATCCATCCAATATGATTGAGTGTAATGCTGGTGAAGTCTCGGGTTTGACGCAGAACAATGAGTGAAGATAAGCGGAACGACGGCGGCGGCACCTCGACGGGCATCATCGTCAAGAGCAAGCCGAAGACCAAGAAGCCGTCGATGTACAAGGTTCTGATGTTGAACGACGACTACACGCCGATGGAGTTCGTCGTCCATGTCCTTGAGCAGATATTCGGCAAGAATCGAGAGGAAGCGACCCGCATCATGCTGCACGTCCATCAGCGCGGCGTCGGAGTGTGTGGCGTCTTCACCTACGAGGTCGCCGAGACAAAGGTGACGCAGGTCATTGACTATGCGCGCCAGCACCAGCACCCTCTACAGTGCACTCTGGAAAAGGAATAAAGCCCGGATGCTATCCGCCAATTTAGAGCAGACGCTTCATCGCGCCCTTGCCGGCGCCAACGAGCGCCGCCATGAGTACGCGACGCTTGAACATCTGCTCCTGGCGCTGATCGACGATCCCGACTCCATGGCGGTCCTGAGGGCCTGCAGCGTCGACCTGGAACGCCTGAGAGCCGACATCCTCGACTACATCGACAACGAGCTCTCCAGCCTGATCACCTCCCAGCTCGGCGACGCAAAGCCCACCGCCGGCTTCCAGCGGGTGCTGCAGCGCGCCGCCATCCACGTGCAGTCCTCCGGCCGCGAGGAAGTGACCGGCGCCAACGTGCTGGTTGCGATGTTCTCGGAGCGTGAAAGCCATGCCGTCTACTACCTGCAAGAGCAGGAGATGTCGCGGCTCGACGCGGTGAACTACATCAGTCATGGCATCGCCAAGGCCAAGGGCCATGAGGAAAGCCGCACCGTCGAGGGCGCCGACGACGACGTCGAGGCGGAGAAGGTGGTACGCAAAGGCCGCGAGGCGCTCGACGCCTACTGCGTAGACCTGAACCGCAAGGCGCGCGACGGTCGCATCGACCCGCTGATCGGCCGCGCTGCGGAGATCGAGCGCACCATCCAGGTGCTCTGCCGCCGCACCAAGAACAACCCGCTCTACGTGGGCGACCCCGGCGTCGGCAAGACCGCCATCGCCGAGGGCCTGGCCCGGCGCATCGTCGACGGCGACGTGCCGGAGGTGCTGCATGGCGCCATCATCTTCGCCCTCGACATGGGCGCGCTGCTGGCCGGCACTCGCTACCGCGGCGATTTCGAGGAGCGCCTGAAGGCCGTGGTCTCGGAGATCGAGGCGCAGGACAATGCCATCCTCTTCATCGACGAGATCCACACGGTGATCGGTGCCGGCGCCACCTCGGGCGGCGCCATGGATGCTTCCAACCTGCTGAAGCCGGCCCTGCAGAGCGGCCTGCTGCGCTGCATCGGCTCGACCACCTACAAGGAATACCGCAGCTACTTCGAGAAGGATCGCGCCCTGGTGCGCCGCTTCCAGAAGATCGACATCCTCGAACCCTCCATCGAGGATACGGTGAAGATCCTGCGCGGCCTGAAGCCCTACTACGAAGAACACCACAACGTGCGCTTCACCAACGAGGCGATCCGCACGGCCGTGGAACTCTCGGCGCGCTACATCGGCGACCGCAAGCTGCCCGACAAGGCCATCGACGTGATCGACGAGGTCGGCGCCTCGCAGCGCCTGCTGCCGGAATCCAAGCGCAAGAAGACCATCACCGTGAAGGATGTCGAGGCGGTGGTGGCCAAGATCGCGCGCATCCCGCCAAAGAGCGTTTCCAAGGACGACCGCGCCGCGCTGAAGAACCTGGAGCGCGACCTAGAGACCATGGTGTTCGGCCAGGATCAGGCGCTGATTGCGCTTTCGGCCGCCATCAAGCTGGCCCGCGCCGGCCTGCGCGAGCCGGAAAAGCCGATCGGCTGCTACCTCTTCTCCGGTCCGACCGGCGTCGGCAAGACCGAGGTGGCGCGCCAGCTCGCTCACTCCCTGGGCATCGAGCTGACCCGCTTCGATATGTCGGAGTACATGGAGCGGCACTCGATCTCGCGCCTCATCGGCGCGCCGCCGGGCTACGTCGGCTTCGACCAGGGCGGCCTGCTGACCGACGCCGTCGACCAGCATCCGCACTGCGTGCTGCTGCTCGACGAGATCGAGAAGGCGCACCCCGATCTCTTCAACATCCTGCTGCAGGTCATGGACTACGGCAAGATGACCGACCACAACGGCAAGTCGGTCGACTTCCGCAACGTGATCCTCATCATGACCACCAATGCCGGCGCCGCCGACATGGCCAAGACCGCCATCGGCTTCGCCCGCGACGTGCGTACCGGCGACGATACCGATGCGATCAACAAGCTGTTCACGCCGGAGTTCCGCAACCGCCTGGATGCCATCATCCCCTTCACCCACCTGCAGCCCGAGGTGATCACCCGCGTGGTCGACAAGTTCGTCATGCAGCTGGAGGCGCAGCTGGCCGACCGCCAGGTCACCATCGAGCTGACCGACGCGGCGCGCGAGTGGCTGGCCGGCAAGGGCTACGACAAGCAGTTCGGCGCCAGGCCGCTGGCCCGCGTTATCCAGGAGCACATCAAGAAGCCGCTGGCCGAGGAGCTGCTGTTCGGCAAGCTGGCCAAGGGTGGCGTGGTGTGCGTCGACATCGAGGACGGCCTGCCGGTCTTCACCTATCCGGAAGGCGCCATCCCGCCGAAGCGCAAGGGCGGCCCCCGGAAGGGCGGCAAGCGCAAAGACGAGGCCGCGCTGGCGGAGTGAGTTTTTTCAGCTCCCTGAAACGGGAAAGGCCCGGCACCGCAAGGCGATGCCGGGCCTATTGTTTGTGCCAGGGGCCCATTTCTAGCTGAAGGGCACCTTGGTCACCGTGACGTCGCCGATCTCCATGGCGGCGATCGCTTTGGCGATTTCCTCGTTGCGCGAAGGGCTGCAGAGGTAGAGCTGGCCGCAGCCGGCGACGGCTTGCCGCTCCGGCTGCTGCACGTTGCGGCCGAGGCTGCACCAGTCGATGCTATGCTTCTCGCCGTCGATGTCGAAGAGGCGCAGCTGTCCGGCCTCGACGTCGGGTGCCTGCATGAGGATGTTGGTGGTGACCTCGTTGCAGGGCCAAAAGCCGACCACGGTCCCCGCCGCCATCTTGCGCTTGGCGTCGTGCATGATCGCCGCAAAGCGTCGGGTACGTTCCTCGAGCTGCTTGCGGGCCTGCGCGACCATCTTGCGAGAGGTCGCGGGCGCCTCATCGTCGATGTTGCCCGCCGGCGTGCCGGCCGCGGCGACTTCGCCGATGGCCCACATGCCGAAGTAGCGGCCGACCTCATCCTCGCTGGCAGCGACGACCGCGATACCGTGATTGCCCAGCAGCTGGCGCAGGTGCTTCATCTGGAAGTGGTTGATGTGCTCGTTGTTCATGCTCTCCATCAAGTGGCGCGCGAAGTTCGGCACCTCGATGAGCACTCGGCCCTGCGGGCGCAGCAGCTTCTTCTGGAAGTCGATCCAGCCGTTCACGTCCAGCACGTGCTCGCCGACGTAATAGCTGCAGATGAGATCGAAGCCGCTGTCGGAGCCGCCGGCCTCGGAGATGGTGGAGGGGTCCTCCTGGAAGACCTCATGCCCGAGGGTGGTCAGTTTGTCGGCAAAGCTGCTGCGGCCGCCGCCGATCTCCAGGATACGGGCCCGCGCCGGCAGGAAGGGCGTGAGAATTTCGACCCGCTGGTCGATCTCGGCAGCCGCCACGTTCGACAGCGAGCGCAGGTAGCCCTTGTAGTAGTCGTCGAGGGCCGCCTCTGAGGGCCGGTTACGGGAGACGACGAAGCCGCAGCCGGCGCAGACGCAGTCGTCGAAATCGAAGACGAAGCAGTCGGTCTTGTTCTGCGCGAATTCCCGACGCTGGTTGTGGCTTTCAAGCTGATCGCTGCCGCAGATCGGGCAGTCTGCGAGGCGGCTGAACTCGACGGGTCTAATCATTGGTCGCGAGATATCTCTTCTGCTGTTCCACTACGTGATCGGAGTACTTGGCGACGAAGGTGGCGAAGGGCTGCTTCTGGTCCTTCATCTCGTTATAGCGCAGCTGCATGCTGACGCGGCAGCGGTCCGACAGATTATCGCCGCTCTTGTGCAGCAGCGTCTGCTTGAAGATGATGATCTCGCCGAACTTCACGGGCACGGTCTGGCGGCGCGACTCGTCCGGCGCCTCGCGGGGCGTGTAGGGCTCGTGGCCTTCCTCATAGACTTTGAAGGGCAGCGTGCCGTTCCTGTGGGAGTCGGGCAGGACCACGAGATGGCCCTGCGCCGCGGTGACCTCGCCGAGCGGCATCCAGATCACCACGGAAGCCTCTGAGGAGAAAGAATACCAGATATCCTGGTGCCAAGGCGTCTGGTACTTCTTCTCGCGCGGGCGGTCGATGCGGATCAGCGGAGAGGTGCCGAGCGTCGGCTGGGCGACGCCGATTCCCGCGAGGATGCGCAGCAGATCGTCCTGGGTGGCGAAGGCGTAGACAGCGGGAACCGTCGGCAGCAGCTGGTAGAGCGGCGAGGTGATGGCGTTGCTCTCCTCACGCCGCGCGATCTCCGAGATGAAGTCGCTGAGATAGCGCTGGTCGAGGTCGCGGTCGATGCAGGCGAAGTTGCAGGCGCGCACGAAGTCGGCGAGCTGCACCGAAAGATCCCGGGTCGAAATTCGGAAGACTTCCGAGTCGACGATGATGTAGCCGTCGTCGTCGAAGCGGCTGCGCAGGTCGCCAACCTTGCCCGTCATCCCCTATCCTTTCCGGTCGCTTTCTCGTCACTCACCGAGACTCGACGGCGCAGGGGCACTATACACGGGGCGGTTTCGAGGGTCTTGGAGATTCCGCAGATTTCCTTGGCTCCGCCTGGTCACGGCCCTCCTTGAAGGGAGGCGGCAGCGGTCACCAGCGGCGCTGGCCGTGCCGGTTCCTCGGGTTCCGGCGTCGCGATGAACTCCAACAGAAGCTTGCGTTTGAGCGCCTCGCCGAAGACGGCGAAGTCGCGTGCCTCGACGGCGAAGCTGCCGGGGCCGCCGACCACGTTGCGCAGGTAGAACTCGACGACGGTCTCGCTGCCCCAGCGGGCGGTCGCGTAGGTCATGCGGCCGTCGATGGTGCCGATCGGCTGCTCGTCGACGATGGCGAGGGCGTTGATGGTGATGCCGGCGGCGACGGCGGCGTCGCGGATGGCGGCCGAGCGCCCGCCATCGCTCGGGTGGTCGCTGGCCACGTCGATGACCCGCCGGGCCGTGCCGAAGTCGCCGTCGAGCAGCAGTCTTGCCCCCTCGGCGATGCCGGCGGAGAGTGCGGTGTTGCCGGCGCTGGAGCGCGGCGCGGCGGCGACCGCCTCGCCGAAAACCTGGGCGGAAGCGGCGTCGGTCAGCACCTGCCAGTCGAGCACCTGGCGGATCTCGTTCTTGCCGGAGAACTCCACGTAGGCGACGGCGACGCCGCCGCCGTTGCCGATAAGGGCGGCGATCACCTCGGGGTCCGCAAAGGCGGCGCGGTATCCCGCCTTCACCAGGGCATATTCGCTCTCGTCCATGCTCCGGGAGACATCGTTCAGCAGGACCAATGCCAAGTCGACCGTGGCGGCAGGCCGCGGCAGGGCGCCCGAGAGGGCAAGGCCGATTGCGAAAGCCAAGGGTTTCCAGCGCATCGCGGGGGCGTCCTCCGAGGTCGGGCGGGGCGAGGGATGCAATCCTAGCCGGCATGCAGCCATCCTGGCTATGGGCCGAGCGACCTACTCCAGGCAGCTTTCCTTGAAGGGGCTGTAGTCGGCCAGCGCGTTGATCTCGCGCTCCTGGGCGCGGCGCTCGCGGGTGAGGAACTCCTCGACGGCTTGGCTGAAGCCGGGATCGGCGATCCAGTGGGCGCTGTAGGTCGGCCTCGGCAGGTAGCCGCGCTGGATCTTGTGCTCACCCTGGGCGCCGGCTTCGACGTACTTCAGGCCATGGGCGATGGCGTAGTCGATGGCCTGGTAGTAGCAGGTCTCGAAATGCAGGAAGCGGAAGCGCCCGAGCGAGCCCCAGTTGCGCCCGAAGAGGGTGTCGCCGGACTTCAGGTTCAGGGCGCCAGCCACCGGCTCGCCGGCATAGTCCGCCATCATCAGCACCACCTTGTCGGCGAGGCGTTCGCCCAGCAGATGGAAGAATTCGCGCGTCAGGTAGGGCTGCCCCCACTTGCGGTCGGCGGTCGCCATGTAGAACTCGAAGAAGGCATCCCAGTGGTGCGGCGCGATCTCGCCGCCGCTGAGGGCGCGAAGGTTCACGCCGCTCTCCGCCACCTTGCGGCGCTCCTTCTTGATCGCCTTGCGCTTGCGCGAGGCGAGCGCGGCGAGGAAGGCGTCGAAGTCGGCGTAGCCGTGATTCTGCCAGTGGTATTGCACCCCCAGACGCTGCAGCAGGCCGAAATCACCCAGGCGCTCGTACTGTGCCTCCGGCGGGAAGGTGATGTGCAGGGAGGAGGCCTGGTGGCGCCGCGTCAGCTCCAGCATGGCTGCGACCAGGCCGGCCTCCACCTCGGCGCGCTCGGCCGTCGGATTGACCAGCAGGCGCGGGCCGGTGGCAGGGGTAAAGGGCACCGAGCATTGCAGCTTCGGATAATAACGCCCGCCGGCGCGCTCGTAGGCGTCGGCCCAGTTCCAGTCGAAGACGTACTCGCCGTAGGAGTGGTTCTTGAGGTAGAGCGGCGCGCAGCCGAGCAGGCCGCCTTTCGGGTTCGGCAGCACCAGGTGCTGCGGCAGCCAGCCGGTCTCCGCCGTGGCCGAGCCGCTGTCCTCCAGGGCGCCGAGGAAGGCATGGCTGACGAAGGGATTGTCGCCGGCGCAGGCATCCCACTCGGCCGCCGGCACCTCGGCGATGCGGCTGACGACCTTGACGGCCAGGGCGTCGCGTCCGTCCGGCATCGTGCTGTCCCCGTCTCCCGCGTCGTTACGGGTCATGCGCTATGAGATGACACCGATGGCGCGGGAAACAAGAGGCATGCGCTCAGTCGGCCTGCAGGAACCAGGAGTATTCCAGCGGTGAGATCTGCGTTTCGAAACTTTCGAGCTCGGCGTCCTTGCAGGCCGAGTAGGCACGCAAATAGTCGGCGCCGAAGTAGTCGGCGAGGCCACAGGTCGCCGTCAGCTTCTCATAGGCGCGGGCCGGGCGGAACGGCAGGTCGTCGTCGTATTCCATCGCCGCGTTGCCGTCCCAGGGTTCGCCCGGGTCGGTCTTCTCGACGATGCCCTTGTGGATGCCGGCCAGGAGAGTGGCCAGCGCCAGGTAGGGATTGGCGTCGGCGCCGGCGACGCGGTGCTCGATGCGCCGGGCAGCGCCGCCTCCGGCCGGGATGCGCAGGGCGACCGAGCGGTTCTCGAAGCCCCAGCTGCGCTGTGTCGGCACGAAGATGTCCGGCAGGAAGCGGCGGTAGGAATTCACGTTCGGCGCCAGGAAGGCCATGGACTCCGGCAGTACTTCCAGCACTCCGCCGATGGCGTGGCGCAGGGTGTCGCTCGCGATCTCCGCACCGCCGTCGAAGACGTTGCGGCCGGCCTTGTCGAGCAGGCTGACGTGCATGTGCAGGCCGTTGCCGGCGCGCTCCACGTAGGGCTTGGCCATGAAGGTGGCCTGGAAGCCGTGCTTCTGGGCGACGCCCTGGACGATGCGCTTGAACAGGATGCAGTCGTCGGCAGCCTGGATCGGGTCGTCGACGTGCTCCAGGTTGATCTCGAACTGGCCGGCTGCGTACTCCGCCGTCACCGCGCCGGTTGGCACTTCCTGGATGGCGCAGGCCTTGGTGACGTCGTCCAGCATGGCGTCATAGGCATCAAGAGTCTTCATGCCGTAGACCTGGGTGCCGAAGTCGCGGCGGCCGGTAGCCGGCGAGATCGGCGGCTGCGGCGAGCCCTCCGGCGTGCGCTCGCGGTCGATCAGGTAGAACTCCAGCTCGAAGGCAACCACCGGCGTGAGGCCGAGGTCGGTGAGGCGCTGGGCGACCCGGCGCAGCACGTTGCGCGGCTCGTAGTAGTAGGGTTCGCCGTCCTCGTCGATGAGGGTGATCATGACCTGTGCCAGCGGGCGCTGGGCCCAGGGCACCGGCATCAGGGTGCCGGGAATGATCTTCACCTGGCAGTCGGGGTCGCCGTCGGAAAAGCCGATGCCGTCGGGATCGTGGCTCTCGCCCTGGGTGTCGAGCATGAAGACGGAGCCGGGGATGGCAAAGCCGGTCTCCATCACCTTGCCCAGCTCGGCGATGGGGTAGCGCTTGCCGCGGATGACCCCGGAGAGGTCGGGGAAGATGGCGTCGAGCGCCCCTGTATCGGGGTAGCGGCTGAGGAATCGCGCCGCCTCGGCGGGCAGCTTCTGGGTTGTGTCAGGCATGATGGCTATTTGGCCCGGAGGCCGGCTCGACCGTCAAGAGGGACCGGCGTCCGGGGGCTGCCGCCTTTCTGTCGTCAGGATATTTCCACCACCGCCTCGACCTCGACGGCGACGCCGGCGGGTAGAGAGGCGGCGGAGACGGCGGCGCGGGCATGCTTGCCCTTGTCGCCGAACACCTCGACCATGAGGTCGGAAGCGCCGTTAACTACTTTCGGCTGGTCGGTGAAGTCGCCGGTGGAGTTCACGAAGCCGGTCAGCTTGACCACGCGCTTCACGCGGTCCAGGTCGCCGCCGCAGGCCGCCTTGGCCTGGGCGACGATGTTGATGGCGCAGAGCCGGGCAGCCGCCTGGGCGTCTTCCAGGGACATGCCGTCGCCGAGCTTGCCCTGGTACTGGAACTTGCCGTCCTTGATGGGGACCTGGCCGGAGATGAACACCAGGTTACCGGCCTGCACGTAGCCGACGTAGTTGGCCACCGGGGCGGCGGCGACGGGAACATCGATGCCGAGTTTTGCGAGCCGGGCGTCTATCTCTCCTGCCATTTGGCGGGTCCTCCATATGAAAGCTTGGGAATTCCGAGAAAGCGGGCGGGAGCATAGCCTCGCCCCCCACGAAGCCACAAGCCCGCCGAGCGATGTCTTCGCGCCGGATGGCGCCGGGGCCACAGCCCGGGGTTTCAGCCGGCGAGTCGTGTAGACGCCCTGGATGAAAGTTGGCGGTAAAACGGGGGGTTGCGCTACGAAAAGAAGAAGTCCCCGCAAAAAGGCCCCCTATACTGGCCGAGTGGATCAACCCGGAACCGAGGTCGGTGACTGAAACCCTGAAGCAGCTGGACCCAGAAGCAAATGCCTGCAGGGCCCCGCTGCGCCGCGACGTGGCATCTGCCGCTTGCGGACTGCCGCAATGAAGCTGCGCTACCTGCTGCTCGGCATCTTCAGTCTGGTCACCGCGGTGCCGCTGCTGCTGTTCTGGCTCTGGCCGCATGCGCAGTCGATGACCAACGAGGTCGAGGACGTCCGCGAGCGCCACCTGCTGATCGCCGAGATCCTGGGCATCGCGCTGCAGAACTACCATCGCGACGTGACCGCTACTTTCTGGCTGATCCATGGCAGCCTGATCGGCCAGGGCGACGTGGAGGACGCCGGAAAGCTGCTGCACGACCTCCACTTCCGCAGCATCTGCGTATTCCGGACCGACAGTCGCCAGCTGCACCAGCGCGTCGACAGCTTCGACGACCGCTGCCAAGAGATCCTGAGCGAGGCTCAGCTGACCCTCTATCTCGATCTGGCCTCGGAGGGGGAGCGTGCCATCAGCCCGGCGATGGCCGGGACCCAGGGCGAGCCCAGGCTCTACATCGCCGCGCAGCGTGATGGTCTGCTCACGGTCGGCGCGCTCTACACCGACTTCTTCGTCGATCTCGCCGCCTCCATCGCCTTCGGGCGCAAGGGCTACGCGGTGATTGTCGACCAGGCGGGCCAGGTCCTGGCCCATCCCGACCCGGCGTCGCAGCGCGAACGTCGCAGCCTGGCAGACCTTCCCGTCATTGCGTCAATCCGCGCGGGGCAGGCGGGCGTTGCGACCTTCTACTCCCAATCCCTGGGAACCGAGGTCATCGCCGGCTATATGCCGGTGGGGGGGACAGGTTGGGGCGTCATCGTGGCGCAGCCGGTCGAGGAACTGCGCGAGCGGGCGGCGCGGGTCGCCGGGTCCGCGCTGATCGTCGTCGTCATCGGCATGCTCGCCGCCG
>WHTV01000068.1 GCA_009377535.1 Kiloniellaceae bacterium
AGGCCGAAGAGGCAGCCGCGCGGGATGTCCAGGTCGACGGCCCGCAGTGCCGTCTGGGCCTTGGACTTGCCGCTCGCCTTGTAGGTCTTGGTGAGCCCGCGCAGGGAGACGGCCTGCTCCGGCAGGGCGGGGCCGGAATCGTCCCGGCGGGAGGTCTCGCGGTTCATGATGGCCTGTTCCTGCAGGAAAGCTTCATCGCCGGGGCGGCAGCGCGGCCTGGATGGGTAGCACCGGCCGCCAGGCGGGGTCAACCGGCGGCGGCACCGGGCTAAAAGTAGGATTAGATTCAGGTGAGCCACCCTGGCCCGGCGTCAAGTTCTTTGCCAGCCTGCAGCCGCCGGTGCTATCCGAGAGCGATGAAGCGCCCGCCGCCGCCCTATCGCCCGTTGCAGTCCGGCCACGCCTCCGTGGTCTGGCCGGCCCTGCCCAATCCGGAGACGGCGCGGCTGGCGGCCCTGCTGATGCAGCTCGAGGAGAGCCAGTGGTGGACGGCGGCGCAGCACCGCGAACGGCAGCTCCTGCAGGCCGGCGCCCTGCTGCATCATGCCTACCGCCAGCTGCCGTTCTACCGCGACCGCCTGGCCCAGGCCGGCTTCGTGCCGGGCAAGCCGGTGACGCCGGCGGTCTGGGCGCGCATTCCGGTGCTCACGCGGGCCGAGCTGCAGGCGGCCGGGCCGGCGCTGCACAGCCCCGAGCTTCCGGCGGGCCACGGCGGCACCTACGAAATCTCCAGCAGCGGCTCGACCGGGCGACCGGTCAAGGCGCTGGGGACGGCCCTGGTCCAGCTCATGTGGCATGCCATCACCCTGCGCGAGCATCTCTGGCACCGGCGCGACTTTTCCGGGCTACTGGCGGCGGTCCGCTCGCTTCCCAATGGGGTGGCGCTTTATCCCGACGGTGCGCGGGGCCAGGACTGGGGGCGTTCCACCAAGGGCATCTACCGGACCGGACAGAGCGCGCTGCTCTCCATCGTCAGCCGCACGGAGGAGCAGGCCGAATGGCTGCAGCGGGTGCAGCCGGACTACCTGCTGACCTACCCCTCGGCGCTGCGCGACCTGTTGCTTCATTGCCGCGACCGTGGGATCGGCTTTCCCCGGCTGCGCGAGGTGCGCACCCTCTCCGAGCTGCTGCCGCCGGAGACCCGCGCCCTCTGCCGCGAGGTCTGGGGCCTCAAGATCGCCGACATGTACAGCACCCAGGAGACCGGCTACATCGCCCTGCAGTGTCCGGTCGAGGAGCACTACCACATCCAGGCGGAGATGATCCTGGTCGAGGTGCTGAACGACGCCGGCGAGGCGTGCCGACCCGGTGAGGTCGGCCAGGTGGTGGTGACTCCCTTGACCAACTTCGCCATGCCGATGATCCGCTATGCCGTGGGGGATCTGGCGGAGGTCGGCGCGCCCTGTTCCTGCGGGCGCGGCCTGCCGGTCCTCAAGCGCATCCTCGGGCGCGCACGGGACATGCTGGCCTATCCAGACGGCCGCAAGGCCTGGCCGTTGCTGGGGGACATGTTCTACACCCAGATCCCGGAGATCCGGCAGTTCCAGATCGTCCAGCATGCGGTCGATGACATCGAGGTCAAGGTCGTAGCCGAGCGCCCGCTGACGGCAGGGGAGGAAGACAAGCTACGCGAATGGCTGCACTATCGCAGCGGGCATCCATTCCCTGTGCGCATCACCTACCATCGCGAGATTCCGCGCAGTGCCGGCGGCAAGTTCCAGGATTTCCGCTCGGCGATGGAGCCTGCCCCTCGTGGGGATTGATTACCGGGAAAGCGGCGCTATCATCGCGCCAGCCCCGCTTTTCGGAGAAGACACGCATGGAGCCGCCTGAAATCATCGACGTGGACAGCTCCACGGTGGCCTGCGACGGCGGCAGGGATTCGCTCGGCCATCCGCGCGTCTTTCTCAGCATGAAGGGCAAAGGCCAGGTCGACTGCCCCTACTGCGGGCGCCGCTTCGTACTGAAGCAGGACACGGCCGCGGAATAGAGCGGGTCGTGGCCTTTGATGGACTGCGCGGCGAACTCCGGCAGACTTGGTTCCGCCTTCGCTACACAGAACACCTGGGCGCGCAGCTCAATCGCTCCGGGGTGCGATTTGCAGCACCCGTCTTTCTGTGCAATTTCGCTATCCTCTGCCTCTTCTCTGGTTACTTCGTCGGCGCCATTAGTCACGGCGATCTCACGGGCGGTTTGCTTGCTGGCAGCTTGGTCCTTGTGCTCTTGCTCGTCGTCGTGACGGCCCTGCGGTTGCTCATCGGCTATTTCCGGCGGCACCACTACAGCGTGGTCCTCGATCCGGAGGCGGAAAGTGGGCTTGGAGCCTCGGACACAAGGGACAAATTTCCGATTCTCAAGCGGATCGTGGACGGCAGTGTGATGGCCGGGCTTTGGGTCCTGACGGTGATTATTTGGGTCATTGCGCTGGCCATACTGTACAGCATGCTCGTTGGCGATTTTGTGCCATTCCAAACCGGCAGCGGCTAGCTGAAGGCTCGACTTGGGGCGGGCGCTCCTGCATTCTCCCGGGCATGAACAACGCCCCCTACAAGCACCTCTACCTGGTCGACGGCTCCGGCTACATCTTCCGGGCCTACTTCGCGATCCCGCCGCGCAGCACCTCCGACGGCACGCCCACCAACGCGACCTTCGGCTTCACCAACATGCTGGTGAAGCTGCTGCGCGAGAGCGATGCCGATGCCATCGCGGTCATCTTCGACAAGTCGGCCAAGACCTTCCGCAACACCATCTATCCCCAATACAAGGCGCACCGGCCGGAGCCGCCGGAGGATCTGGTGCCGCAGTTCGCCGCCATCCGCGAGGCGACCCGCGCCTTCAACCTGCCCTGCATCGAGCTGGAGGGCTACGAGGCCGACGACCTCATCGCCACCTACGCGCGCCAGGCCAAGGCGGCCGGGGCGGAGGTCACCATCGTCTCCTCCGACAAGGACCTCATGCAGCTGGTCGACGGCGGCATCACCATGCTCGATCCCATCAAGGACCGTTGGATCGGCCGCGACCAGGTGGTCGAGAAGTTCGGCGTGCAGCCGGAAAGGGTGGTCGACGTTCAGGCGCTGGCCGGGGATTCCACCGACAACGTGCCCGGCGTGCCGGGCATCGGCATCAAGACCGCCGCGCAGCTGATCAACGAGTACGGCGACCTCGATACGCTGCTCGCCCGCGCCGGCGAGATCAAGCAGGTGAAGCGCCGCGAGAAGCTCATCGAAAACACCGAGCTGGCACGCATCTCCAGGCAGCTGGTCATGCTGGAGCGGAACGTGCCGGTCGAGGTCGGCATCGACGGCTTCGGCCTGAAGCAGCCGGTGGCCGAGGATCTGCGCGGCTTCCTGGAACGCTACGAGTTCCGCTCCCTGCTGCGCCGCCTGTCGGACCAGCTGGGCAGCGTCGAGGAGCTGACCGAGGCCGAGGCGCCGCCGGAGTCCGCCAGGGAAGCCGCCTACGAGCTGGTGCAGGATCTGCCGGCGCTGGAGCGCTGGGTGGCGGCGGCGCAGGTCCGCGGCCTCATCGCGGTGGACACCGAGACGACGTCGCTCGATCCGGTCACGGCCGAGCTGGTCGGCATCTCGCTGGCCACCGCCGCCGGCAAGGCCTGCTACATCCCGGTCGGCCACAAGGGCAGCGGGCCTGCCGAGGGCAGCCTCGACCTGGACGGCGCGACCGAGGCCCCCAGGCAGATCCCGCGCGATCAGGCGCTCGCGCTCCTGAAGCCGATGCTGGAGGACACCGGCATCCTCAAGGTCGGGCAGAACATCAAGTACGATATGCTGGTCTTCGCGCGCCACGGCATCTCGGTGGCGCCGATCGACGACACCATGCTGCTGTCTTACGTCGTCGAGGGCGGCCTGCACGGCCACGGCATGGACGAGCTGGCGCAGCTTCACCTCGACTACCAGTGCATCAGCTTCAAGGACATCTGCGGCAAGGGGCGCAACCAGATTACCTTCGACAAGGTGCCGCTCGACAAGGCGCTGGACTACGCTGCGGAGGACGCCGACATCACGCTGCGGCTTTACGAGGTGCTGAAGCCGCGCCTGGTCAGCGACCGCCTGACAACGATCTACGAGACCATCGAGCGGCCCCTGGTCCCGATATTGACCGAGATGGAGCTGACCGGCATCAAGGTCGACCGCGACACCCTGCGCCGCATGTCCAACGACTTCGCCAGACGCATCGGAGAGCTGGAGACGCAGATCTACAAGCTGGCCGGGCGCGAGTTCACCATCGGCTCGCCCAAGCAGCTCGGCGAGATTCTCTTCGACGAGATGTCGCTCGACGGCGGCAGGAAGGGCAAGTCGGGCGCCTATGCCACCGGCGCCGACATTCTGGAAGGCCTCGCCGCGCTGGGCCATGACCTGCCGGCCCGCGTGCTCGACTGGCGCCAGATCTCCAAGCTGAAGAGCACCTACACCGACGCGCTGCAGACCCAGATCAATCCCGACACCGGGCGCGTCCACACCTCCTACTCGCAGGCCGTGGCCTCGACCGGGCGGCTTTCGTCGAACGATCCCAACCTGCAGAACATCCCCGTGCGCACCGAGGAAGGCCGCAAGATCCGCACCGCCTTCGTCGCCGAGGAAGGTTGCGTTCTGCTGAGCGTCGACTACAGCCAGATCGAACTGCGCCTGACCGCTCACATCGCCGAGGTCGAGGCCCTGAAGCAGGCCTTCCACGAGGGCCAGGACATCCACGCGATCACCGCCTCGCAAGTCTTCGGCCTGCCGGTCGAGGGCATGGACCCGATGGTCCGCCGCAAGGCCAAGGCGATCAACTTCGGCATCATCTACGGCATCTCGGCCTTCGGCCTGGCGCAGAACCTCGGCATTCCCCAGGGCGAGGCCAAGGCCTACATCGATGCCTACTTCGCGCGCTATCCCGGCATCCGCGCCTACATGGACAAGATGAAGAAGCAGGCGCGCGAGCAGGGCTTCGTCACCACGCTGTTCGGGCGCAAGATCCACGTGCCCGGCATCAAGGACAAGAACCCGGCGATGCGCAGCTTCTCCGACCGCGCCGCCATCAACGCGCCGATCCAGGGCACCGCCGCCGACATCATCAAGCGCGCGATGATCCGCGTGCCGCCGGCGCTCAAGCAGGCGAAGCTCGCCGCGCGCATGCTGCTGCAGGTGCACGACGAGCTGCTGCTGGAGGTGCCCAGGGAAGAGGTCGAGCAAACCTCCGCCCTGCTGCGCGAGGTGATGGAGAACGCCTGCGCGCCCGCCGTCGAACTCTCGGTGCCGCTGGTCGCCGACGCCGGCATCGGCGCCAACTGGGCCGAAGCGCACTGACGGTCGTGCCGGAATTGCGTCCCCTGCCCGCGCCCAAGGGCGACTTCATCGGCCTCGAGGGCAAGGTGCACCTGGCCACGGGCGGCGAGCCGCCGCTGCTGGTGAAGTATCGCGAGGCCTTCGAGCGCTTCGCCGCTGACAAGGCGGAGGGCTTCACAGGCTATTGGGCGCATTGGAGCGTCGACGACGAGGTCCGCGCCATCGTGGCGCGCATGGCGCGCGCAGAGCCGGGCGACGTCGCGCTCGTCGGCAATGCTTCGGACGGCATCGCCAAGGTGGTCTCCGGCATCGCTTGGCAAGCGGGCGACAACGTGGTGGCGCCGGAGCTGGACTACGCCTCCGGCCGCTATGCGCTCGCCAGCCTGAAGCAGCGTGGCGTGGAACTGCGCCTCGTGCCGGCGCGCCGTTGGGTGCTGGACGAAGAGCAACTATTGGCGGCCTGCGGTGCGCGCACGCGCCTCGTCTACGTCAGCCAGGTGAACGCGCTGACCGGCCAGCACGTGGACCTCGAGAAACTATCCGTGGGTTTGGAAGAGTCGCCGGCTGCGCTGCTGGTCGACGCCAGCCACGCCTTCGGCGCGGTGCCGCTCAGGGCCGACCTCTCGGACTTCCTCGTCAGCGCCTGTTACAAGTTCGCTCTCGGCGTCCACGACGGCATCCTGGTGTGGAACCGGAGGCGCCAACCGGACTTCGCGCCGGCTGCCGCTGGCTGGGCCTCGGCCATGGCCGGGGCGACGCCCGCCGACTACGTGATGAAGCCGGACGCGCGGCGCTTCGAGTACGGCAACGCCGGTCACCTCGGCGCCTACTTGTTGCAGGAGTCCCTCGTCTACCTGGAAAGCTTCGGCATCGAGGCCGTCGCCGCCCACGTCCGCGATCTCGCCGAGCGGCTGATCATCGGTCTGCAGGAGTTGGAACTTGAGGTGATGACGTCGGCCGGCCCCGATCGCCACGCCGGCAACGTCTGCTTTCGCTGCCCGGACCCGGAGACCGTAATGCGCCGCGCGGCGAAAGAAGCTATCCTCGTCTGGGCGGACAACGGCCGCGTCCGCGTGTCGGCCCACCTCTTCACCACGCAAGAGGACGTCGAAACCTTCCTGGAACGCCTGCCGCGCTATCTGGGTTGGGAGGTCGGGCAAAAGGAGTGTGCATGGCCGAATCCCGGCTGAAACGGACAATCAATAACCTCTACACCGGCAGGAGCCAGCGGGCGACGAACTTCCGCTACGGCCTCATCGCCTTCGACCTTGCGTCCATCGCCTTCTTTGTCGCGACGGCGCCGGCGTTCCCGACCCCCTTCATCCTGGCTGCCGACTTCGTCATCGGCCTGTTCATCCTCGCCGACTTCCTCGCGCGGCTATGGATCGCCCCGGACAAGCCGCGCATGCTGCGCCAGCTCTATACCGTGGCCGACATTCTGGTCATCCTGACGCTGCTGCTGGCGCCCTTCATCTCGACGAGCTTCGCCTTCCTGCGCGTGCTGCGCGCGCTGCGGTTGCTACATTCCTACCACGTGCTGCGCGACCTGCGGGAGGAGACCGCCTTCTTCCGCAGGAACGAGGAGGTCATCGTCGCCTGCGTGAACCTCTTCGTCTTCATCTTCCTGGCGACCGCGCTGGTCTTCACCCTGCAGTACCGCCGCAATCCGGATATCCAGAGCTATGTCGATGCGCTCTATTTCACGGTGACGACGCTGACCACCACCGGCTTCGGCGATATCACCATGACCGGCAGCGGCGGGCGCCTGCTCGCCGTCGGCATCATGCTGGTGGGCGTGGCGCTGTTCTTCCGCCTCGCACAGGCGGTCTTCCGGCCGGCGAAGGTGCGCTATACCTGTCCGAGCTGCGGCCTCAACCGCCACGAGCCGGACGCCGTGCACTGCAAGCACTGCGGCGAAACCATCAAGATCCCGACTCATGGCGTCGAATAAAAACGGCCCGCCCGTAAGGGCGGGCCGTTGCTGCGACGATGCGATCTCGACTCAGGCGGCGGCGCGGATGCCGGCGGCCAGCACGCCATCGTCGACGTAGGTCTCGAACTGCTTGAAGTTCGCTTCGAAGCGCTGGGTCAGGTCGCGCACGGTCAGGTCGTAGGCCTGCTTGTCGCGCCAGGTATTACGCGGGTTCAGCACCTCGGGCGGCACGTCGGGACAGCTCTCGGGCATCAAGAGGCCGAACTGCGGATGCCGCGCCACGCCGATGCCGCCGAGCCTTCCGTCGAGCGCCGCGCGCACCATGGCACGGGTGTAGGCGATCTTCATGCGGCTGCCGGTGCCGTAGGCGCCGCCGGTCCAGCCGGTGTTGACCAGCCAGCAGTTGGCCCCGGTGGCCGCCATCTTGCGGCCCAGCATGGCGGCGTAGACCGAGGGGTGCCGCGGCATGAAGGGCGCGCCGAAGCAGGTCGAGAAGGTCGCCGAGGGCTCCGCACCCATGCCCTTCTCGGTACCGGCAACCCGCGCCGTATAGCCGGAGAGGAAGTGATACATCGCCTGATCCGGCGTCAGCTTGGAAATCGGCGGCAGCACGCCGAAAGCATCGGCCGTCAGCATGATGATGTTCTTCGGCTGGCCGCCGCGTCCGCTCTCCACCACGTTCGGGATGAAGTCGAGCGGATAGCTCGCCCGCGTGTTTTCGGTGTAGCGGTTGTCGTCGAGGTCGAGCCGCCGGGTTACCGGGTCCATGACCACGTTTTCCAGCACCGTGCCGAAGCGCCCGGTGGTGGCGTAGATCTCCGGCTCGGCTTGCGGGTCGAGGCGGATCACCTTGGCGTAACAGCCGCCTTCGAAGTTGAACACGCCGTTGGCGCCCCAGCCGTGCTCATCGTCGCCGATCAGACTGCGGCTGGCGTCGGCGGAGAGCGTCGTCTTGCCGGTGCCCGAGAGGCCGAAGAAGATCGCCGTGTCGCCCGCCGGGCCGATGTTGGCCGAGCAGTGCATCGGCAGCACGTCGCGCTCCGGCAGCAGATAGTTGAGGATCGAGAACACCGACTTCTTGATCTCGCCGGCATAGACCGTGCCGCCGATGATCACCATGCGCCGCGCGAAGCTCACCACGATGAAGCTCTCGCTATTCGTGCCGTCGGCCTCCGGATCGGCGTGGCAGAAGGGCGCGTGCAGCACCGTGAAGGCCGGCTGGAAATCGCCGAGCTTCTCCTGCGGCGGCTGGATGAACATGTTGCGGGTGAAGAGGGCGTGCCAGGCGCTCTCGCTGACCACGCGCACCGGCAGGCGGTGCGCCTCATCGGCGCCGGCGTAGACGTCCTGCACGAAGACGTCGCGGCCCTTCATGTAATCGATGAGCTTCTCGTAGAGGCGCTGGAAGCCGGCCTCCTCCATGGCGACGTTCACGTCGCCCCACCAGATGTCGCCTTCGGTCGCGGCTTCGCGAACGATGAACTTGTCCTTCGGCGAGCGCCCGGTGTGCTTGCCGGTGAGCACGACCAGCGCGCCGCCCTCGGCGAGCTGCCCCTCGCCTCGCTTCAGGCTCTCCTCATAGAGCGCTGCGACGTCGAGGTTCCAGTAGGCGGTTCCGATGTCCTTCAGGCCGTGCTGGCCAAGGCCGTTGCGACTGACCGCTTCGCCGATGTTATCCAACGTTCTTTCCTCCCATGGGTTCGCCCTGCGGTGGCATCCTCCTGCCGGGGCCTTCTGGCGGATCCCCTGGCGGCTGCGCCGTTTTCACCTGCCGGGCGGCGCAGATCTGACAGATAGTCGATCACCCCTGGCTTTTCCACAACGTCAGTGTGTCTTTCGTGGTCCCTGGAGAAGCGCTAGCCGTCCCCCTCTTCCGCGCCGTCGCCCAGCAGGCCGTGCTTGCGCAGGCGGCCGCGCAGCTGGTCGTAGCTGAGGCCGAGCTGGCGGGCGGTGGCGCGCTGGTTGTAGCGCTGCGCCACCAGGGCCTGCTGCAGCAGGCCCTGCTCGACCCGCTTCAGGGCCTCGCGCAGGTCGAAGGGGCGGCTGGGGTCCGAGAGAATGCCGCTGAGCGGCGCCGACCTGGCGGACGGCCGCTCCGGCGGCGGTGCCTCGATTCTGCCTTCACGCGGCAGGGCCGCCAGCGGATAGGGGCTGTCGAAGGGGTCGATCACCACGGCGTCGATCGCGCGCTCCGGCGTGCCGCGGGCGACCGAGCGCTCCACCACGTTGCGCAGTTCGCGCACGTTGCCCGGCCAAGCGTGGGCCAGCAGCCGGTCCATTGCCGCGGCGGTGAAGCCCGGAAACTGCGGCCAGTCCATCTCCTGCGCCATCTGCCGGCCGAAGTGGCCGGCCAGCAGCGGTATATCCTCCGGGCGCGCGCGCAGCGGCGGCAGGGTGATCACCTCGAAGGCGAGGCGGTCCAGCAGGTCGGCACGGAAGCGCCCTGTGGCCGCCGCGGCCGGCAGGTCCTCGTTGGTGGCGCCGATGACGCGCACGTCGACGGAGAGCGTGGCGTTGCCGCCGACCCGCTCGAAGGCGCCGTACTCGATGGCACGCAGGAGCTTTTCCTGCACCGCCTGGCTGGCGGCGGCGATCTCGTCGAGGAAGAGGCTGCCGCCGTCGGCAAGCTCGAAGCGCCCGCTGCGCCGCTTCACCGCCCCGGTGAAGGCGCCGGCTTCGTGGCCGAAAAGCTCGGTCTCCAGCAGGCTCTCGGCCAGGGCCGCGCAGTTCAGCTTCACAAAGGCGCCGTCCCAGCGCCGCGACAGGAAGTGCAGACGGGCGGCTACGAGCTCCTTGCCGGTGCCGCGTTCGCCGATCACCAGCACCGGGCGGTCGAGCGGGGCGACGCGGGAGATCTGCTCGGCGAGCTCCATGAAGGCGGGGGATTCACCGAGCAGCGGTGGGAGTTCAGGGTCTGGCATACGGAAAATATAGCCAAGAATTCGCAAAAAGCACTAACTAGTGGCAAATATGAAGAGATAGCGGAGTGCTCCGGAAAGCGCGCCGTGCTGAATTTTGTAGGCAAATCAAGATGATGGGTGGCGGGTCCCGGTTTGGCACGACGTTTGCCATTAATCCGGTGAAGGGCTGTCAAAGTCCGACCTCAAGCCAGAGAGCCGCACGACCATGAACCGCTGGAACGACACCTCTGAAAGTCATGCCCCCGGAAGCGCCCGGAGCAACCCGGGCTTCGAGCGCTGGATTGCGCGGGCCCGCCGCTACCTGCTGAGTCGCACCGCCGATCAGTGGCTGATGTTTCTCGCCGGCCTCTTGCTGGGCGTGCTGACCGGCTAGTACGCAAGACCTGACCCCGGCACCTAAGCATGCTTGTGCGGGGACCGCCGCTTCGAGATAACCGAGACAAGGACAAGGATCGAGACCGATGGGTATTTTCTCCCGCCTCACCGACATCATCAATTCCAACCTCAACTCCATCCTCGATCGGGCCGAAGACCCGGACAAGATCATCCGCCTGGTGATCCAGGAGATGGAGGACACCCTGGTGGAGGTGCGCTCGACCGCGGCCAAGACCATCGCCGAGAGGAAGGAGGCCACGCGCCGCCTTGCCCGCCTCAGCGAGGCCCAGCGGGGTTGGGAGCAGAAGGCGGAGCTGGCGCTTTCCAAGGGCCGCGAGGATCTTGCCAAGGGCGCGCTGGTGGAGAAGGCCAAGCTGACCGAGGCGGGCGCCATGCTTCAGGAGGAGCTGGAGGAACTCGGCGCCATGCTGCAGCAGGGCGAAGCCGACATCGCCAAGCTGGAGAGCAAGCTGCGCGAGGCCAAGGCCAAGCAGCAGGCGCTGGCCGCCCGGCACGAGACCGCCAGCTCGCGCCTGAAGGTGCGGCGCAACCTCTATGATGGCCGCGTCGACGATGCCTTCGCCCGCTTCGAGCAGGTCGAGAGGAAGCTCGATGCCGCCGAGGGCGAGGTCGAGGCTTTCGATCTCGGCCGCGGCAGGTCGCTGGCCGAAGAGATCTCCGAGCTGGCCGGCGACTCCGCCATTGAGGACGAGCTGGCCGCCTTGAAGGCGCGGCTGAAGAAGGCCAAGTCGGGCAAGCCGGCTCCGGGCAACGAGAGCGGCACCTGAAGCGCTCCTTCCCTGCAGAGGTCACGCAAACATGGATTTTGAACTGCCGATCATCCTGCTTCTCGCAGTGGTGGCGCCGATCTGGATCATCGCCCACTACACGACGCGCTGGCGGGCGACCAAGGCCTTGTCCAGCGACGAGGAGCAGCTGCTCGAGGAGCTTTGGAAGTCTTCCGAGCGCATGGAGCAGCGCATCAATGCGCTGGAACGCATCCTCGATGCCGAGGTGACCGATTGGAGGAAGCAGCTGTGATGTGCGCTCACCACCGCCGCCATGCCTGCCATGCGGCCGAGGGCCAGGGCAGCGGCCCGTCCCACGACACCGAGCACCCCGGCGCCATGCCGCGCGGCCGACGCAGGAGCGGCCTCTACCGCAACACCGAGCGCGGCCGCCTCTTCGGCGTCTGTGCCGGCTTGGCCGACTACTTCGGCATCAGCCCCTTCGTGGTGCGCATCGCGGCAGTGATCGCCCTCTTCATGTTTCCGCCGCCGACGGTCATCTGCTACTTCCTGGCGGCCCTGCTGATCGACCGGGCGCCGCCCGACCTCTACCACTCCGATGCGGAGAAGGAGTTCTGGCGCCAGGTTCGGGTGAAGCCCAGCGAGAGTCTGTCGCGCCTGCGTCACCGCTACCGCGAGCAGGAGCAGCGCATCCGCAGCATGGAAGCCTTCGTCACCTCCTCGGAGGCGAAGCTGCACCAGGCCTTTCGCGACCTGGAAGGCTGACCTTCATCTCCTTGAATTCCCACAATTGCTGCGCAGCATGGACCGCCGTGCCGCGCAGCAATTCGTTGCGGCGGGCAGACTCTAGGCGCAGCAGGCGGCTTCGCCGCCCGCCGCCGGCACCGCGCCGCAAGGCGATGCGGCACAGCAGCTGCTGTCCACGGCGGCCGCCGGCACCGCCTCGTCCCCGGCGCCGTAGCCCGCGGCTGCCTCACGGGTCCGAAAGGTCTCCCAGGCGATCCCCTGGGGATCGTGGACCCAGGCCTTGTCGGAGCGCGCATAGCAGCAGTGCGTATCCTCCTGTTCGACCACCCGATTACCGGCGGCGCTCAGGCGCCGGGAGATCTCGCTCAATTCGTCGCCGTCATCGACCTGGATACCCAGATGATCCAGCCCCGCGGCGCGGGCGCGCTTCGAAATGGTGAAGTTCATCCGCGGGTCCTCGACCAGCCACTTGGCGTAGTCGTGTTTCATCACACCGGGAGAGCTGCCGAACAGGGTCGAATAGAAGTCAATGGACTTGGCGAGGTCGTCGACGCTGAGGTGGACGTGGAGACGCTTCATGATGGGATCTCCTTGAATGCGGCGGCGCGCGGCGGGGTGGGGCAGCGCCCGGCGCAGCAGTTTTCGGTGAGATAGGCGACCAGCTCGCGCATGGCAGGGAAGTCGGCGGCGTAGATGAGCGAGCGGCCGACGCGCCGGCTGCCCACCAGACCCGCCTGGCGCAGTTCCTTGAGATGGAACGAGAGTGTGGCGGCGGGCAGGCTGAGCCGGCTACCGATCTCGCCGGCGGGCAGGCCGGCCGGGCCGCCTTCCACCAGCAGCCGGAAGATGTCCAGGCGGGTCTCCTGGGCCAGAGCCGCAAGGCCGGCGAGAGCGTCTACCTTTTCCATACTTCCAAAATTACAGAAATAAGGAATGCCGTCAAGCTGCAGCCGTAACGGCAATTCAGCTGTGCTGGCGACTGCGCGCCTGGGAATAGACCAGAATTTGCGAGACGCTCTCGCCATCTTCGGAAAACGGCAGGAGGATGCTGTATTCCGAGCGCCAGCGGCCCTCCGGCGAGACGAATTCTGCGGTCCCGTAAAGGTGGCTTCTGCTGGTGCGCACCGTCTCGTAGGTTTCCAGCGCCTCTGCCAGGCTCGACCAGAAGAAGCCGTCCTGCACCAGCTTGCCGGTCGGATCGTGGCCGCGCACCCGCGCCTCCTCGGTGCCGACCACACGGTAGCGGTAGATTCCGATGCCCTGGGCATCGATGCCCTCAACATCGATGAGCAGGATGCCCGGCAGATGGCGCACCACCGCCTCGGGACGGAAGTCGGCGCGCTTCGGCATGGCGAGGCCACGGCGCAGGCCGTCCCAGTAATGGAAGATCTCGGCAAGGCTGGTCGGGCAGTCGTCAAGGAACGCGCGCGTCGCGCAGCGCGTCGTCTTCGCCGGTTGTGGTTTATTGTCTCTCAGTACCATTCGCCGATGACTGCCGTTTCAGCGCCCACTCCCAACGAGTTCCAGGGATTCCACGAGTTCGTGACGACTTCTACTCAAGTCACTTAAGTCTGACTTAACCAATACACTGGTACTTCATCTACGCAAAGCGGGAGATTCCCCGAAAAGCCGACGCCAATCCTGGAGTTCGACACTGGAGTTCTCTGTCCCCGCCGCCATCTTGGGCGCCTTGAGCGGCGCCACCGTGCTCTTCGTCGCGCTGGCCTATCTGCGCGCGATGCCGGGTGCGCCGGAGGGGGCCGGTTACTGGACGGCCGGCTACGGGCTCTGGGTTCTGCGCCTAGCGAGCTATCTCTTCAGCGGCCACATCGAGCCGCAGCTCTTCAGCTTCGTGGCGGAATGCCTGCAGGTGGCGGCCGCATTGCTCCTGCTGTGCGGCACGCTGCGCTTCACGGGTCGGGAGGTGCCGCCGCTGCTCCTGACTAATTGCATGGTCCTGGTCACGGTCTGGGCCGCCTTTACGACCTTCATCGTCGACGACTTCCTGCTGCGATCGATCCCGCTCTACGGTATTGCCGGCGGTGCCCTGATCGTCGCCGGCGCGACGATCCTGCGCTCGTCCCACGAGCAGTCGGTGGCCGCGGCGCGGCTGATCGGCGTCGCCCTGGTAGCCTGGGGGCTGCACAAGCTCGATTACCCCTGGCTCAGGCCGGTCGAATGGTTTGCGCCGATCGGCTTCCTGCTGTCCCAGTTCCTCGCCATGACCGCTGCCGTCGGCCTGCTGCTGGTCACGGCGGGCCGCCTGCGCGACATGGCCACGCTTGCCGAGCAACGGCATGAGGAAAGCCGGGAACACGTCGCGACCCTCAACCAGCTGCTGCAGATCTCCCTCGGCAGCGGGTCCCTGAAAGACCAGCTCTCGGCGGCGCTCGATACCATCTTCGCCGCGCCCTGGCTGGCGCTCGAGCCGTCCGGAGGCATCTTCCAGGTTGAAGACCGAGAGCTTCGCCTCATCGTGCACCGCAACATCCCTCCGGCGCTGCTGACGACCTGCGCAAAGGTCGCCTTCGACCGGTGCCTTGGCGGGCACGCCGCCGCCCGCCAGAACGTGGTGCACGCAGCGCATGTCGACGAGCGCCATGAAGACGGCTTCGAGGGCATGGGGCCGCACGGCCACTATGCCGTGCCCATCGTCTCCGGCGGCCAGACGCAGGGCGTCCTGATCCTCTACCTGCCGGACGGCCGAGAGCGGAGCGAGCCGGAAGTGGACCATCTGCGCGCCGTCGCCGACGTGCTGGCCGGGATGATCGTGCGCAAGCGGGCCGAGGCCGCGGCCGAACGCAGCCGCAGCCGCCTGGTGCAGGCTCAGCGCATCGCCCGCGTCGGCAGTTGGGAAAACGATCTGTCCAGCGGGGCATCGATCTGGTCGGACGAGCAGTTCCACATCCTCGGCTATCGGCCCGGCGAGGTCGAAGCCCGCACCGACGCCTTTCTGGCGCGGGTGCATCCCGACGACGTCGATATTGTTCTGGCGGCGCTGCGCGCGGCCGAGCACGACGACAGCTTCGCGGTAGAGCACCGTATCGTGCATCCCGACGGCACCGTGCTCTATGTCAGCCAGGTGGCGGAGGTGGTCCGCGACGAGGCCGGCCGGGCCCTGCGCATGATCGGCACCTGTCAGGACGTCACCGAGGACAAGGCGGCCGAGCAGGCGCTGATGCAGGCCAAGCAGGCGGCCGAGACGGCCAACCGCGCCAAGTCGAGCTTCCTGGCCACCATGAGCCACGAACTGCGCACGCCGCTGAATGCCGTCATCGGCTTTGCGCAACTCCTCGAACAGGACCGCTTCGGGCCGGTCGGCTACGAGAAGTACAAAGAATACGTCGGCCACATCCGCGAAAGCGGCGAGCACCTGCTGGCGGTGATCAACGACATTCTCGACCTCTCGCGCGTCGAGGCCGGTCAGGCAGCGCTCAACGACAGCGATGTCGACCTCGCCGACTTGGTGCGGCGAACCACCGGCCTGATGGAGGCCAAGCTGCGCTCCGGCCATCTGCAGCTGGTCCTTCGCCTGCCCGAGGGCCTGCCGCTGCTGCGCGCCGACGAGCGCGCCATCAAGCAGGTCCTCCTGAATCTCCTGGCCAACGCAGTGAAGTTCACCGAGCCCGGCGGCGAAATTACCGTCGAGGTGAAGCTCGACGAGGACGTCCTGGACCTTGCAGTGGGCGACACCGGCATCGGCATCGCGCCGGCGGACCAGGACCGCATCTTCGAGCCCTTTGTCCAGGTCGAAAGCGAGCTGAACCGCCGTTTTGAGGGTACCGGCCTCGGCCTGCCCCTGGTTCGTTCCCTGATCGAGCTGCACGGCGGTGCGATCTCCCTCGAGAGTTCTCCCGACCGGGGCACGCGGGTCAGCGTCCGCTTCCCGCCGAATCGCCTGCTGCTGGCCGATCCGCCCGCTCTCGCCGAGGCCAAGCGGGCCCGCTGATCGCCGCTACCGCTGCACATTTCCCAGAATTGCCGCAAAAAGGCCACAGTCGCTTTCCAAGGTGGCGTAGGCCTGCAATAGGTTCGCAGTCCTTTTGCGTGACTCCACTGGGCCGCGCGAGGATGCGGCGGGCTCGAACGGCGGCTTGCCCGCCCGCCAAGCGTCTGCTTTGGTGAGGCGGTGCGGCCCCACCTATGAAACGGTCACCGAAGGAGGGGGTAAGCAATGGGGGCAACTGCCGCTGAAATCTGGTCTAATGAGAGAGGATTCTCAAACTCGACCGCCATGCAAGACACCATCGCCCTGGTCGATGACGACCGCAACATTCTCACCTCCGTCTCCATCGCCCTGGAGGCCGAAGGCTTCAAGGTGCGCACCTACAACGACGGCGCCGAGGCTCTGCGCGGCATCTCCGCCAGCCCGGTCGACCTTGCGGTGCTCGACATCAAGATGCCGCGCATGGACGGCATGGAACTGCTCGGCCACTTGCGCAAGTCGTCCAACCTGCCGGTCATCTTCCTGACCTCCAAGGACGACGAGATCGACGAGGTGCTCGGCCTGCGCATGGGTGCCGACGACTACATCACCAAGCCCTTCTCCCAGCGCCTGCTGATCGAGCGCATTCGCGCGCTGCTGCGGCGGGAGAAAGGCGGCGAGGACGGCGTCGCCGGCGGCGAGGCGGCCGAGGTGCCGCTGGTGCGTGGCGAGCTGACGCTGGATCCCGCCCGCCATCTCTGCAGCTGGAAGGGCGGCCACATCAACCTCACCGTGACCGAGTTCCTCATCCTGAAGGCCCTGGCTCACCGCCCGGGCCACGTGAAGAACCGCGATCAACTGATGGACGCCGCCTACGGTGAGTCGGTCTATGTCGACGACCGCACCATCGACAGCCACATCAAGCGCCTGCGCAAGAAGTTCCGCGATGTCGACGACTCCTTCCAGCAGATCGAAACGCTCTATGGCGTCGGATATCGCTACCGGGAGGCCTAACCTCCGCCGGGCGGCGGCGCAGGACAGGGCGAGCCTTGAGGGGCAGGGCAGAACAATGTTGCGGCGGCAGAACGGCGGAAGCAGCGGGGCGGCGGCCAGACTGCCGTCCGCTACCGCCGCTATCGCAAGGTCGGGCAAGGGCGAGGAGTCTCATCCGTCAAGACCGGCCAAACGCCGGCCGCGCGGCTGGCGCTCGCCGCTCACCCGCCGCATCCTCACCATCAACGTCCTGGTGCTGCTGATCCCGGTCCTCGGGCTCATGCATCTCGATCAATACCGCGGCAGTCTGATTGCCGCGGAAATCGACTCCCTGCGCATCCAGGCGCGCGCCTTCTCGCTGTCGCTCGGCAGCACTGCCGTCGTGGCGACCCAGGTCGGCGACGAGCGGCTGCTGCCGGAGGTGACGCGCAATCTGATGCGCGTCCTGCTGGTCGACACCGGCGTGCGCGCGCGAATCTTCGCCCGCTCCGGCGAAATCCTCGCGGACAGTTTTGTCCTGGGCAGCCCCGGCGGGCAGGTTCAAGTCAAGGCCCTGCCGCCGGAGCGCGAAGGTGGCCTCGGCCTGCTGCGGCGCCTGCTCAATGTTGCGGCCCGGTGGCTGCCCGGCAAAGACGATTTCCCGATCTACAGGGAACGACAGGAGCAGAATGCCGATGACTACCTCGAGGTGACCGGAGCGCTCGGGGGACAAAGTCCCGGTATGGTGCGCCTCGACCGCCAGGGCCGTCTGGTGCTTTCCGTCGCGGTGCCGGTGCAGCGGTATCGCCAGGTGCTCGGCGCCCTCATGCTGTCTAAGGACGGCGCCGTGGTCGACGCCGCGGTCGATGACCGCCGCCGCGACATCCTCATCGTCTGTGGCGTCGCCCTTGCCGTCACGGTCCTGCTGTCGCTCTACCTCGCCGGCACCATCGCGCGGCCGATCCGCCGCCTCGCCCAGGCGGCCGACCAGGTGCGCTCTGCCAAGGGCCGCCAGTTCGAGATTCCCGACTTCGGCCGGCGTGGCGACGAGATCGGCGACCTCTCCGACTCGCTGCGCGCCATGACCGACGCGCTGTGGGCGCGTCTCGATGCCATCGAAGCCTTCGCCGCCGACGTGGCGCACGAGATCAAGAATCCGCTGACCTCGCTGCGCAGTGCGGTGGAGACCGTCGCCCGCGTGGAGGACCCCGAGCAGCAGAAGAAGCTGATGTCGATCATCCTGGACGACGTGCAGCGGCTTGACCGCCTGATCAGCGACATCTCCGACGCCTCGCGCCTGGATGCCGAGCTGTCGCGCGCCGAGATCGATACCGTGGACGTCGGCGAGCTGTTGCGCGCGCTGGTCGCGGTGCAGGAGGCCGGCGAGCGCGCCGACGCGCCGCGCTTCCGCCTCGACGTGCTCGATCACCAGGATCTCGCCGTGCCCGGCATCGAGGGGCGCATCGGCCAGGTGTTCCGCAACCTCATCAGCAACGCAGTAACCTTCTCGCCCCCTGGCAGCACCATCCGCCTCTCGGCGCAACGCCAGGGCGGCGACGTGGTGGTCTTGATCTCCGACTCCGGGCCGGGCATTCCCGAGGGCAAGCTGGAGGCGGTGTTCGAGCGCTTCTACACCGAGCGCCCGGCGGGTGAAAAGTTCGGCACCCATTCGGGCCTCGGCTTGAGCATCTCGAAGCAGATCGTCGATGCCCACGGCGGCAGCATCCGGGCGGAGAACCGTTACGACGAGAGCGGCGGGGTCTGCGGCGCCTGCTTCGTCGTTCACCTGCCCGCAGAAGCCGGCTAGCGCCGATTCATGGGCCGGCAGCCAGAGGAAACGGCGCCCCGGGAGGCGCAAATCCACGCCACCGCAGTGATGCTCCCCGATCCTCGGCTGGGCGAGTGGGCGGTGCTGTTGCGCGGGCCCTCGGGATCCGGCAAGTCCGACCTGGCGCTGCGGCTGATCGACCGCGGTGCCTCGCTGGTCAGCGACGACCAGACCTTGCTGCGGGCGATCGGGCCGCGGCTCTGGGCGGCTCCTCCGGCAGCCATCGCCGGCCAGCTTGAGGTCCGCGGCCTCGGCATCGCCGAGATTCCCTACCAGGCTGGGGCCGCCGTCGCCCTCCTCGTCGATCTGGTCCCGGCCGCGGAAATCGAACGCCTGCCGGCGGCGACGTCGGAGAAGCTCGCCGGCATCGCGATCCAGCGCATCGCGCTGGACCCGGCGCAGCTCTCCGCGCCGGAGAAGCTCCGCCTTGCCCTGCGGCAGGCAGCCTCGCATATAATGCGCGCCGAGCCGCCGGCCGATGCCGTGGAGGGCGAAACTGGTACGATCATGACCGACGATAGCCTGGCGGAGGAGAGATCGCCCGCCGAGCGCCGCGACGGACGCACGCGCCTGGTGCTGGTCACCGGCATGTCCGGTGCCGGCCGGTCGACGGCGCTGCGCGTGCTGGAGGACGAGGGCTACGAGGCCATCGACAATCTGCCGCTCAGTCTCCTGAACGCCGTGGTGAACGAAGTCGGCCTGCGGCGGCCGGTCGCCGTCGGCGTCGACATCCGCACCCGCGACTTCGCCGTCGGCCCTATCCTGGAGCAGATCGACGGGCTGGCGGCCAACCCGCGCTTCGCCGTCACCCTGGTGTTCGTTGACTGCGACGACGAGGTACTCGGCCGGCGTTTCACCGAGACCCGCCGCCGCCATCCGCTGGCCCAGGGCCGGCCGGTCGCGGACGGCCTCGCGGTGGAGCGCCGTCTGGTGGCGCCACTGCGCGAGCGCGCCGATCTGGTGATCGATTCCTCGCACCTGGCGCCCGCTGAGCTGCGCCAGCAGCTGCTCGGTCGCTTCGGCCTCGAAAGCCCCCTCGGTATGTCGGTCTTCGTCACCTCGTTTTCCTTTCGCCAGGGCCTGCCGCGCGAGGCGGACTTGGTTTTCGACGTGCGTTTTCTGGCCAATCCGCACTACGACCCGGTGCTGAAGCCGCTCAGCGGCCAGGACGCCGCGGTGGCCGACTACGTGGTGCGGGATGCCGGATTCGCGCCCTTCTTCGATCATCTGACGGCGATGCTGGAGGGCCTGCTGCCGCGCTACGAGCAGGAGGGCAAGAGCTACCTGACCATCGCGGTGGGTTGTACCGGCGGGCGCCATCGCTCGGTTTTCGTGGCCGAGCGGCTGGCGTCCTGGCTCGGCGAGCGCCGCCGCCGGGTGCATCTCACCCACCGCGACATCACCCGCGATCCGGCCCGCGCCGCCGGCGGCCGGTGATCCGGCGCGCGTGGCAGACGATTGACCCTTGAGTTGACCCGCAGCGGCGATTAGGCCCTTATCATGGCGGCAAGTGAAGGACAGTCCGTGCGTCCCCGGCCTATCTCCGGGGCCACGCCATGGCGACCAGGGAGCAAGGGATGATCGGTCTGGTCTTGGTAACCCACGGGCGGCTGGCGGTAGAGTTCGTCCATGCGCTGGAGCATGTCGTCGGCCCGCAACAGAACATTGCGGCGATCTGCATCGGCCCGGAAGACGACATGGAGCAGCGCCGGGAGGACATCCTCGACGCAGTCGAGGCCGCCGACGAGGGCGACGGCGTGGTGCTGCTGACCGACATGTTCGGCGGCACGCCCTCCAATCTGGCGATCTCGGTGCTCGACAAAGGCCGGGTCGAAGTCATCGCCGGTATCAATCTGCCGATGCTGATCAAGCTGACCGGCCTGCGCAGCTCGGCGACACTCTCGGAAGCGGTGACCCAGGCGCAGCTGGCCGGCCGCAAGTACATCAACGTCGCCTCGCAACTGCTCGATGCAGACAAGGAATGACGGGAAAGCCGGAGACGACCGCTGCCGGAACGCCGATGCGCCGTCGCGTGACCATTTGCAACCAGAAAGGGTTGCACGCGCGCGCCGCGGCGAAATTCGTGAAGCTGGCCGAGACCTTCAATGCCCAGGTCACGGTGGAGAAGAACGACGTCCGCGTTCCCGGCAGTTCGATCATGGGCCTCATGATGCTGGCGGCGGGGCCGGGATGCGATATCGAGATCGAGGCCACGGGGCCGGGCGCCGAACAGGCGGTGGATGCGCTGGCGCAACTGGTGGCCGGCAAGTTCGATGAAGACGGATAGCAAGAGCAGGAAAGCCGGGGAGGAACAGGTGCTGGAGGGCCTCGGCGTCGCGCCAGGGGTAGCCATCGGGCCCGCCTACGTGCGCGAATCCGGCGAGCTGCAGGTCGTCGAATACCAGATCCCCGCAAGCAAGGTGAAGGCCGAGAAGTCCCGCCTCGCCGAGGCCGCGGCCAAGGCGGTGCGCCAGGTCGGAAAGCTGAAGATCAAAGCGATCGGCATTCACGGCCTGGCCGCCGAGGAACTCGGCTACCTGCTGGAAGCCCACTTGCAGATGCTGAACTCGACCCGCCTGATCGGCGGCATCGAGCGGCGCATCGAGGTCGACCGGCGCAATGCCGAAGCCGCCGTCATGGCAGAGATCTCCGCCATCGCCCAGGAATTCATGACGATGGAGGACAGCTACCTGAGCGCGCGCGCCGACGACGTGCGCGAGGTCGGCCATCGCATCCTGCGCTGCCTGACCGATGTCGAGTTCCACGGATTCAGCGGCCTCGACAAGGACAGCATCATCATTGCCGAGGAAATCTCGCCGGCCGACACCGCGCTGATGGATCCGCGCGAGATCGGTGGCTTCGCCTGCGTGTTGGGTGGTGCCGAGGGCCACACCGCAATCATGGCGCGCTCGCTCGGCCTGCCGGCAGTGGTCGGCGTGCCCAACCTGCTGCTGCGGATCCGCGCCGGCGACATGCTGATCATCGACGGCAACAACGGCCTCGTCGTCGTCAACCCGACGGCGGCGCGCCTGGCCGGCTACGAGCGGCGCCTCAAGGACATGGCGCGGGAAACCCGCGCACTGGCGCGCCTGCGCGACGTGCCGGCCAAGACCCGCGACGGCCAGCACGTCGCCCTGCAGGTCAACCTCGAACTGCCGCGCGAGCTGGCCCACGCGACTGAGTCCGGCGCCGACGGCATCGGCTTGCTGCGCACCGAGTTCATGTACATGAACCGCAGCGACCTGCCCGACGAGGAGGAGCAATACGAGGTCCTGTCGGAGATCGTAAGGGCCATGAAGGGCCGCCCGGTGACGGTGCGCACCCTCGACATCGGCGGCGAAAAGTTGGCCACTTCTCTCGGCGAGCAGATCGGCGAGGCGCTTAATCCGGCGCTCGGCCTGCGCGCCATTCGACTGTCCCTCAAGGAGCCGCAACTGTTGCGCCCGCAGCTCGCCGCCATGCTGCGGGCCGGAGCGCACGGCCCCTTGCGCATCTTGCTGCCGATGATCACCACCCCAAGCGAGGTGCGTGCGGTGCGCGGCGAGATCGACAGGGTGGCGCGCCGCCTCGTCCGCCGCGGCGTCACCATAGCCGATCCGCTGCCGCCGCTCGGCGTGATGATCGAGGTGCCGGGCGCCGCCCTGGCCGCCGATTCCCTGGCCCAGCTGGCGGATTTCTTCGCGATCGGCACCAACGACCTCACTATGTACACCCTGGCCATCGACCGCGGCGAGGAGCGGGTGGCCCATCTCTATAATCCGCTGCACCCGGCGGTCCTGCGACTCATCCAGTTCACCGTCGAGGCCGCCCTGCGGGCGCGTATTCCGGTCTCCGTCTGCGGCGAGATCGCCGGCGACCCGCGCTTCACCGCGCTGCTGATCGGCCTCGGCGTGCGCGATCTCTCGATGACCCCCAAGGCCCTGCCGCGGGTGAAGAGCCGCATCCTTTCCTGTGACATGCATGCGGCCGGGCGGCGCGCCATGATGATCATGGAGCAGGTCGACAGCGGGCGCATAGCGGCGCTGCTGGACGATTTCAACGAAACCGCGACCTAGCCCGGGCTTCCTGACGTGATGACGCTCCGCCATAGTTTGAGAAGTCCGGGCTAACGAAACATCCGGTCCGCGATTGCCCCGTCCCGCGGTCTTGCGGCCCGGCGCCGGGGCTGATACATGACCCGCTCTATTCTCGATCGAGGCGCCTCAGCGCCTTTCCCGGCACGGGGCCGGCCAAAGCTGGCGGCCCGATATAGGCGAATGTAGGAAGGACAGCATGGCCGAATTCACCGATTACGTGGTGGCGGATATCTCCCTGGCCGCCTGGGGCCGCAAGGAAATGGAAATCGCCGAGACGGAAATGCCGGGCCTCATGGCCCTGCGCGAGGAATTCGGGAAGGCGCAGCCCCTGAAAGGCGCCCGCATCGCCGGCTCGCTGCACATGACCATCCAGACCGCCGTGCTCATCGAAACCCTGAAGGCGCTGGGCGCCGAGGTGCGCTGGGCCTCCTGCAACGTCTTCTCGACGCAGGACCATGCCGCTGCCGCCATCGCCGCGTCGGGCGTTCCGGTCTTCGCCTTCAAGGGCGAGAGCCTGGTGGACTACTGGGAATACACACACCGAATCTTCGAGTGGGGCGACGGCGGCACACCGAACATGATCCTCGACGACGGCGGCGACGCCACCTTGCTGATCCACCTCGGCATGAAGGCGGAGAAGGATCTCTCCGTGGTCGCCGCTCCGGACAACGACGAGGAGGAGGCGCTCTTCGCCGCCATCAAGAAGCGCGTCGCCGAGAAGCCAGGCTGGTACACGAGCCTCGGCAAGGCGATCCGCGGTGTGACCGAGGAGACCACCACGGGTGTGCACCGCCTCTATGAGATGGAGAAGGCCGGCACCCTGCTGTTTCCCGCCATCAACGTGAACGACTCGGTGACCAAGTCGAAGTTCGACAATAAGTACGGCTGCCGCGAAAGCCTGGTCGACGCCATTCGCCGCGGCACCGACGTGATGATGGCCGGCAAGGTTGCCACAGTGGCCGGCTTCGGCGACGTCGGCAAAGGCTCGGCCGAGTCCCTGCGCAGCGCCGGCTGCCGCGTGATGGTCACCGAGGCCGACCCGATCTGCGCCCTGCAGGCCGCCATGGAAGGCTACGAGGTGGTGACCATGGAGGAGGCGGTTCCGCAGTCCGACATCTTCGTCACCGCCACGGGCAATGTCGACGTCATCACCGTCGACCACATGCGCGCCATGAAGGACCGAGCGATCGTCTGCAACATCGGCCACTTCGATTCCGAGATCCAGGTCGGCGCGCTGCGCAACTTCAAGTGGGACAACATCAAGCCGCAGGTCGACCAGATTGAATTCCCCGACGGCAAGAAGATCATCCTGCTGGCCGAGGGGCGCCTGGTGAACCTCGGCGTCGCCACCGGCCACCCGAGCTTCGTGATGAGCGCCTCCTTCACCAATCAGGTGCTGGCGCAGATGGAGCTCTGGGCCAACGCGGAGAAGTACGGCAAGACCGTCTTCGTGCTGCCCAAGCATCTCGACGAGAAGGTCGCGGCCCTGCATCTGGACAAAGTCGGCGCTAAGCTGACCACGCTCAGCCAGAAGCAGGCCCGCTACATCGGCGTCGGCGTCGACGGGCCATTCAAGCCCGAGCACTACCGCTACTAGAGCCATTCATGGTCATATTGAAGCATTCTGCCGGAGCGGCTTTGTGCCAAGGTCCCCAAGGGTCTTTGGGGGTTTGGCACCGGCCATAGCGGCGCTATGGCCAAGGCGGAGCCCGCCGGCCTTGGCGCAAAGACGCCCGGCCCCCAAAGGCCCTTGGCGGGTTG
>WHTV01000069.1 GCA_009377535.1 Kiloniellaceae bacterium
CCAAACAGCCAGACCCGCCGCCCGCGTATCCCTTCCAAATCTACAATGTCAAACAGCCGGCCCGTGCTGGATCCGCGCATGCAGAGTCCGCCGAGCGATTTGCCCGCTTCACCACTCACGAAGAAGCAGAGGTAAGGGCAAACAATATACTGATTTGGAACCGACCTTTCAACGCCCAAGGCTGTGGAAAATCGGTCCGTTAGACACCGCCGCCTCCCCGAGGAGTGGAACCCTCGTTCTCGGCGCCAGCGAGGGGTATATAGGAGGTCCCCGCCGGACTGTAAACACCGAAATTCATCCCCTTCCGGTATTTCTTCCCGGAGCGGCCTCAGAGGATTCCCAGGGCCCTCAATTCCGCCTGGAGAACCGCCGGAAGCTCGTCGCCCGCGGCGCCGCCGGCGGACAGATCGGCCGGCGCGTCGGCCGCCGCCAGGTAGCGCCAGCCCTGGAAGGGGCGGTGCCCGCGCGGCACCACGCGCACCAGGTCGGGGCCTAGGTGCAGACGGGCGAAACCGCGCCCGTCGGAGTCGGTTTCCTGGCTGATGTCCAGGATCGGCTGGCGCACCTGGATGAGGCCCTTGATGACCCAAAAGAGCGAGCCGCCGTTGAGGATATCGTCGCGACGCGTGGGCATCATGCGGGTATCGTGGCGCAGGCGCTCGCCGCGCTTCAGACGGCGGGCCTGGGCCTCCTGGAGCTGTTCGACGCTCTCGACCCCGACACAGAGCTTGCGCAGATGCAGCGTCATCGGCTCCCCTTCGCTTCCCGGCACATCATCCGCAAGTCCTAGGCTGCGCGCCCGGCCAGGGCAAGGGCCACCTTGGAGGCCGGCGGCCGGCCCAATTCGGCACAGATATAGGCACCGGCGGCGGCCAGGCGGTCGAGGTCGATGCCACTCTCGATGCCGAGGCCGTTCAGCATGTAGACCACGTCTTCGGTAGCGACGTTGCCGGAAGCGCCCTTGGCATAGGGGCAACCGCCGAGCCCGGCGACCGCCGTATCGACCGTCGCCACGCCGAACTCAAGGCAGGCGAGGATGTTCGCCAGCGCCTGCCCGTAGGTGTCGTGGAAATGCACCGCCAGCCGGTCCAGCGGCACCGCCTCGGCAACCGCCGCCAGCATCGCCCGGGCCTTCAGCGGAGTGCCGACGCCGATGGTGTCGCCCAGCGAAATCTCGGCGCAGCCCATGGCCCGAAGCGCTGCAGCCACCTCGGCGACCCGGGCGACCGGCACCGCCCCCTCGTAGGGGCAGCCGAGCACGCAGGAGACGTAGCCGCGCACCCGCAGGCCGGCGGCCAGGGCCGCTTCGCAGACCGGCGCGAAGCGCTCGAGGCTCTCGGCGATGGAGCAGTTGATGTTGCGTTGGGTGAAGGTCTCGGAGGCCGCGCCGAACACCGAAACCTCCTCGACGCCGGCGGCGCGCGCCCGCTCCAGGCCCTCCAGATTGGGCACCAGCACGGGATAGCGCACTCCCGCCTTGCGATGCAACGCCGCCAGCACCTCGGCGGTGTCGGCCATCTGCGGCACCCACTTCGGCGAGACGAAGGCACCCGCCTCGATGACCCTGCAGCCGGCCTCGGCAAGACGCTCGATCAGCGTCACCTTCACCGCCGCCGCCGGGCTCTGCGGCTCGTTCTGCAGGCCGTCGCGCGGCCCCACCTCGACAATCTCGACCGACTTCGGCAGTGCCATGGTGTCGCCCTTCCCTTCGCTCTGCGAAACATCGTTCCCTTCGCAGCAAGGCTAGAGCCTCGGCCGGCCGACTTCCAGCCCGTCCGCAAGAGCTAGGAGTGGACGACGACGGCCAGCTCCGTCCCTTCCTCGACCAGATCGCCGACGGCGCAGCCAAGCGCCTCCACCACGCCGTCATGGGGTGCCGTCAGGGTGTGTTCCATCTTCATGGCCTCCAGGCGCAGCAGCGGCAGGCCTTCGGCGACCGCGTCGCCGGCCTGAACGAGGACGGCCGTCACCTTGCCCGGCATCGGGGCGACGATGCGCCCGCTGGCGGCCGCTTCGCCCGCCAGGCCCTTGAAGGGATCCCCCAGGGTGAGCCGGTAGCTCGCCCCCTCGACGACGACCCAGCGATCCAGCCCCTGGCGCAGCACCCGGGCGGCGAAGCCGGCATCGCCGAGGCGGACCGCCAGGCGTCCGTCGGGCAAGGGCTCGGCGGCGGCGGCGACCTGCCCGCCGGGCAGCGCGAGGCGCAGGCCGTCGCGCGCGAAGTGCACCGTCGCCTCGAGGATTTCTTCGCCGCTCAGGAAGGTCAGATCGCTGTGGGTCTCGGCATTGAGACGCCAGCCGTTGGAGAGTTGCCAGGGCGAATGCGGGTCGCCCGAAGCCGCGGCGGCGCGCCGGGCATCTTCGCGCCGCCAGGCCATCTCGGCCAGGGCCGCGGCGGCCAGCACGAACTCTGGCACATCCTCCTCCGCCGCCACCAGCACCGCGCGCTGCTGGTCGATGAAGGCGGTGTCGACGACGCCCGCGGCAAAGCGCGTATGCGACAGCACCGCCTGGAGAAAGCCGAGATTGGTGACCACGCCGGCCACTTCGGTGCGCGCCAGCGCGCGCTGCAGGCGGCTCAACGCCGTGGTGCGGTCCGGGCCCCAGGCGACGACCTTGGCGATCATCGGGTCGTAAAACACAGAGACGCTGTCGCCCGAGCGCACGCCGCTGTCGACCCGGATGCCCTCGGCGCCCTCGGGAAAGGCCAGATGCAGCAGCCGGCCCGTCGACGGCAGGAAGCCCGCCGCCGGATCCTCGGCGTAGAGCCGTGCCTCGATGGCGTGGCCGTTGGCAAGGATGTCGTCCTGCGATGCCGGCAGGGCCTCTCCCGCCGCCACGCGCAGCTGCCACTCCACGAGATCGAAGCCTGTAATCATCTCGGTCACCGGATGCTCGACCTGCAGGCGGGTGTTCATCTCCATGAAGTAGAAGCCATCGCCGTCGACCAGGAACTCGACAGTACCGGCGCCGCGATAGTCGATGGCTTCGGCAGCGCTGAGCGCCGCCGCCCCCATGGCCTGGCGCATCGCCGCGCCGAATCCCGGCGCCGGCGCTTCCTCGACCACCTTCTGATGACGCCGCTGCGAGGAGCAGTCGCGCTCGAAGAGATGCACCGCGTTGCCGTGATCGTCCCGGAAGATCTGCATCTCGATGTGGCGCGGCGCCGCCAGGTAGCGCTCCAGCAGCACCTTCTCGTCGCCGAAAGCGGACTTGGCTTCGCGCCGCGCCGCCTGCAGGCCCTCGAGGAATTCCTCCTGTCGCTGCACCACGCGCATGCCCTTGCCGCCGCCGCCGGCCGAGGCCTTGATCATCAGCGGATAACCGACCTTGTGGGCCTCGGCCACGAGAGCGTCGGCCGTCTGCTCCAGGCCGTGGTAGCCCGGCACCAGGGGCACGCCGGCCTGCTGCATGAGGGCCTTGGCCTCACTCTTGGAGCCCATGGCGCGGATCGCCGCGGCGGGCGGGCCGACGAAGACGATGCCCGCCCTGGCGCAGGCCTCCGCGAAGGCGGCGTTCTCGGAAAGAAAGCCGTAGCCGGGATGGATCGCTTCCGCGCCGGCGGCCTTGGCGGCCTCGAGGATCGCCTCGGCACGCAGGTAGCTTTCGGCCGCTGGGGGCGGGCCGATGCAGTAGGCCGCGTCCGCCTCGGCCACGTGAGCGGCACCTCCGTCGGCCTCGGAGTAGACCGCGACGCAGCGCAGGCCGAGACGGCGCGCTGTGCGCATGACGCGGCGGGCGATCTCTCCCCGGTTGGCGATCAGCACCGTCTCGAACAAGATCTTCCCCTCCCGCTATTTCTTCTTGCCGCGCCCGGCCACGCCGTCGCCGGACGGCTCCACCAGGCCCTCCAGGCGGGCATAGTTGCTGTCGCGCAGCTCGTTCATGACGCGGGTGATATCATCGGTACCGACCCCGACCGCGGACAAGAGAATTCCGCCCAGCTGCAGGCTCGCCTCCACCGTCTCGGGAACCACGGCCGAAGCGCCCGCGCCCTCGAGCTCGCGGGCGTGGCTCATGTCGTGAGAGCGCACGAAGATCGGCAGGCCCGGCATGCGCCGGTGCAGGGCCGCCACGGCGTGGCTCGCTTCGTCGGCACGGTCGATCGTGATGACCGCCGCCTTCGCCCGCTCGATCCCCACGGCTTCCAGCACGTCGACCCGGCTGGCATCGCCATAGTAGAGCGGCAGCCCGGCGGCGTGGCCGTGGGCAATCCGCGCATCGTCCATGTCGAGCGCGACGTAAGGCAACCCACAGGCTCCGACGAGCTGCGCCACGGTCTGGCCGACACGCCCGAAGCCCGCGATGATGATGTGCTCGGCGATGCCTTCGGTCTCCTCCCGCAGGGCATCCAGGCTGTGACCGGGCTTCGGCGTCGCCAGGCGGGAGAGGCGGCCGCCGAGCCAGTCCATGGCGGGCGTGGCCGCCATGGTGAGCGCGATCAGCGCCAGCACCAGCTGCCCGAGATCGAGGTCCAGCAGGCCCCGCAGCATGGCCGCGCCGACCAGCACGAAACCGAATTCGCCGCCCTGCGACAGCAACGGGCCGACCCGCAGCGCGACGTTGGCGGGCAGTCGGAAAAGCAGGCAGATGACGGTGATCAACGCACTTTTCACCACCAGCAGCGCCACCACCGCCAGCAGCAGCAGCCACCACTCGCGAGCCACCAGCGGCAAGTCGATGGCCATGCCGACGGCCATGAAGAACAGGCCGAGCAGCAATCCCCTGAACGGCCGGATGTCGGCCTCGACCTGATGGCGGTATTCAGTCTCCGCCAGCAGCAGCCCGGCCAGGAAGGCCCCCAGCGCCATCGAGATGCCGACCTGGGACATCAGCCACCCGGCCCCCAGCACTACCAGCAGCGTGACGGCCACGAAGAGCTCCTGCAGGCGGCTGGCGGCGATCACGCGGTAAAGCGGGCGCAGCACTCGCCGTCCGATGAGCACGGCGGCGGCCACCACGGCGACGGCCTTCACCGCCGCGATGGCGAGCGCGCCGCCGACCGAAAAGTCCGGCGCGCCCAGAAGCGGCATCAGCGCCAGCAGCGGCACGATGGCGAGATCCTGAAACAGCAGCACCGAGAACGACACCCGGCCATAGCGGGTGATCATGTCGCCGCGCTCGACCAGCAGTTGGACTACGAAAGCGGTGGAGGATAGCGCAAGGCCGCTGCCGATGATCAACGCCGCCTCGAGGGACAGCCCGGCGAGGATCATCACGCCGCCGATGATGAGCGTGGTCAGAAAGACCTGGACGGCGCCTAGGCCGAAGACGTAGTGCCGCATCAGCTTCAGACGCTCGACCGAAAGTTCCAGCCCGATCGCGAACAGCAGAAAGATGACGCCGAATTCGGCAAGGAACAGCACGCTGTCCGGATCCTTGATGAGTCCCAGGGCATGCGGGCCTACCACCAATCCGGCGGCTAGGTAGCCGAGCACCGCACTCGACTTGAACCAGCGGAACAACGGCACGATGCAGACCGCCGCGATCAGGAAGACAAGGACCTCTTCGAGCTGTGCTGAAGCATGCATGCCGACGGCCCTAGAGCCTTTCATGGTCATATTGAACCATTCTGCCGGAGCGGCTTTGTGCCAAGGCCAAGGGGTTTGGCGCAGGCCATAGCGGCGCTATGGCCAAGGCGAAGCCCGCCGGCATTGGCGCAAAGACGCCCGGCCCTGCGGGTTGGCGAGCGGCGGGCGCCCGCTGCGTCGACAGGCTTGCCCGATGCGCCGCATCGCGCTGCGCCTGCCTCCTGACGGATCGCCCCACCGCTCGCCAACAGAATTGCTTCAATATGACCATGAAAGACTCTAGTGGTGGCCACAGCGGCGCTGCTCGCGCCAGCCGCGCTCGCGCGCATAGCGCAACACCTCGGAGAGGCCGAAGATGAAGTTCGCCAGCGCAATAGTGGTGAAATGACTGCCCGGAAACATCCGGTAGAACAGGGGCACGCTGAGCGCAAGTGTCCCCAGCATGACGAAGAAGAACAGTCCGAAGGTGTCGGCGATGGCAACCGACACTAGGACGTAGAGACCCGGGGTCTGCGCAAGGCCGTGCAGCCAATAGCGGTCGGACCTCGCCATGGCGGTCTACTCGCTCCGCCAGTTCGGCCTGCGCTTTTCCAGAAATGCAGCGATCCCTTCCCGACCCTCCTCCGAGACGCGCAGCGCGGCGATGCGCCCGGCGGTCTCCTCGATCAGGGCCTCGTCGATACGACGGCCGGCAACCGCAAAGACAAGCTCCTTGGCCGCGTGCAGCGCGGCGGGACCGCCCTGCAGCAGCGCATCGACGATCTGCCGTCCGCGCGTCTCCAGCCCGCTACGATCGACCACCTCGTGCACCAGGCCGAGGCGCTGCGCCTCCCAGGAGGAAAAGGCCTCGGCCGTGAGGAAATAGCGGCGCGCCGCCGCCTCCCCGATGGTGGTCACCACGTAGGGACTGATGACGGCCGGGATCAGGCCGAGCTTCACCTCTGAAAGGCAGAACTTGGCCTCCTCGATGGCAACCACGACGTCGCAGCAGGCGACGAGGCCGACGCCGCCGCCGTAGGCCGGCCCCTGGACCAGGGCCATGGTCGGCTTGGGAAGACCATTCAGGGTCCGCAGCAGGTGAGCCAACCGGCGCGCATCCTCCAGGTTCTCCGCGTGCGAAGCGGCGGCCATCGCCTTCATCCAATTGAGATCGGCGCCGGCCGAAAAGCTCGGACCTTGCGCCGCCAGCACGACGACGCGCACTCGCGGGTCTTGGGCGACGCCGTCGAGCGCGGCGGTCAGCTCGGCGATCAGCGCCTCGTTGAAGGCGTTGTGGACCTCTGCACGGGTCAGGGTGATCCGCGCGACGCCCTGCTTGTCGATCTCCTGCACGAAAAGCGGATAGGTCATCGGGCTACATCCGGAAAATGCCAAAGCGGGTCGGCTCGATGGGGGCATTGAGCGCCGCCGAAAGGCCCAGGCCGAGGGTCATGCGGGTGTCCAGCGGATCGATGATGCCGTCGTCCCAAAGGCGGGCCGTCGCATAGTAAGGGTGGCCCTGCTCCTCGTACTGGGCGAGGATCGGCGCCTTGAAGCGCTCCTCGTCCTCCGCCGGCCAGTCCTCGCCCTTGCCGGCCATGCTGTCGCGGCGGATGGTCGCCAGCACCGACGCCGCCTGCTCGCCGCCCATCACCGAGATGCGGGCGTTCGGCCACATCCAGAGGAAGCGCGGACTGTAGGCACGACCGCACATGCCGTAGTTGCCCGCGCCGAAGCTGCCGCCGAGGATGACGGTGAACTTCGGCACCTTGGCGCAGGCTACGGCGGTGACCAGCTTGGCGCCGTCCTTGGCGATGCCGCCGGCCTCGTACTTGCGGCCGACCATGAAGCCGGTGATGTTCTGCAGGAAGACCAGCGGGATGCCGCGCTGGGCGCAGAGCTCGATGAAGTGCGCTCCCTTCAGCGCCGATTCCGAAAACAGGATGCCGTTGTTGGCCAGGATGCCGACCGGATAGCCCCAGATGCGCGCGAAGCCGCAAACCAGGGTCTGTCCATAGAGCGCCTTGAACTCGTCCAGCTCGCTGCCGTCGACAAGCCTGGCAATGACCTCGCGCACGTCATAGGGATGGCGCGCATCGCGCGGGATCAGGCCGTAGAGATCGGCCGGGTCGTAGTGTGGTTCGCGCGGCTCCTGCAGCTCCAGGGATGCCGGCTTGGAGCGATTGAGCGTGGCGACGACGCGCCGCGCGATGGCCAGCGCATGGGTATCGTTTTCGGCATAGTGGTCGGCCACGCCTGAGGTCCGCGTATGCACTTCCGCACCGCCCAGTTCCTCGGCGGTGACGATCTCGCCGGTCGCCGCCTTCACCAGCGGTGGGCCGCCGAGGAAGATCGTGCCCTGCTCCTTGACGATGATGCTCTCGTCGGCCATGGCCGGCACGTAGGCACCGCCGGCGGTGCAGGAGCCCATGACCACGGCGATCTGGGGAATGCCCTTGGCGGAAAGATTCGCCTGGTTGAAGAATATCCGCCCGAAGTGGTCCCGGTCGGGAAACACCTCATCCTGGTTCGGCAGGTTGGCGCCGCCGGAATCGACGAGGTAGATGCAGGGCAGGTGATTCTGCTCGGCGATCTCCTGGGCCCGCAGGTGCTTCTTCACGGTGATCGGAAAATAAGTGCCGCCCTTCACCGTCGCATCGTTGGCGACGATGACGCACTCGCGGCCGCAGACGCGGCCGATGCCGGTGATCAGGCCGGCAGCGGGTACCTCGTCGCCGTAGAGGCCGCTGGCCGCCAGCTGCGAGAGCTCGAGAAAGGGCGAACCGCTGTCTAGCAGCCGGCGCACCCTTTCGCGCGGCAGCAGCTTGCCGCGGCCGAGATGGCGCTCCCGCACCGCCTCGCCGCCACCCAGCTTGATGCGTTCGACCCGCGCTCGCAGGTCATCGGCCAGCGCCTGGTTGGTCCGCCGGTTCTCGGCGAAGTCCGGGTCGCGGACGTTGACCTTGCTGGGAATCAGCGGCATGGAAACGACGAATCGGCAAGCCAAGAGGACCCGCTTAGTTTGGGCAGGCAGCGAGAGGCGGCAAGCAAAATCCGCCGGATCGGCCCCGGAATGGCCGGAGGCCGGACCGGAGCCGACGCCAAAGCGTGATGCGACTGCTTACCCAATATTAACCGCTGAATGCCTAGCTTGGCCTTCTAGGGCCGATCCCTAGCAAGGAGTACTAGGTATGCCCTATGTGGCCAGAGACGACCAGGGTCTGATCATCGACGTTCAGGAGCGCGAGACGGAATCCGCCTACGAGCAGGTCGGCCTCGACGATCCGGAGCTGATCTCCTATCTGAACGCCAACCTCGACGACGGCCTGGGGCGCGAGGAAATCCGCGCTGAGCTCGAGGCTTCCGACCGCGAGCTGATTCGCGTCATCGAGGACGTCGTCACCGTGCTCATCGACAAGCGCGTCTTCATGCTGACCGACTTGCCGGCCGCCGCCCAGCAGAAGCTCGCGCGGCGCTACAACCTGCGCAGCAAGCTGTCCGACCTCGGCGGCATCATCTCCGATCACGAAGAATTCATGCTGCCTTGAGAGGCTGCCAGCCCGAGACTCCACCTCTGCGCGCTTGCGGAAATCCAACATTTATGTATGAGTATGCCTTCTGCGTCACAGCGTCGGCAGACCTTTCGGCATGCAAATTTCCGCGCCTTCGGCCTTTCTGAATCAGACCCCCCGGCCCCGGATTGTGCAGTACCGCAACAAGCGCTACTCCGTCCGGTTGGAGCCGATCTATTGGCAGACCCTTGAGATCCTTGCCGACCGCCGGCGCGTGCGCCTCGGGCGTTTCGTGGCCGAGCTGGCGGAGAACTACGAAGGTCCGAACTTCTCCTCCTATCTGCGCGTCTTCTGCATGCTGGAGGGCGAGCAGGCCTTGGCCCGCGAGACCCTCGGGCCGACCCATCACGGTTTGCTCGATGTGGTCATCAACTGCCCCAATCCCGGCCTGATCCTGTCGCGTTATCGCACGGTGATTGCCTACAACACGTCCTTCGGGGATTGGCTCGGACCGGCAGACATCGCCGTGATCGGTGCCGAGCTGACCACCCTGATACAGGTGCGGACCCGGCGATCGCTCAACGATGTCTGGCAGGATCTCATCAGCGGGCGCGAGCCGAAGGCCGATGCCAAGCTGCTCTACGTCGCGCCGGGGCGCGTCAACGCCGCCCAGGCCACTATCCTCGCGCTGCGCTCTCAGACCTATCAGGAGTTCTATGCGGTGATGTGGCTATCGCCGCAGTCGCGGCGTCTGGGGACCGGCAGTGGCCCGACCCCGCCCCCGCTGCTCCCGGAGTAGGGAGTAGGCGACGTCAGCCGACGTTGGGATCGTTGACGATGAGGATGTCGCTGGCGCTGTAGACTGTCAGGCCGCCTTCGAAGCTGTAGAAATGCAACCCGGTGACGTCGACGCCGGTGGCCGTGACATGCGGATCGGCGATGCCGAAGCCCGTAATGGTCTCGCGCGTGAGCAAATTGACCGAAACGTCCTCGCCCATGAAAAGCACAACCTCGCCCAGGGAATCTGGCAACAGGTCGCCCAATTGCAGGAGCACGGAGTCAGAATCGGGGTCGTCGCCAGGGGCCGGGGCGCCGGGCTCGACGATGACCAGCGGCAGGCCCTCAGCCTCTACGCCCAGCACAAAGCCATGCTCCGCCGCCGCTTCCGCGCTGCCAGCTGAGTATCCGAGATCGGCCAATGTCTTATCGTTGCCCATAGTCGCCAAAAGGCTGCAAGTGCAGCCGGAAATTTCACCACGCCCGTATCAAGATAGAACGTCGCCCGGAAAAGAACAACAAGACTGGAATCTTGGCGGGCCAAGCTGGGACTTGCAGCCTATTTCCCAGGGAAATCTCAGGCAGCAGACGAACACTTCTAGGAAATATCGCCCTCAGGTTGTTTTCCCTGCGATTTGATCGCCGACTCCCTCGCCGCCGCGGGCTGCCCCGAACAGGAAAACGGCGCCCCACAGGGACGCCGTTTTCTAACTCTGCGAAGAGGAGCCGCCGTTGTCGGCGGACCGCTTGCAAACCTCAGTCGACCAAGCCGTCGATCCAGGACTTGTGTTCGACAACCGCCTGCTGAGGCGCGCTGACGCCCATGGTCTCCAACAGACCACCGCCGACCGCGAGGATGCGGTAAGAGGCGAGCTGCTCGTTCGTCTGCGCTGTGATCAGCTGTCCTTCGGAAACGAAGAGCTCGTTCTCGGCGTCGAGCACGTCCAGCAGGGTGCGCTGTGCCACTTCGAACTGCTGCTCGTAAGCACCGAGGGTCGACCGGTTGAAGTCGCGAGCGTCTTCCAGTGCCTCGATGCTGTCACGCGCTGCTTCCAGCTCGAACCAGGACCGCCGCATTTCCTGCTGCGATTCCAGCACCGAACTGTAACGCCGGTTTTTGCTCTCGGTCAGGCGGAAGAGCGCTTCCTGGCGCGCCGCCCGGTCGATGCCGCCGCGGAAGAGATTCCACCGCACACGCACCATGAGCTGGTTGTTGAACTCGTAGGTGTCGAGGGCGTCGGTGCCGTCGTTGTACTCGGTCTGGGCCTCCAGCGTAACGGCCGGATAGAGCGGCACTTCCGAGAGTTCCACCTCGGCTTCCGCAGTCCGTACGTCGGCCTCGAAGATCTTCGTCGTCGGGTTGTTGCGCACCGCCAACTGAACCGCTTCGTCGAGATCGCCGGGCAGTGCGCCAGCCGGAAACTCCGGGTAGCTCAGGTCATTGCCGGGGAAGGAACCGATGATGCGGGCGAAGATCGCCTCGGCGACTCGCAGACCCTGAAGCGTCTCGACCAGGGTGTTACGGGCACGTGCAGAACGCGCGTCGGTCTGATCGACGTCCGCGGCGCTGCCGCCACCGCCCTCCAGCCGCGCCTGCTGCGCGTCCAGAACCTGGCCATGGTAGCCGACGTTGTCTTCGGCCAGGCGCACCAGATCGCGCTGACGCAGCACTTCGAGGTAGGCCCCGATCGCGTCGAGCGCCAGAACCTCCGAGTTCTCCATCACCCGGTTGGCGGCCGATTCGACGCGCGCCATTTCGCGCTCGACCGTAGCACCCGCCTCGAAGCCGTCGAACAGCCGCTGCTGCAGCGTGATCGAAGATTCCCGGCGGACCGTCTCCTCGTAGTCACCACCCGATGCCCGGGAGGTCGAATCGTTGATCGCGCCGACGCCGATACCCGCGGCCGCGTCGATCTGCGGCAGGTAAAGGCCGCGCGCCTGACGCAGTTCCTGGTCAACAGCCTCGCGGTTGCTGGCCACGACACCGATGTCCGGATTTGTGGCGATCGCCTGCTGGACCGCCTCTTGCAGCGTCATGGCATTAGCCGACAACGCCAATGGAAATACCAAAGCGGTTCCCAAAAGAACCGCTTTGAAACGAGTCATACTCGTTTTGCGAGACCAGCACATGCTAGCTTCCCCCGACGTAAAAACTTTCATCCAATACCCCTCCCCCGTGTCGGGCCTTTAGCGTCCCCGAAACGGACGATAAGGCGAACAAACCTAGAAATATGCGCGACTTGTAACCTGTTTATGGTTTGGCTGTCAACGCGGCCTCCCCTCGCAAAACAGGGTTAATCGGCATGACCCGGACTGAGATACCACACTGTGCTAAATCAGCCACAGTCGCCAGCGAATAACTCTACTATAAATTGTTTACAACCTTCGATAACCGCTTAGGCGCTCAACGACAGCCAGCCCGGCAAGTCCCGCGATATCGCCCGGAACGTTCGTGCCTGCCGCGATTGACTAGGCGGTACTCGTCGAGTCTGTCAACCGCGCCCCGCGGGTCCGGGTCGGAAAAGCCAAGCAATTTCCTGGACAACGGCAAATGCAGACAAAAATCAGCTAGAATATCCAATGACATTACACCGAAACCTCTGCGCGAGCTAAGGAATTTCCGCCTCGCGATCGGCAGCGGCACGATCCTACCGGATTCGCGGTCCTCGCTCCCCCGGCACTTCGCGGCGCCAGGGGGAGGTTGTTCCCCCTCAACTAATCTAGGCGTCACCCCCGCTGATGTGATAAATCACACAGTAAGCGTGGGACCGATTGCCTAGCGTCGACGCGGCAAGACAGCTGTCGCCGGATAAGCTGCTTCGGTGCGCCTAGCGGCGCCTGGAGAGGTGGTCGCGGGGGGTTCGGTCTGCAGAGAACGAGGCCTCGCGAGAAGACTGGCGGCGAGGCAGCAGGGAGGCATTGGCGCAAAGACGACGAAGGGGGTCCGCCGCTGAAAGTCCTGGCGCAGGGTTTGTAGTTTCCTATTAACCCTTTTCGAATGAAGCATCGCTAGATTTTTCAGGGTGATGCGCCCAGGCGTCGAGGTTTGTCGAACCCCGTCCTTCTGCGACTTCGTGACAGTTCAGATGAGGCTTAGACCCGGGATTCCTTGGCAAGAGGATTGGGTGACCTTCTGGCTGCGGCCCGGCGCTGCCGCCAAAGCTTTCGGGCCCTCCGCCGGGACGGGCCGGACGGTGAACGTATTTTAAATTTATAGAGGCTAGTTGATAGTATGGCTGCCCGCGACGATACCACTGCCGTCGAGAAGGATCCCGGCTCAGGAGACAGGCTCCGCAAGGAGCCGGAACTGGCCCTCGGATCCAAGAGAAAATCGCCGGCCACCGATGCGGCAGGCTGGCGCGAGCCCGACCTGGGCGCGCCGACGTCGGGACGCGAGAGCGAAGCCGGCTCCATGTCCGCCAACCTGGCCGACGACGATGGCACGGACGAGACGGTCAGTGGCGGCTCGGCGGCAGCCGCCAAGCCGGCCGCCGTATTGAGCGCCAAAGACCTCATCGAGACCGTCCCGCAGGAAAAAGGTTGGGACGTCATCCCCTCGATGGTCGACTTCGAGGATCCCTTGGTCCGCAGCCTGTCGATCCTGGCCGGCCTGCTGCAGCGTCCGATCTCCACCGAAGCGCTGAAGGCCGGACTGCCGCATGCCAACGAAGCCTTCACGCCGGAACTTGCCGTGCGCGCTGCTGAGCGCGCCGGCCTTTCCGCCCGCATCGTCAGCCGTCCTCATCTCTCGAGGATTCTCCCGGTCACCCTGCCCTGCATCCTGCTTATGAAGGGCGGGACCTGCTGCGTGCTGCAGAACGTCGGGCACGGCCAGGCCGACATCCTGCTGCCGGAAGCCGGTGGCACCTCCAAGAACGTTGCCCTGGCTGACCTGCAGAGCCAGTTCACCGGCTATGCCATCTTCGCGCGCACCGAAGCCCGCTTCGACGAGCGCGCGCCGGACAACAGGCTGGTGGAGCCACGCGCCTGGTTTTGGGGTACTCTCTGGCAGTTCTGGCCGATCTACAGCCATGTGCTCATGGCGTCGATCCTGATCAACTGCTTCGCCATCGCCAGCCCGCTGTTCATCATGAACGTCTACGATCGCGTGGTGCCGAACCAGGCGATCGAGACGCTTTGGGTGCTTGCCGTCGGCGTGGTGACGGTGTTCGGCTTTGAATTCGTCATGCGCAATCTGCGCACCTATTTCGTCGATGTCGCCGGGAAGAACGCCGACGTCATCATCGCCAGCCGCCTGCTCGAACAGCTGATGGCGACGCGCCTGGATGCCAAGCCGGCCTCCACCGGTGCCATGGCGAACAATCTGCGCGAGTTCGAGTCCCTGCGCGAGTTCTTCACCTCAGGAACCCTGGTCGCGCTGGTTGACCTGCCGTTCATCTTCCTTTTCGTCGGCGTCATCTTCATCGTCGCCGGTCCGGTGGCTTTCGTGCCGCTGGCCATGGTGCCGCTGGTCATCCTGGTCGGCCTGTTCCTGCAGTACCCGCTGCGCAGCGTGATCGAGAAGAGCCAGCGCGAGGCGAGCCAGAAGCACGCCCTGCTGGTCGAGACCATCGACGGCCTCGAAACCATCAAGGCGACCGCCGCCGAAGGCCGCGTGCAGAAGTCCTGGGAGCGCTTCGTCGGCCTCTCCGCCGCCTCGTCCGGCAAAGCCCGCTTCATCTCCGGCCTGGCCACCACCTTCGCGCAGATCGCCATCCAGATGTCGACGGTGATCGTCATCGTCTACGGCGTCTACGAGATCTCGGCCGGCAACATCACCATGGGTGCGCTGATCGCCGCCACCATCCTGACCGGCCGCGCGCTGGCGCCGTTGGGCGCGGTCGCGGCCATGCTGACCCGGCTGCAGCAGTCGCGCGTCGCCCTGAACTCGCTCGACGGCCTGATGAAGGCGCCGGTCGAGCGCGCCCTGAGCAAGAAGTTCCTGCACCGTCCCCGCCTCAGCGGCCAGATCGAGTTCAAGCAGGTCAACTTCAGCTATCCGGGCCAGGAGACCAAGGCGCTGGACGGCCTGTCGTTCAAGATCAAGCCGGGCGAGCGGGTGGGCATGCTGGGGCGCATCGGTTCGGGCAAGAGCACCGTCGCGCGCATGCTCATGGGCCTCTACGAGCCCATGGAAGGGGCGATCCTGTTCGACGGCACGGACATCCGCCAGGTTGACCCTGCCGACCTGCGCCGCAACGTGGGTTACGTCTCGCAGGACAACTACCTCTTCTTCGGCTCGGTACGCGACAACATCTCTTTCGGCGCCCCCCACATCGACGACGAGAGCATTCTGCGGGCTGCCTCCCTGGCCGGCGTCAGCGACTTCCTGCGCACCCATCCGCGCGGTTTCGACCTGCAGGTCGGCGAGCGTGGCATGGCTCTCTCGGGCGGTCAGCGCCAGTCGGTGGCGATTGCACGTTCCCTGCTGCTGGATCCGCCGATCGTCCTGCTGGATGAGCCGACCAGCCACATGGACAATTCTTCCGAGGCGGCTTTCAAGAAGCGCCTGGAAGGGGCCTTGCAGGGCAAGACGCTGTTCCTGGTCACGCACCGCAGTTCGCTGCTGTCCCTGGTCGATCGCCTGCTGATCATCGACAGCGGCAAGATCGTCGCGGACGGGCCCAAGGACGAGGTGCTGAAGGCCCTGCGCCAAGGCCAGATCCGCGCTAGCAACAACTGACAACGGGCCGGCCGCGGCGTGACAGCAGGCGACTACCGGAATCCGAACCTGGTATGACGAGGACGACACAGAGATGAGCGCACAGGGTGTTTTCGATCGCGACGATCTGGACTTCATGCCGGACGTGCATGCCGCGACCCGGCACCGCGGTCGACGCTTCGCCTACATCCTGACGCTGCTTTCGATCGCCTTCTTCGGCGTCATGGGTGTCTGGGCCCACTACGCGGTGCTCGATGAGGTCACCCGTGGCGAAGGCACCATCATCCCCTCCTCGCGCACCCAGATCATCCAGAATCTGGAAGGCGGCATCCTCGCCGAGATTCTGGTGCACGAAGGCGACATCGTCGAGCCCGGCGACGCGCTGGTGCGCATTGAGAATACCATCGCCCAGGCAAATCTGCTGGATGCACGCTCGCAGTACCTCTCCCTCTTGGCGGCGGAGGCCCGCCTGCTGGCGCAGATCGAGGGCGATGAGGAAGTCATATTCCCGGATGCCGTGATGGACGAGGCCCCGGTCATCGCCGCCGACCAGCAGCGGCTGTTCAGCGCGCGCAAGCGCCAGCTGGTGGCTCAGATCTCGGTGCTGCTATCCCAGGCCCAGCAACGCAAGCAGGAGATCGCCGAGATTGCCAGCCGGCAGCGCCAGCTGGAACAGAGCCTCGGCCTCGCCCGCCAAGAACTGGGGATCACCGCACCGCTGGTCCAGAAGGGCGTGATGCCGCGCATCGACCTGATCCGCATCGAGCGTCAGGTGGGCGACCTCGAGGGCGAGATCCGCACCCTGCAGGCCGCCATCCCGCGCCTGAAGGCGGCCCAGCAGGAAGCCAACCAGCGCGTCGAGGAGATGACACTGACCGCGCAGACGGAAGCTTCCGACGAGTTGAACAAGACCCGCGCCGAGCTGAAGTCGATTTCGCAGTCGCTCTTCGCCGGCCAGGACCGGGTGACCCGCACGTCGGTCGTCTCGCCGGTGCGCGGCACCGTGAAGGATTTGAAGGTGAATACCGTAGGCGGCGTGATCCAGCCGGGCGAAGACATCATGGAGATCGTGCCGCTCGGCGACAATCTGCTGATCGAGGCCCGCGTCCGGCCCGCCGACATCGCCTTCCTGCGCCCCGACCAGAAAGCGATCATCAAGGTTTCGGCCTACGACTTCTCGATCTACGGCGGCTTGACCGCCCAACTCGAGCGCATCTCCGCCGACACCATCAAGGACGAGGAAGGCGAGAGCTTCTACCACGTCTATCTGCGCACTGAGGAGAACTCGCTGCAGCACCGCGGCGAGACGCTGCCGATCATCCCCGGCATGACCGTGACGGCGGAGATCCTGACCGGCGAGAAATCGGTGCTCGACTACATCCTGAAGCCGATCCTGAAGGCCAAGGACTCGGCCCTGCGGGAACGCTGAAACCCGGCGCTTCGCCCCCCGCCCGCCCTTCCCTGTTCGGAGCGAAGGTCTTGCGCCCCGCGGGCCGCGGCCTTTAACCTTCCGGCACCGCGCTTGTCGCGGTTCGCCGCGGGAAAAGCTCGCCCTTGCACGCCGGGCCTAAACCACCTTTGGCAAGGATCTCTTAAGTCAAAGGGGCGATCCTCCTGGATAACGGAAAAGTGGCTCAAAAGCCGCCGATCCCCTCTTTCAAGCAGGAGCGCTTTCCTTGGACCGGCGCGCATTTCTCCGCCAGGGTGCCGTCTTCGCGGGGGCCGCAGCGAGCGGCCTGCTGCTGCCTGCCTGGCGCAAGGAGGCTGCCGCGCAGTCCCTGCAGGACTTCATGAAGTCGACCCGCGAGGCGGGACAGGGACTCTTCGGTTCCACGGAAATCCCCTCGGACAATCTCACTGCGCTGCCGCAGTGGTCGCGGGTGCTCGCCAAGGCCAAATCCGAGCGGAGGCAGTTTCGCGCCTGCCTCGACAACCAGGCCGCCTGCTCCACGTCCGGCCACAAGTCATGGCGGGAGGTTTTCGCAGCTGCCAAGAGCAAGCCCGACCTTGAGAAGCTGAAAACCGTCAACGCCTACTTCAATCGCTGGCCCTACAAGATCGACCGCGAGATCTATGGCGTCAGCGAGTTCTGGGCGACGCCGCTGGAGTTCATGAAGCGCTCGGGCGATTGCGAGGACTATGCGATCGCCAAGTTCTTCGTGCTGCGCGATCTCGGCCTCGCCAACGAGCAGTTGCGGATCGTCATCCTGATGGACCGCATCCGGCGCATCGGCCATGCTGTGCTGGCGGTCTACGCCTTGGGCGACATCCTGATTCTCGACAGCCTTACGGACCTGATCTTCTCCCACAAAAAGTATCGGCACTATGTCCCGCAGTATTCGATGAACGAGACCACCCGTTGGGCGCATCTTTTCGAGAAGAATCGCGCCGCTTTTATTGTAAACAATCGTTAACGCGTTCCATGGGATAACAGCGCGATGATCAGCCAAAGCGATCCGGCCAGCGAAGCACTGGATTTTTCGGCGCCCAGCGGACAGCCCGCGGCGGCGCCGCGCTGGCGGCTGCTCGTCTGGGGCGCCGCCGTCCTTGCCGTCATCGCCATCGCGGCGATGCTGGTGCCGGCACTCACAATCTCCGCCAAGAAAAGCCAGCTGAACGAGCAGGTCGCCGAGCGACTGCAGATCACCGCAGCCGGACAGGCCGGCGTCATCTCCACCTGGCTGCAGGGGACGCGCCGCCTCGCCGTGCCGGTCGTCGAGAGCGAGTTGTTGCGCCTCTTCACCGCCGAGATGGAGCTTGCCGGCGGCGACATGTCCCGCATGGTGGCGCCGCCGAGCGACGACTCGGCCGGCCTGGGAGTGCCACTCGTCGAGCAGCTTCCCTTCATCGAGCGCATCCTCAGCGACTTCGCCGCCAACGCCGACTTCCTCTCGGCCTACGTGGTCGGACGCAAGGGCGAGTCTTTCGTGACCTCCAGCGCCGCACCGCCGTTTTCCAACCCTCAGCGCGACCTGGCGCTCGACAGCATCGCGCGCGGCCAGACGGTCTACGGCTCGGCACGCAGCATGTCCGCCGGGCTGGTCATGGACCTGGCCGTCCCGATCTATCCGGTCCAGGTGGAACCCGGACGCGGCCAGCCGGTGGCGTCCTTGGTGCTGGTCGCGCCATTGACCGCAGGCCTTTCCGAGTTCCTGGCGGTCGATCCCCTCGCCAGCCCCGGTACCCGGCGCGTTCTGGTCCAATTGAGCGACGGCGGCTTGCAGCGCATCGAACCCGGCGCTGCCAACGCCGTCGCGCCCGTCGCCATCGCCAACTTCGATCTTGCCGCCGGCGAGATCCCCTTTGCCCGGCGCGCCTCCCTTGGCGGCTTGGGACCGGTCTATTCTGCCGGCGCCATGGTGTCCGGCCCGACCTGGTGGGTGCTGGAGGAGGTTCAGGTGGCGGTGGCGGAGCGCCCCTTGTCGTCCTATACCGCGGCGGCGGCGGCGATCGCGACACTGGTGGTGATCGCCGTGGCGATCGCTTTCGGCGCCTTCTGGTGGCGCCTTGCCAGCCTGCACGACCGCGCCCTGGCAGAGCAGTACCGCGTGCTGGCGAACCGGATCCAGACCCAGAAGCAGCTGCTCGACAGCATCAACGGCACGATCCAGGAGTTCATCGGCCTGAAGGCGCCCGATGGCACCTATCGCTACGCCAATCCGGCCTTTGCCAGGGCGGTGTCCCGTCAGCCGGCGGCGCTGGTCGGCCTCGACGACGCGGCGATCTTCGGCCAGGGCACGGCCAAACGCCTCGCGATCAGCGACCGCCGCGTCCTCAGCAGCCACGAGTCCGTGACTTCCGACGAGGAGGTCTATCTCGACGGCGAGCGGCGCTACCTGCAAATTTCCAAGGCCCCCTTCCTGGATTCCAGCGGCGAAACGAGCGGCATTGTCTCGGTCACCCGCGATGTGACGGAGTTGGTCGAACAGCGTCACAAGAAAGAGCGGGCGATCCAGCAGATGGTGACCGCCCTGGTGCGCGCCATAGAGCTGCGCGATCCCTACCTCGCCGGGCATTCCCGCCGGGTGGCCGAATTCTCCCTCGCCGTCGGCAAGCAGCTCGGCTGCAACGAGGAAGAACTGGCGACGCTCGAGCTGGCAGCCAACCTCTCACAGATCGGCAAACTGGCAATTCGCAAGGAGCTGCTTACCAAGCCGACGCGCCTGACGGCGGAAGAGATCGCCGAGATGGAGTCGCACATCAGCCACGCCATCGACGTTCTGCAGGGCATCGACTTCGAGCTGCCGGTGGTCGAGACGATCTCTCAGATGCACGAGCGGCTCGACGGCGAGGGCTATCCGAACCGCCTCAGCGGTGACGCGATCTCCCTCACCGGCCGCATTCTCGGCGCTTGCGACGTATTCTGCGCACGGCTCGAGCCGCGCTCATACCGAAGCGGGCTTGCGCCTGAGGCCGTGCTGGATATCCTCGCGCACAACTTGGCACGCTATGATCCTCGCGTGGTCGAGGCCCTGAAACAGGTGGTGGCGACGGTATCCGGTGAAAAGCTCATTGCAGGCATCTCAGGAAGCTGACCCGGGCGGGCGCCGCCGGGAGGTCCCCCGTCGCCCGGGGGCCGCGGGTGCCCTGCTCGGCTTCATGGCCGTCGTCTTGCTGGCTCTGGCGGGCCCGGCTGCTGCCGAGACGCGCGAGCACCGCGTCGAGGTCAACGCCATGGAGTATCCGTGGAGCGCCATCGGCCGCGTGAATGCCGGCGGCCGCGGCCACTGCACGGGCTTCCTCATCAGCGAACGCCACGTGCTGACTGCGGCGCACTGCCTCTATGACCCGGTCGTCGGCCGCTGGCGCGGCGCCATCGAGCTGCACTTCATTGCCGGCTACCAGCGCGACCGTTTCATCCTGCATTCCAAGATCGTCAGCTACAGCCGGCCGCAGGATTTCGTCTTCGTGCCGAAGCCGGACCTGGAAGCGGCATCCAATGACTGGGCGATCCTCACGCTGGCCGAACCGCTCGGCCGCCAGGCCGGCTGGCTCGGCCTCAAGGCGCTGGACAGCCTCATGATGTCGCGCATCGCCGCCGGCGACGCGCTGCTGCTCCAGGCCGGCTATCGCCGGGACCTGTCACACATCATGACTGCCGGCTGGGCCTGCGCTATTGCCGGCATCGCCCAGGCCGGTCGCCTGCTGATGCACGACTGCGACGTGGTCCAGGGCGATTCGGGCTCGCCGCTGCTGCTCTTTGCCGATGGGGTGTTCTACGCCCTCGGCCTGCATACCATAGACCTGGTCCTCAAGGAGACGACTCATCTCGGGGGCGTCCTCTCGGCCGGCGTCTTCCACCCCGACGGGGGCAGGCGCGAAGCGGTGCGCGCCCTGGCGGCGACCTCGGCGCGCTGGGCAGCAGGCCAGGCGCCCGGACCCGACAGCCCGGCCGCGCAGGTGCCGGTGGCAACAATCGACAGCCTGCTCGCCAAGCTCGGCTATCTGCGCCTGGCGTCCGGGGGCGCCTCGGTCGGCGCGCGCAACTCGGCCCTCAGCCGGTTCCAGTCGGAAAATGGCCATGCCTCCAGCGGCAAGCCTTCGGTCGAGGTGATGGGTCATCTGCTGCGTGCCTCGACGCCGTGACTCCGGCGTACAACCATACCGCTTGCAAGCAACCTGGATTGTCGGCGGCAAGCCTGATATCCAGGGTCCGCAGGCAAGCATCGGCGGCAAGGCCGCTTCGTCTCATTGAGAGCCGCGGCACCGCATCGTCACATCGAGCGCCCGCATCATTTCGCGTGCCCTTGGAAATTTCGAGTGATCGACAAAAGGAAAGAACTTCATGACGGAGATTTTTGCTGACGGCACCGGCTCCATCATCGTGTCCAATGGCGTCGTGCGCATCGAGCTCATGCAGCTCCGCCGCAAGAACGAAAAGGCCGAGCTCAGCTCCCAGAGTGCCGGGACCCTGCTGATGCCGGTCGGCTCGCTGAAGAACCTGACCTTGCAGCTCGCCAAGGCGCTGGAGCAACTGCAGGAACGCCAGTCCGAGAAGGCGCGCCACGACAACGAGACCAAGAAGGGCGACGAGCTCGACGACGCGCTGTCCAACCTCTGACCGGCAGGGGCACGGCGCGCGCTCCCCGGAGACGCCGCCGGCGCCTGGCCCCGTCCTGCGGGATTCACTGAAAATTGAGTAACTTCGCTTAACTGGAATAAGCACTCCCAGTCTTTCATCTGCTTGGCCAGGTATGCGGCCGACCTTTGGGCCAGGACTCATGAAATATCTTTTTGTGCACCAGAACATGCCGGGGCAGTACAAGCACATCTGCCAGCGGCTTGCCGACGATGCCTCCAATACCGTCGTCTTCATCACCAAGCGCGAAGGCCTGGAGTTGCCCAACGTCAAGAAGGTGCTCTACAAGCCGAACCGCGAGCCCGCGGAATCGACCCACCGCTACATTCGCGATGCCGAGCGCGGCATCCTGCACGCCCAGGAGGTCGCTCGTAAGGCCCTGGCCCTCAAGGCCCAGGGCTTCGTGCCCGACATCATCATCGGTCATCCCGGCTGGGGCGAGACGCTCTATCTGAAGGACGTCTACCCGGACACGCCGCTGCTCGGCTTTTTCGAGTTCTACTACCATGCGGTCGGCGCCGACGTCGGCTTCGACCCGGAGAGCCCGGTGACGCTGGACACCCACTGCCGCATCCGCACCAAGAACATCATCCAGTTCATGGGCCTGGAATTGGCCGATGCCGGCATGTCCCCGACCTACTGGCAGTTCCAGCAGTACCCGCCGGAATTCCAGTACAAGATCTCGGTTATCCACGACGGCGTCGATACCAAGGTCTGCACGCCGAACCCGGACGCCAGCATCGAGATCAAGAACACCGATGGCGCGGTGACCACCCTGCGCCAGGGCGAGGAGATCATCACCTTCGTGGTGCGCAACCTGGAGCCCTACCGCGGCTTTCCCCAGTTCATGCGCGCCGCCGAGGTCATCCTCAAGCGCCGCCCGAAAGCCCGCATCATCATCGTCGGCGGCGACGAGATCAGCTATGGCCGCGCGCTGCCCAACGGCCAGACCTACCGCAAGCAGATGCTGGAGCAAGTCGAGCTCGATCTCAGCCGGGTGTTCTTCCTTGGCCGCGTGCCCTACTCCACCTACCTGTCGGTCATCCAGGTCTCCGGCGTCCACGTCTATCTGACCTATCCCTTCGTGCTGTCGTGGTCGATGCTGGAGTCCATGTCTGCGGAATGTCTCGTCGTGGCCTCGGCCACGCAGCCGGTCACCGAGGTGATCGAGGACGGCGTGAACGGCTTGCTGGTCGACTTCTTCGACTTCCAGGCGGTCGCCGACCGCGTCGACGAGGTCCTCGACCACAAGGACCGCATGGCGGCGATCCGCAAGAAGGCGCGCAGCACCATCCTGCAGACCTATGACCTGGAGGACTGCCTCGCCGCGCAGTTCAAGCTGATCGATTCCCTCATCACCGGGAAGCGGCCGCTGGCCGGCACCACCCCGGGCAAGCCGGCCTACCGCCTGCCGCAGGCGGCGCCGGCGAAGCAGGCCCCGGCGAAGAAAGCGCCCGCCAAGGCCGCCACCAAGAAGGCGGAAAAGGCCGGCACGGGCAAGAAGAAGGCGGCCCGCAAGAAGCCGGCAAAGACGCGCGCCTGAGGCAGGGGAAAGACGCTCCATGTCCCATATCCTGGTCGGCTACGAGCTGGGCGGCGGCCACGGCCACGTGCACCGCTTGATGCCGCTGGTGCGGGCCCTCGAGACGCGCGGCCACCGGGTCACCTTCTTCCTGCGCAACATCCACGAGAACGCCGGCCTGCTGGCCCGCGAGCGCCGCGCCATCCTGCCGGTCCCGGACCTCGT